>NZ_BAAAPH010000065.1:0-500 GCF_039531045.1 Kribbella hippodromi | reverse complement strand
GCGGACGTAGCTCAGTTGGTAGAGCGCAACCTTGCCAAGGTTGAGGTCGCCGGTTCGAACCCGGTCGTCCGCTCGGAGAGGATTCGGCGAGTCACCTTCCTCGAAGATGGCACGGCCTCTGTGGTGGAGTGGCCGAGAGGCGAGGCAACGGCCTGCAAAGCCGTGTACACGGGTTCGAATCCCGTCTCCACCTCAACAGCTTGGACGATTGGCGCAGCGGTAGCGCGCTTCCCTGACACGGAAGAGGTCACTGGTTCGATCCCAGTATCGTCCACGAAGGCGATGGGCGAGGTGTGTCGCGCAGTTACCTGCGCTGACCGCCTCGCCTTCGTCGTGTTGTGCGGCTGCGCTGCGCTTGCCGCGGGCGGGGGCTCCGCCACCCGCACCCCCGTTGCGCCATCGCTTCGCTCGGCTTCGCTGGGGTCGGGTTGGGCGGTCAGCTCACGAGCTGGGGTTGGGTTGAGCGGTTGGCTCACCAGCTGGGGTCGGGTTGGGCGGTT
>NZ_BAAAPH010000064.1:0-506 GCF_039531045.1 Kribbella hippodromi | reverse complement strand
GGTAGCCGTACCGGAAGGTGCGGCTGGATCACCTCCTTTCTAAGGAGCATTCGGCAGGTCGCTCGCGAGAGTGCCTGCCCATTCATCGTTTCCTAGGCGAATGTCCTGGGGCGATGGTGCTTCGGAATGTGGAACATTGACCATTAGGTTCGGAGTCTGCTCGAGCGAGCTAGTACTGCTGAGGCTTCCCTTTGGGGAGTGGATGCGTGGAACGTGAGTGAGGGACAGGTGATGAGCCGAGGCGCGCTGTTGGGTCCTGAGGAATCGGACCTAACCAACAGGACACGGAAGTGTTGTGGGGGTTGGGACTGTTTCTTCTAGGGTCACGGTCACACTCGTGAGGGTGTGGTTGGTGGCTGGGGCCGGTTCTCACCAGACTGTTGGTGGGTGTGTTTGTTGGGTGTGTTGTTTCCCTGGCGGGCATGCTTTGTCGGTAAGTGGTGAAGGTGAACTGGTGTTCCTGCCCGTATTTTGAGAACTGTATAGTGAACGCGAGCATCTTTTGT
>NZ_BAAAPH010000063.1:0-511 GCF_039531045.1 Kribbella hippodromi | reverse complement strand
ACAAAAGATGCTCGCGTTCACTATACAGTTCTCAAAATACGGGCAGGAACACCAGCCCCAAACCACCACCTGTCGAGCCAGCATCACCCACCAGGGAAACAACACACCCAGCAGACAACACCCACACCAACGGTTTGATGAGAGCCGGCCCCAGCCACCAACCACACCCACAACGAGTATGACCGTGACCCTAGAAGAAACAGTCCCAACCCCCAGAGCATCAAGCTCCGTTGGCCAGGTCCGATTCCTCAGGACCCAACAGCGCGCCTCGATCCTTCCCTCGACATCGTCTCGCGTTCCACGCGCACCCCCGAAGAGATGTGCAGTACTAACTCGAACCATCCAAGTTCCAGACCTAATGGTCAATGTTCCACATTCCGAAGCACCATCACCCCGAGACGTACGCTCGGGCAGTGATGAATAGGCACCAGACTCAGAGAAACTCTGCAGCCGGGCGCCGAATGCTCCTTAGAAAGGAGGTGATCCAGCCGCACCTTCCGGTACGGCTACC
>NZ_BAAAPH010000062.1:0-571 GCF_039531045.1 Kribbella hippodromi | reverse complement strand
CTCACAAGACCAACTCCTTGGCTCACAGAACGACATGGCTACGATCCGACTTCTCAACCTGATCCAACTTCAAGTCCATTTCAACAATTGCTAATTTTGAATTTATCAAACATAATTTCTAGTCCTTCACAATTACTTAATTTACAATTTTGCTTAGATTCTCAGTGTCAAACACCATTATATGCTTGGATTGAAAGTTATAATTCCAATTTATCAAACGTTTATATCTGGATTAATTTACCAATTTCAATTCCCGCAAATTCTTCAATTACAATTTATATGTTTGTAAGAAATTCAATTCAATATCCTTATACTGGACTGAGATCGGATTTATCTCAGACTTATGCACAATATGATAATGGAAAAAATGTATTCTTAATTTATTTTAACGGAAATGAACCATTATCAAATTTTGATACTTTTGGAAATACAATTCAACAAATTTCTACAACTGGGCCATTAGGAAATCAAATAAATGCAATATATTTATCTGGATATTCAAATAATGTTGGATTTGTTTATATTGGAAACAGTGAAGTCGGATCGTAGCCATGTCGTTCTGTGAGCCAAG
>NZ_BAAAPH010000061.1:0-1035 GCF_039531045.1 Kribbella hippodromi | reverse complement strand
TGAACTGGTCCCCGAAAGTTGGACTGGCTGGGTAGGGAGCCTATGCCGTGAGGGTCTGGGTCCGGTATTGCACCGGGCTCAGGCCCTTGAGTGTTGTTGAGGTGCGGTGGTTGTTGTACCAGTTGATGTAGTCGGCGAGTGCGGTGGTGAACGCGTCGGCGCTGGTGAAGGTGGTGTGGTGGAAGAGTTCTTCCTTGAGGTGTCCGAAGAAGTTCTCGATGATGGCGTTGTCGTAGCAGTTGGCTTTGCGGGACATCGACTGGGTCGCGCCGGCGGCGGTGAGCAGGGCTTGCCAGGAGTTGTGCTGATATTGGAAGCCCTGGTCGGAGTGGACCAGCAGGCCGTGGCCGGGGCGCTGGGTGGTGAGTGCTTGTTGCAGGCTGGAGTTGGTGAGTTGCAGGTTAGGTGAGTCGCTGACGGAGTAGGCGACGATCTGGCGGTCGAACAAATCCATGACCGGTGACAGGTAGAGCTTGCGCCCGGCGATGCCGAACTCGGTCACATCGGTGACCCACTTGCGGTTCGGAGCAGTCGCGGTGAAGTTGCGGGCCAGCAGGTTCTGGGCGGTCTTGCCGACCTGGCCTTTGAACGAGTTGTAGCGGCGGCGGCGCCGGACCAGACAGACCAGCCCGAGGCGCCGCATCAGCGCCAGGACGGTCTTCTTCGCGACCCGCCACCCGGCGGTCACCAGATCGCGGTGGACGCGACGATGCCCGTAACGGGCCTTGTTCTTCTCGAACACCTCACGGATGGCGGTCTTCAGAGCCGCGCGTGGCTCTGGCGAAGCGAGGCGGGCCTGGTGGTAGAAGAACGTCGACCGGGCCAGGCCGGCGACCTCCAGCAGTACCTCGAGACGGTGGTCAGCCTTGAGAGCGATGACGGCCTGCGCCTTCAGCGTCGCTGCTGGGCTCTCAAGGCACGCAATTTTCCCAGGTAGGCGTTTTCGGCCCGCAACCGCTCGTTCTCGCGACGCAACCGCTCCAGCTCACTCACCTCACCCACCCGGCCACCATCACCATCACGATCACCATCACC
>NZ_BAAAPH010000060.1:0-1061 GCF_039531045.1 Kribbella hippodromi | reverse complement strand
CCACCAACCCCCACACCCCCCTTCGGCACCCCCTCAGCGCACACCCTGCCCCTCGGCACCCCTTCTGCGCACCCGACGCCCTTCGGCACCCCCGCCGTCGGCGCCCCAGCGGCCGGGACCCCCGCCGCCGGTACGCCTGCTCTCGGTACGCCAGCCGACGGCACGCCTGCCTCAGGGCTTCAAGCCGCCGGCACGGATACACCCGGCAGCACCACAGCCCTCTCCGCCGAAGCCTCTCCCACCAAGCCCTTCCCCGCCGGAGCCGCCGGAACCGCCGGAGCCGCCGGAGCCGCGGGTGCCGCGGGTGCCGCGGGTGCCGCGGGTGCCGCGGGTGCCGCGGGGACCGCGGGGACCACCGGTTCCGCCGGGACTGCCGGGTCCGCGGGGACCGCCGGGACTGCTGGTGCCACAGCCGCCAACGCCCCAACCGTCGCAGGCGCCGCGGGCGCAGTCACTGGTGGTGCCGCGGGCGCAGCTGCTCTTGGCGCTCCGGGCGCGGCTGCTGCCGGAGCTGCTGGTGCGGAAGCCGGTGTTGCCGCCTTCGGCCCATCGGCAGCCGGCACCCCCACCAACACCGTCACCGACGCAGGAACTCCCACCGGAACCACACCCGGCACCAGCACAGCCACCAGTACAGCTGCTGCCGGTGCAGCAGGCGCGCGCACCGGTGCAGGTACCACCGGCGGTTCAGGTGCGGGTACTAACGGAGGCGCAGGTACCGGCGGAGGCTCAGGCGCAGGTACCAACACTCATGCAGGTGCTGTAAACAAAAAGCCAAGTGCGACCGCAACCCTCGCCCGACGCGCCAGGAAACCCCTTCTCGTAGCCGCCCTAGCCGCAGTCGTACTAGCAGGCTCGGTAGTAGCAGGCATCCTCCTGCGCAACAAGTCCAACGACCTCCCCGCAACCGGCGACGTAGGCCAAACCCCCAGCACCACCGTCGACACCCCCACCACCCAGCCAACCGCGGACCCAACCCGCACCACCCGAACCACCGAACCCACCCGCACAACCTCAACCGCCCCCACCACCGCCCCCACAAAACCAAGCACCACCCCCAG
>NZ_BAAAPH010000059.1:0-1122 GCF_039531045.1 Kribbella hippodromi | reverse complement strand
CTCACCAGCTGGGGTCGGGTTGGGCGGTTGGCTCACGAGCTGGGGTTGGGTTGGGTGGTCGGCTCGCGTGCTGGGGTTGTCCAGTGCGGTTAGCTCACGAGCTGGGGTTGGGTTGAGCGGTCGGCTCACCAGCTGGGGTTGGGTTCGGCGGTTCACTCACGAGTCGGGATTGCCCTGGGTGGTCGGTTCGCCCGCTGGGGTTGCCCAGTGTGGTCAGCTCACCAGCAGGGGCTGGGTTGGAGGATTAGCTCACCGGCTGGGGTTACCTAAGGCGGTAGCTCGGTCAGATGTCGAGGACGATGCCCGCTCGCGCCCTGGCCGACTGCGAACGCTCCGTCTGCGGGGTCGGCCCCTGAGGTGGAGGGTTGGCCCCTGGAATTTTCAGGGGGCAACCCTCCACTTCAGGGGGCAAGCCTCGGAGAGCGGGGGCGGGTAAGGGATGCGTCGGGTCAGGTGCTCCGGCCGTGTTAGGTGGTGAGGCCGGTGGGCTGACCGGCGGGGGTGTCCAGTGCCGGTCGGCTCACCGGCGGGGGTGTGCTTGGGCGGTGGCTCGCCGGCGGGGGTGCCCAGTGCGGTCAGGTCGCCGGTGGGGTTGGCGAGCGCGGTTGGCTGGTCTGCTGTGGTGCGACCAGTGTCGCTGTCAGCGCTCGGCCCGGCCGGGCAGTCGGCTGCGCCGGTGGTGGGTGCGGTCGCTGGCATTTGAGGGGTGAACCTCTGGAAACGCCCCTTCGCCACTGGCATGCGGGGCGTGAACGGGCAACGGTAGGGGTTCACCTCTCAAACGGTGGTGGGTCGGGTGGGAGGTTGTTGCGTCGGGCTGTTCGGTGGGGGTTGTCGTCGCGGGTGGCTCAGGGGTGTGGTTGGCGGGCGCAGGTGCCTCGCGGGTGGCTCATGGGTGGGGTTGGTGGGCGCGGGTGCCTCGCGGGTGGCTCATGGGGGTTGGTGGGCGCGGGTGGCTCGTGGGTATGGCTGGCGGGCGCGGGTGGGTTTGGGGCTGTGGTTGTTTGGTGTGGTGGGGTGGGTGACTTGGGTGGATGTTGGGTGCGCGGGGGTGGGGGCGCTGGTTTCGGGGGGTGTCCCTATGGGTTTCGTCAAGCGGCTGATGGGGTTGGGTGTTGGTAG
>NZ_BAAAPH010000058.1:0-1272 GCF_039531045.1 Kribbella hippodromi | reverse complement strand
GGCGGGTTCAGGGGGTGATTGCAACACCTGTCGGTTGAAGGGGTGTTGTGATGGGTGCTCGTGTTGGTCGTCCTCGGTTGCCGGTGGAGTTGGAGTACAGGTTTTGGAACGAGGTGCGTGCGGGGCTGGGGGTTGAGGAGGCCGCGGCGGCGGTCGGCGTGTCGCGTAACAAGGGGCATCGGTGGGTCGGTGAGCGTGGTGGGGTGATGCCACAGCTGGCGGCGGGGCGGCGGACGCGATCGTTGAGTTTCGCTGAGCGTGAAGAGATCGGGCTGCTGTCAGCCGCGAACAGCGGGGTGCGGGAGATCGCGCGGCAGCTGGGTCGTGCTCCGAGCACGATCAGCCGCGAGCTGCGCCGGGTCAAGCATCAGCGTGCACCCGGCGACCGGCATCGGCTGCCGTACCGGGCGTCCATGGCCCAGGCCGACGCCGATGAGCGGGCCAGGCGGCCCAGGGATGCGAGGCTGGCAACGAACCTGGCGCTGCGGCGTGAGGTCCAGGCCCGGTTGGAGGAGAATCACAGTCCTGAGCAGATCGCGGGCCGGCTGCGCGAGGACTTCCCCGACGATCCGGAGATGTGGGTGTCACACGAGACCATCTACCAGGCGCTGTACGTGCAGGGCCGCGGCGCGCTGAAACGCGAACTGGTCAAGCATCTTCGCACCGGCCGGGCGCTGCGGAAACCGCGTCGTGCCGAGGGGGAACGGCGGGGACGGATCCCGGGCATGGTCAACATCGCCGAGCGCCCCAAACAGGTCGAGGACCGGGCGGTGCCCGGCGACTGGGAAGGCGACCTGATCTTGGGATCGACCGCTTCCGGCTCGGCGATCGGGACCCTGGTCGAGCGGGCCACCGGGTTCACCCTCCTGCTGCACCTGCGCGGCGACCACACCGCCGACACCGTCGCCGAGGCGATGATCCACAAGATGACAGAACTGCCCGAGCAACTGCGCCGGACCCTGACCTGGGACCAGGGCAGCGAGATGTCCAACCACGTCCGGATCGCCGACGTGACCGGGCTGGACATCTACTTCTGCGACCCGCACTCACCCTGGCAGCGCGGCACCAACGAGAACACCAACGGGCTGCTGCGCCAGTACTTCCCCAAAGGCACCGACCTGTCGAAGTGGGGACCTGGCTACCTCGACAAAGTCGCCGCTGAACTCAACAACCGGCCCCGCAAACGCCTCCACTGGCGCACCCCCGCCGAAGCCCTCGACAAGCTACTGTCCAACCAAGCAAATCCACCCGGTGTTGCAACCACCGCGTGAA
>NZ_BAAAPH010000057.1:0-1288 GCF_039531045.1 Kribbella hippodromi | reverse complement strand
TCGTAACGTGGGTGCCGGCATCCTTCGCCTGATCTGATCGGCCAGTGGATTCGACGAGGAAGGGGCGGTCTGTGAGCCGTCGCGAGTACGCCGTGTTCTTGGGGCTGGACGTCGGCAAGGAAGAACACCACGCCTGCGGTCTGGACGGCGACGGTGAGCGGGTGCATGACAAGCCGTTGCCGCAGTCGGAGGCGAAGATCCGTGCCGTGTTCGAGGCGTTGTCGGCGCGCGGGCTGGTGCTGGTGGTGGTCGATCAGCCGGCCTCGATCGGAGCTCTCGCGGTTACGGTCGCGCGTGATCTGGGCATCGATGTCGCTTACCTGCCCGGGCTGGCGATGCGCCGCATCGCCGACCTGCACCCAGGAAACGCGAAGACCGACGCGCGTGACGCCTACGTGATCGCCGAAGCGGCCCGGTCGATGCCGCACGCGCTGCGCCGCGTCGACACCGGCGACGACGCACTGGCCGACCTGGAAGTCATCGTCGGCTACGACGACGACCTGGCCGGCGAGGTCACCCGGATCAGCAACCGCATCCGCGGCTTGCTCACCCAGATCCACCCCGCCCTGGAACGCGTCCTGGGCCCCAAGATTCAGCACCCCGCCGTGCTCGAGCTGCTGACCCGGTTCGGCGGACCCCAAGGACTCGCAGGCGCCACCCGACGCCAGCTCGTCACCGCCACCAAGACCCGAGCACCACGCTCCTACGACAAGCTCGTCGACGCCGTCCAGCAAGCCCTCACCGAACAGACCGTCACCGTCCCCGGCACCCGCGCCGCCGAACTCGTCCTGCCCCAACTCGCCACCACACTGAGCGGGCTCCTGACCCAACGAGCCGAGGCAGCCCGCCAGATCGAGGAGATACTCGATGCACACCCTCTTGCCAAGGTCCTGACCTCGATCCCCGGCATCGGCGTCAGGACCGGAGCCCGCATCCTGCTCGAAATCGGCGACGGCACAGCCTTCCCGACCAGCGGACACCTCGCCGCCTACGCCGGACTCGCACCCGTCACCCGCCGCTCCGGCACCTCGATCCGGGGCGAACACCCCAACCGAGGCGGCAACAAGCAGCTCAAGCGAGCCTTCTTCCTCGCAGCGTTCGCAGCACTGTCGGACCCAACCAGCAGGGCCTACTACGACCGCAAACGAGCAGCCGGAAAGAAACACAACGCCGCCCTCATCTGCCTCGCACGACGACGCGTCGACGTCCTCCACGCCATGCTCCGCACCGGCACCCTCTACCAACACCCAACCCCATCAGCCGCTTGACGAAACCCATAGGGACACCC
>NZ_BAAAPH010000056.1:0-1315 GCF_039531045.1 Kribbella hippodromi | reverse complement strand
TGGGGCTGCCCCGTTTTGACGGACATCCGAGATCAGGAGCTTGTGCTCCGGAAGGATGTTCATCATGGAGTCCATGGGCAAGAAGAAGCCGCGGCCTCGTCGTTCGTTCACGCCTGAGCTCAAGGCCGAGATCGTCGAGCTGTGCCAGCGTGGCGACCGGTCGGTGGGTCAGGTCGCGAAGGATTTCGATTTGACCGAGACCGCGGTCCGGCAGTGGCTGAATCAGGCCGAGCGTGACGCCGGCACCGGTGACGGCGGGTTGACCACGAGCGAGCGAGAAGAGCTCAACCAGTTACGGCGGGAGGCTCGCAGGCTGCGTGAGGATGTCGAGATCCTCAAGCGGGCCACGGCTTTCTTCGCGAAGGAGACCCGGTGAACTGTTACCCGTTCATCGAGGCGGAGAAGGCGGGCGACCACAGCGTGAAGCGGGCGTGTGAGTTGCTGCAGGTCTCCCGTTCCGCCTACTACGCCGACCGCACCAGCGGCCCCTCGGTGCGCGAGCAGCGCGACGCCGAACTGACCGGCAAGATCGTCGAGATCCACGACGAGTCCCGCCACACCTACGGCTCACCGCGCGTGCACCACGAGCTGAGGGCCCAAGGCGAGCGATGCTCCCGTAAACGGGTCGTCCGGCTGATGCGGGCCGCGGACCGGTACGGGCGAACCCCACGAAGATGGAAGAAGACCACCACCGCCGACCCGGCCGCAGCCACCCGCCCGGACCTGATCGGCCGCGACTTCGACATCGACCCCGACCAGCCCGCGACGCTGGACGCCCGCTGGTGCGGTGACATCACCTACATCCATACCTGGCAAGGCTGGCTCTACCTGGCCACCGTGATCGATCTCGCGTCGCGCCGGGTCGTCGGCTGGGCCGTCGCTGACCATCTGCGCACCGGCCTGGTCGCCGACGCGCTCACCGACGCGACCAACCGGCGCCGCCCCGCGCCCGGCCTGGTGTTCCACTCCGATAGGGGCTGTCAGTACACCTCGGCCCAGTTCGCCAACCTGGCAAGGGATCTGGGCGTGACGTTGTCGGTCGGTCGCAAGGGTCAGTGCTGGGACAACGCCGTGGCAGAGTCCTTCTTCGCCACTGTGAAGACCGAGCTGATCCACCGCCGCGCGTGGCCGACCCGCAAGGCCGCCACCAGCGCGATCTTCGACTACATCGAGGGCTGGTACAACACCCGCCGACGCCACTCCACCCTCGGCTACCTCAGCCCTACAGAGTACGAATCCACCATCACGGTCACGGCCGAGCAGATAGCCTGACCACCTCACATCGACCCTGTCCGTCGAAACGGGTCAAGCCCAC
>NZ_BAAAPH010000055.1:0-1325 GCF_039531045.1 Kribbella hippodromi | reverse complement strand
GGCGGAGTCCATCGGTCTAAGCAACGCCTGATGGAGGGTGTTGTGTATGCCGATGAGGTATCCGTTTGAGGTGCGGGATGGGTTTTTCGCGTTGGTGTGTGGTGGGTGGTCGGTGCAGTCGGCGGCCTCGGCGGTCGGCGTGTCGTGGGATACGGGTTCGTTGTGGTGGCGAACATCGGGGCTTGTGGAGCCATCGTTGCGGCAGAACAGGGCTGGTGGGTTGCCGGGCAGCGCCCCAGCGCCAGTGCCGGGAGCAGTGCCGGGAGCAGTGCCGGGTGGGGTCGCGGGAGCGCCGGGAGCAGTGCCGGGAGGGCGGCGGGCGTTGAGCAGTGAGGACCGGGCGGTGATCGCGGTGCTGTTGCGGCAGGGGTTGTCGTATGCCGGGATCGGTGCGGCGATCGGGCGGGACAAGTCGGTGGTCTGGCGGGAGGTGGCCCGTAACCGCGGCCGGGACGGGTCGTACTGGGCACCGGTAGCCCACCGTGCCGCTCATGAGCGACGGCGACGGCCCAAAGAGTTCAAGCTGGCCGCCGATCCGGGGCTGTGTGGCCGGATCACCGACTGGATGGACGCCGGCTGGTCACCGGGCCTGATCGCGGCGGTCCTGCGCCACGATCACCCCGGGACCAGCATCGAGGAGAAGATGGCTCGTGTGTCGCACGAAACCATCTACCAGGCGCTGTATGTGCAGACCCGCGGCCAGCTGCGCCAGGACCTGCACCGGCAGCTGAGCCTGCGCCGAGCAGCGCGCAAACCCCGCGGCGGCGACCAGCGCCAAACCCGGAACCCGTACCGGGAAGCGTTCACGATCAGCCAGCGCCCCGCCGAGGCCGCCGACCGGGCCGTGCCAGGACATTGGGAAGGCGACCTGATCATCGGGTCCGCCAATCGTTCCGCGGTCGGCACCCTGGTCGAGCGCACCACCCGGTTCACCCTCTTGCTGCACCTACCCGGCCAGCACGACGCCGACACCCTCGCCGAAGCCATGATCACCCAAATGCGCAAACTGCCCGACCACCTGCGCCGCTCCCTGACCTGGGACCGCGGACGCGAACTCGCCGCCTACCGGCGCATCCAACTCGACCTCGACATGCCCGTCTACTTCTGCGACCCGCACTCACCCTGGCAACGCGGCACCAACGAGAACACCAACCGGCTCCTACGGCACTGGCTCACCAAAGGCACCGACCTCTCAACCCACACCGCCGCCGACCTCGACCGGATCGCCACCACCCTCAACCAACGACCCCGCCCTACACTCAACCTCAAAACCCCAGCCCAAGCACTAGCCGAACTACTCGTTGCTTAGACCACTGGACCCCGCC
>NZ_BAAAPH010000054.1:0-1600 GCF_039531045.1 Kribbella hippodromi | reverse complement strand
ACCCCAGCCCAAGCACTAGCCGAACTACTCGTTGCTTAGACCACTGGACCCCGCCGGGCAATTTCGGAGGTGAACGTCTGAAATGGAGCGGAGGCGGATGGTGCCTGCCGGGGCGGCGCTGGCGGTGGCGGGGGCCGGGGAGGTTGGGGTGGGTGCGGGGATGGGGTTGGGTTGCGGTGGTGTGGGCGGGGTTGGGTGGGCTGCAGGCGGACAGGTAGTGCGCTGGCGGGACGGTGTACGCGGGAGTGTGAGTGCGCTTGGGCCGGAGTGGCTGACGCATTCATCGCCGAGGTGCACTAGGGATGCACTGGTACTTCCTGGCGGGGTGCGGGTTTACAGGTGTTGGTCGTGGCGGCGGAGGGTTCGGGGCATGCCTAGGTGCCAGAGGATGGCGGCTCGGGAGGTGGGGTGGGTGGTGGCTTCTTGTTGCATGGCGGTGAGGAAGTGGGTGGTGAAATCTGTGCGGGGTGCTCGGGTGTGTACCTCGGCCACGGTGGAAGGCGCGAGTTCGGAGCGGCGGGTGCCGGCTGCGTCCAGGTGGGTGCCGGCGTGTAGGAGGTGGGCCTCGGCGCCCCAGGAGGTGGGTACGGTGATGTTGAAATGTGCCGCGATCGCGTCGGCCACGGTGTCGGCGTACGGGCGGGATGCGCCTGCGTCGAGGACCAGTTGACGTGCGATGGTCGCTCCTTGGACGGCGAAACAGTACGCCTCGCGCCCGGGCTTCGACCGAGCGCTCGGCTGCGTCGGCGGAGTCTGCGGCGGGGGCTGCTGCGGCGGCTGAGTCGCCTCAGTCGTCTGAGTCACCCGAGTCGTCTGAGTCGCCCGAGCCGCCTCAGCCATCCGAGTCGCCCGAGTCGCCCGAGTCGCCTCAGCCATCCGAGTCGCCCAAGTTGTCCGAGCGGTCCGAGTCGCCCGAGCCCCGCGAGTTGCCCGAGTCGTCTGAGTCGCTCGAGTCGCTCGAGTCGCCCAGGGTGCCCAAGTCGTCCGAGTGGTTCGCGTCGTCTGGGTGGGTGGGGTTGGGGGAGGGTTGGTTAGGGCGATGTCGTGGAGGAGGGCGGCTACGTACAGGCGTTCGGTGTCGTAGGTGAGGTGGTCCAGGTCGCCGAGCATGCAGGCCCAGATCCAGGAGCGCAGTGAGTGCTGGAACAGGGGGTCAGGCAGGTGGGCAGTCGCGTACGCGGTGATGTGCCGCGCGATTGGTGTGCCTGGCGGGAGCTGATCTGCGGTCAGTACGGCGCCTGCGCGGTCGGCTGAGCGGGATCTCGCCGAGGCGGACCCGTCTGGGCGTTGGCGTAGGGCTTTGAGTTCTCGGGTGATTGCCTGGGTGATGAAGCGGAGCTGATCCAGCGGGCTCAACGCGCCGCCGGTCCGCTCGACCCAGGTGGGTGAGCCGATCGCAACCATCAGATCCTCCCTGCACCATCTCTTGCAACAGTTGCAAGAGATACTACCGGCGGGGCGAGGCGGCGCGGGGCGGCGTGGGGCGGCCCGGAGCGGGGCGACGCGGAGCGGGCCGGAGCGGGGTGGAGCGGGGCGAGGTTAGGTGGGGCGGGCCGGGGCGAGGTCGGGCGGGGCCGGCCGGGCGGGGTGGGTGAGACGG
>NZ_BAAAPH010000053.1:0-1777 GCF_039531045.1 Kribbella hippodromi | reverse complement strand
TGAAGATCGTCGTCTGCGCGAAGTTCGTGCCGGATGCCACCGCGGACCGCCGCTTCCGTACGGAAGACAACACGGTGGACCGGGCGGGTGTCGACGGGCTGCTGTCCGAGCTGGACGAGTATGCCGTCGAGACCGCGCTCACCGTGAAGGAAGCCGGGGATGCCGAGGTGACCGTTCTCACGGTTGGCCCGGATCAGGCTGCCGACGCGGTGAAGAAGGGCCTGCAGATGGGCGCCGACGCGGGTGTGCACGTGGTCGACGACGCGATCCACGGTTCGGACGCGGTGGCGACGTCGCTGATCCTGGCCAAGGCGCTGGCCAAGCTCGAGGCCGACCTGGTCGTGTTCGGGATGGGTTCGACCGATGGCGGCATGGGGGTGGTGCCGGCGATGGTGTCGGAGCGGCTCGGCCTGCCGGCCGTGACGCTGGGCTCGGAGGTGACCGTCGACGGGCAGACCGTCCGGATTCGCCGCGACGGCGACACCGCGAGCGACACCGTCGAGGGCACGCTGCCGCTGGTGCTGTCGGTGTCCGACCAGGCCAACGAGCCGCGGTACCCGTCGTTCAAGGGCATCATGGCCGCGAAGAAGAAGCCGGTCGAGACCTGGTCGCTGGCCGACCTCGAGCTTACCGCCGAGCAGGTCGGTGGCTCGGGCGCGTGGACCGAGGTGGTCGAGGTGACCGCCCGTCCGGCGCGGACTGCCGGCACGATCGTCACCGATGAGGACGGTGCTGCCGGGAGCGGTGCGCATCAACTGGTCGAGTTCCTGTCCACGAACAAGTTCCTCTGAGGAGCGGCTGATCCATGTCTGGTATGTCGAAGGTTCTGGTTCTCGTTGACCACACGGACAACCCAGGGGGCACGGTCCGCAAGACCACCGCCGAGCTCCTCACCATCGCCCGCCGGCTGGGCGAGCCGGTCGCCGTCTTCATCGGCTCCGGTGACGCTGAGGTGCAGGCCGCGCTGCCGGCGCTCGGGCAGTACGGCGCGACGAAGGTGATCGCGCTCTCGAACCCGGAGCTCACGCAGTACCTGGTGGCGCCGAAGGCGGAGGCGCTGCAGCAGGTCGCGGCCAAGGTCGAGCCGGCCGCGATCCTGATCTCGTCGAACGCCGAGGGCAAGGAGATCGCCGCCCGGCTCGCGGTCAAGCTGGACTCCGGCCTGATCACCGACGCCGTCGACGTCCAGGCCGCCGAGGGTGGTGCCGGCGGTGCGGTCGCTACCCAGTCGGTGTTCGCGGGCAACTTCACTGTGCAGTCGAAGGTCACCCACGGCACGCCGATCATCACGGTCAAGCCGAACGCCGCGACCCCCGAGGCCGCCGAGACCTCGCCGGAGGTGGAGGAGTTCGACGTGACGATCTCCGACGCCGCGAAGACCGCGCGGATCACCGAGTCCAAGCCGCGTGCGGCGACCGGCCGGCCGGAGCTGACCGAGGCCGCGATCATCGTGTCCGGTGGCCGCGGTACCGGTGGTGACTTCGGTCCGATCGAGGCGTTCGCGGACTCGCTCGGTGCCGCGGTCGGCGCCTCCCGCGCGGCCGTCGACTCGGGCTGGTACCCGCACGCGTACCAGGTGGGTCAGACCGGCAAGACCGTGTCACCGCAGCTGTATGTGGCGGCCGGGATTTCCGGCGCGATCCAGCACCGCGCCGGGATGCAGACCTCGAAGACCATCGTCGCGGTCAACAAGGACCCCGAGGCCCCGATCTTCGAGCTGGTCGACTTCGGCGTCGTCGGCGACCTGCACAAGGTCCTCCCAACCGCCACCGAAGAA
>NZ_BAAAPH010000052.1:4485-4686 GCF_039531045.1 Kribbella hippodromi | reverse complement strand
CAGATAGCCTGACCACCTCACATCGACCCTGTCCGTCGAAACGGGTCAAGCCCACAGTACCACCCTGACTGTCAGGCACGGCCCCCCGCAGCACCACCTGCGTACCCACCGGCAACTGCGGCCCCAGACCCGTCACCCCGCCATGCTGCCCGACCCACCCACCACCCCGCCACCAAAATCCCAACCCACCAGACGCACAGC
>NZ_BAAAPH010000052.1:0-4392 GCF_039531045.1 Kribbella hippodromi | reverse complement strand
GCACAGCACCACCGCACAGCACCACCGCACAGCACCACCGCACAGCACCACCGCACAGCACCACCGCACAGCACCCAGCACCCAGCACCCAGCACCCAGCACCCAGCACCCAGCACCCAGCACCCAGCGTGCTCTTGACAAATTTTTCTGTCAATTTGATATTGGGGGTATGCGTTACGTCGAGGACTCCGAGCAGGTGCGGTTGGCGTTGTCGCCGATCCGGCGGCGGCTGCTCGAGCTGTTGCGGGAGCCGGCTTCAGCCACCCAGCTCGCGAGCACCCTCGACCTCCCGCGGCAACGGGTGAATTACCACCTGCGAGAGCTGGAGAAGGCCGGGCTCGTAGAACTGGTCGAGGAGCGCCAACGCCGCGGACTCACCGAGCGGATCCTGCGCGCGACAGCAACCCTGATCGTCGACCCACTCGTAGTCGATCCGCTCCTCGGCCAGGCGTTCACAGAAATCCAGGACCAGTACGCCGCCGAGCACCTGGTCGGAGTCGCCGCCGCGACCGTACGCGACGTGGCCCGCATGCAAAGCACCGCAGAAGCGGACGGCAAACGCCTGCTGACGTTCACCCTCGAAACCGAAGTGCGGTTCGCCGAACCGGGCGACGTACACCGCTTCACCGACGCGCTGACCGAGGCGGTTCGCCGAGTGGTCGAGGAGTTCGACACCGCAGACGGTCGTCCGTACCGATTGATCGCGGGCGCCCACCCGGCACCGCGCCGTACCGATTCATCGCAGGCGCCCACCCAGCACCGTACCGAAGGAGAATCATGACGCCGAAGATCGTGGTCACCGTCGCCGCCCCGGTGGATACGGTGTGGAACGCCCTGCGGGACAAGGAGAAGATCCGGCACTGGCACGGCTGGGAGTACGAAGGCGCCGAGGGCGGACTGGACGACGAGATCAACCAGATCTACTTCACCGACGTGGTCGAGGACGGTACGACACTCACGCTCGGGAACGGTGATGTGTTCGCGGTCGAGCCGATCGAGGGCGGCGCGCGGATCACCCTGACCCGCGCACCGCTCGGCGCGGACCCAGACTGGGACGCGTACTACGACGATGTCACCGAAGGCTGGATCACCTTCCTCCACCAACTGCGCTTCGCCCTCGAACGCCATCCAGGCGAACCACGGCACACGCTCTTCTACTCAGGCACCGCACCGATCGCCGGGCTTGGTATACCAAAACAGCCGACCGGAGCCCCGTACGAGCTCGAGCTTTTCGGGCAACGGCTGAAGGGCGAGGTTTGGTATACCAGCGATCACCAGACTGGCCTGACAGTAGATGCCTGGGGCAACGGTCTGCTGATCCTCAGCTACATCCTGCCGGGCGGCCAGAAGCCGGACGGTGCCTCGATGGCGATCCTCTCCGCCTATGGCGACACCGACCGGGACGAGCTCCACGCCCGCTGGCAATCAGGCTGGGACCAGCTCGGCTGAGGCCCGGCCCGGCTCAGGGGATCAGCTCGGCTGAGGGCCGGCCCGGCTCGGGGGCCTGGCTCAGCTAGGAAACCGGCTCAGCCAAGGGGCCGGCCGCCGCACCCGCAATCGGGTACGGCGGCCGGTTGGTGGGTCAGCTCAGGTTCAGACCCGTGTCGTCGATGACGAACGAGGTCTGCAGCGAGACGTCCTCGCTACCGGAGAAGCTGATCGTCACGGTCTGACCCGCGAACGACGACAGGTTGAACGACTTGAGCGAGTAGCCGCTCGCCTTGTTCAGGTTCGAGTACGTCGCCAGCGTGGTCGAGCCCGCCTTCACGGTGAGCTTGTCGTACTGCGTTGTCGTGGTGGTTTCCGCCGAGTCGACGTGCAAGTAGAACGACAGCGTCGCCGAGCACCCGGCCGGGATCGTCACCGACTGGCTCAGGTTGTCGGTGTGCGTCTGGCCGTACCCGTCCAGCCACGCCTTCCAGGTACCGCCGTGCGCCGGCTGGGAGGGATCGTTGTCGACCACTCCGGTGGAAGCGGTCCACGGTGTTGCCGTACCGGTCTCGAAGCCGGGGTTGCCGAGCTTCTGGCCGGAGCAGGTGCTGCCACCGCCGCTGACAGTGATGGTGAACGACGTATTACCAGATCCGCCCGCACTCGCCGTCGCCGTCGCGGTGACGTTGAACGTGCCGCTGGCAGTCGGCGTACCCGACACCGTGCCGGTAGACGAACCGATAGTGACACCAGCCGGCAGACCGGTCGCGGACCAGGTGTACGGCGACGTGCCGCCAGATGCAGTCAGCGTAAAGGGCGAGAGCGCCGTACCCACCGAACCGGTCTTGTTGCCCGGGTTGGCGACGGTAACGCCACCCGACGTGGAGCAGGTCGGGTCACCAGACTGAGCCGGCACGCTGACCGCGTCCCAAGCAGCCTTCACCGTGTTGAACTCGGTGCAGCTACCCGGGTACAGGTTCTTCGCAGCAGTCAGAGTCCAGGTGCGGTACTTCAGGTACGAGCTGCTGCTGGTCTTCATCAGCATCGCGTTGTACATGATCCGGATCGCCTTCTGGATCCCCAGACCGGTAACAGTAGAGCTGTTGCACGTCGGGCTCGCCGGGTTCCCGTTGCTGCCCTGGGACAGCAGGTAGAACCAGTGGTTACCCGGACCGGCGGCAGCATGTACTTCCGTACCCGGGATCGAGCTGGAGTAGCAGTTCGGGTCGCCAAGCGCCGACGGGTTGTACATGTTGCGGATCGGCCCACTACCGACCAGGTTGATCTCCTCGCCGACCAGGAAGTCCGGAGTGTCGTACGGGGCGGGCTGGTTGCTGTACCACTCGGTGGACGCGCCGAACGTGTCAGCGACGAACTCCTGCGTACCGCTACCGGAAATGCCACCCGGAGTGTGGTCGTCGATGCCGTGGCCCATCTCGTGCGCCACTACGTCGATCGAGCCGATCCACTGGTTGGCACTGTTGTGACCGATCTGCACCTGTGAACCGTCGTAGTACGCGTTCTCGTCGTTCAGGCCGACCCGGATCGGCCAGGCGCCACCGTTGCCGTCCATGCCGTTGCGGCCGAGCCAGTCGGTCAGCATGTGCTTCTCGGTCTGCGCGGAGTACAGCGCGTCCACACAGCCGGTCTCCCGGTTGGTGGCGTCGCCGTTGCCCCAGTTGTCATCCGGTCCGGTGAACGTGGTGTTGTTCGCCGCGTCCTGACAAGACAGGTTGGTGGTATTCGGGTCCTTCATCGAGTACGTGCTGCCGGACAGCGTGGTGTCCAAGTGCACCGGGTTCGGGCCGCTGTACGCCGCTGTGCCGTTGCCGGCCATCACATGCTCTTTGGTACCAAGTACCTTGCCGCTCTGCGCATCCACGTACACGGAGAGGCTCGACGGCTCCTTGCCCTTGCTGCCACTCACTCGTGTCTGCCAGGCGAGCTTCGGGGTGCCGTTCAGCGCGTACACCGCGAGGGTCGGCGTGGTCGTGGAACTGACCTTCGTGAGCTGCTTGTTCGCGGTTTTCTGCGCGGACGTGGCGGTCACCTTGGCGGTGGTCGACAGCTCGGGTACGGCGGTGGTCTGGGCGACCGATGTGTACTTCACCGCGCCCTTCTCGTCCGTGACGACGACGAAGTCACCACCGACCACCGGGAGACCCTTGTACGAGCGCTCGTACGGGACGTACTGCAGCCCGGACTGCTCCGAGATCACCGGTTTCGCGGTGAACTTGTCCTCCTTCGACGCGTGCAACGCACTGGGCCGGCCGGCCACCAGCGATGACGCCGAGTCCACCGCGTACGCCTTCGACTGAGCCTGCGAGGGCCGTGGCGGTGGCGCCGCGCTCGGTGCGGCCCCGGCCGCTGATGCCCCGAGCCCGGCGAGTGCCATCGCCGCGAGGCTGGTGACCCCGAGCACGACGGCAGGTTTACGGGAACGCTGAAACAAGACCATTGGTGTGGTCCCTTCGCGAGTACAGCCGGACCGCGCCGTGCGGGTCCGACCAGGTGCTGGGCGGGTTGCGCCTCGCCGGACTGCAGACGGTGCACCACGCCGTCTGGAACCTCCGGCCTACTCACCGGTTCCGCCGCGGAAAGCCCCCACTTTCCATCCATCCCCAATGAATCGCGCGGCGCGACACTACGACCCCACCCCCACCCGAACAAGACGCGATCGTGCCGCTGACACCACCAAGACAACTGACCGCGTTGTCATGACTACTAACAGCTGACAAACCCACCCACATCCTGAGATACATAACAATCCCCCACCACCCCTTGCCCCTCACCACCACCGCCTGCCCCACCACCGCGACCAAGCTGGACGACCGCCTTGTTGGCCGCCGCCCGCCACGCGCCACGCGGGTGGATATCCACCCGTGTTGTGGGTTCTCCACCGTTACACCAGTGGAGAACCCAGGCGGGGTCCAGTGGTCTAAGCAACGAGTAGTTCGGCTA
>NZ_BAAAPH010000051.1:0-4874 GCF_039531045.1 Kribbella hippodromi | reverse complement strand
CTGTCCAACCAAGCAAATCCACCCGGTGTTGCAACCACCGCGTGAATCCGCCCCCTGAAACAGGCCATGAACCACCCCAAACCGGTTTGGGGAGTGCTCACGCCGCGGGCGGGAAGTTGGTGGTGCCGATCACGGCTCGATCAGGCCGGCGCGGATTGCGTAGCGGGTGAGCTCGGTGCGGTCCCGCATGCCCAGCTTCTGCAGGATGTTCGCGCGGTGACGTTCGACGGTCTTGATGCTGATCGTGAGCATGCCGGCGATCTCCTTCGACGGGTGCCCTTCGGCGATCAGCTTGACGACCTCGTCCTCGCGGTCGGTGAGCACCTGACCGGGCACCCGCTCACCGCGCCGGACCCGGTCGACGTAGTCACGCACCAGCGTGCTCATCACGCCCGGATACAAGAACGATTCACCTCGGCCGGCGGCGCGGCAGGCGTCGACGAGGTCGCGGTCGGCCACCGATTTGAGTACGTAACCGCTCGCGCCGGCCTTCAACGCGGCGAAGAAGTACTGCTCGTTGTCGTACATCGACAGCATCAACAGCCGCGGTGGATCGCGCCGCCGGGAGAGCTCACGCGCCGCCTGCAGGCCGGTCATCCGCGGCATCTGCACATCGAGGATCGCGAGATCAACCGGCGTACTCCGAAACAACTCCAGCGCCTCCGCGCCGTCCCCGGCTTCCGCGACAACCTCGAGATCCGGTTCGTTGTCGAGGATCAGGCGCACCCCACGGCGTACCAGGGCGTGGTCGTCGGCCAGCAGGATCCGGATCACACGGCCTCCAGCGGTACTCGCAACCGGACCGACGTACCGCTCTCGCCGGGACCGACGGCCAGCTCGGCCCCGATCAACAGAGCACGCTCCCGCATGCCGCGGATGCCCGTGCCCTCTTCGGCACCACGAAGACCGTTGCCGTCGTCATCGACCGACAGCACGACCGCCGCGCCGTGCCGTTGCAGCGAAAGGTGCACCGTACGGGCCTGGGCGTGGCGGGCCGCGTTGGTCAGGGCTTCCTGCGCGACGCGGTAGATCACCAGCTCCCGCTCCGATCCGAGCTCGGGCAGCCCGGGCGAGGTGATGCGGCGTACTTGCAGCCCGTGCGCCGAGAAGTCGATCGCCAGCGCGGCAAGTGCGGCTTGCAAACCAAGATCCTCCAGTACGCCCGGGCGCAGGCGCCGCGCGACGCTACGTACCTCGTCGAGTGTCGCTCGTGCGGTCTCCTGCACTTCCTCGAGCGCCTGCCGCAGCTCGGGCGGCGTACCCGGCTCGAGCCCTTTCAGGCCGAGCAGCACGGCGGTCAGGCC
Source organism: Kribbella hippodromi (assembly GCF_039531045.1). Taxonomy (NCBI): domain Bacteria; kingdom Bacillati; phylum Actinomycetota; class Actinomycetes; order Propionibacteriales; family Kribbellaceae; genus Kribbella; species Kribbella hippodromi. The sequence continues at coordinate 3,570 of NZ_BAAAPH010000051.1, read as the reverse complement.
CTGGCCGATCTCGTCGTGCAGCTCGCGCGCGATCCGGTGCCGCTCGGCCTCCTGCGCCGCCAGCGCCTTCGCGTTGCTGCGGCCGCGCTCACTCTCCAGCCGATCGAGCATCGCGTTGAAGCCGTGGACGAGATGCCCGACCGCTCCCCCACCGGCCTCGGACAGCCGCTTCCCGGGGCGTTGCAGATCGACCGTGTCCATCAGCCGGACGAGTCGATCGAGCGGGGCCAGGCTGGTGCGGAGCAGGAACGAGTTGAGTACGACGATGCCGATCAGACCGACTACCAGGACGACCGCCTCCGACTGCAGCACGGTCGCCGAAACGGTCACCGGCGCCAGCGCCAGCGCGGTGGTCCCGGCAACGAACATCAGGCCGTTGATCAGGCAAACCCGCCAGTACAAAGGCATTCCGGCTCCTGTCTTCACTCCTCCAGCGTCCATCAGCGACGTCCTCGTTGTCCATTCACGGCGGCGAAAGTGGGTGCTGGCACTCATTCCGCCACCGTTGACCGGGCAGCAGACTGGAGGTGCGGCGGGGCACGCCACGCGAGCCGAGGGGGCCGCGGGCGGGAGCCTCGCCGCGTCCTACGTCTCCGGGAGGCAGGATGCGATTCGCGACAACCGTCCTTTGGGCCGGCGATGCGGCGGCGAGCTATCCGTTGATCGTGCTGTTGGTGCTCGCTCTGGCAGCGGCGGTCGAGCCGCGTGTGGTCCCGCGCGACCGCTGGCTCGTCGTACTCCGGTCCGGCGTAGTTCGACGTGTCCTCGCGACTGGTGTCAGCGTACGCATTCCGCTGCTGGAGTCGTACGTGTGGATCGCCCGCGGCCGTACGCGCCGTCCGCTGAGCGTGACCGCCCGTACCGGCGATGGCGTCGAGGTGCACGTCGCGGCCGAAACCACCATCGAGGTCGTCGATCCACTCGCCGCGATCCGGGTTTCGCTTACCCCGGTTGAGCTCGCGCTTGACGAGACCGAAAGAGCGTTGCGCCGGCTGATCGCCCAGCACGACGTGGTTTCGCTCGCCGCACTGCGTACTTGCGCGCTGACGATCGACGTACCGGGCGTCCTGATCGGTGAGCTCGACCTCGGGAAGGCCGAGTTCGAGCTCACCCCACAGGCGATCCGCTCGGTCGCGGATCAGACGAAGTAACGCAACCACACGTACCCCCAGGCCAGCAGCATGCTCAACACGGTCACCACCACGCCGTACCGGGTGAACTGCCAGAAGGAGATGTGATGCCCGCTCCGCGAAGCGATGCCGAGGGCAACCACATTGGCGCTCGCGGCAACAGCCGTACCGTTCCCGCCGAAGTCCGCGCCGAGCGCGAACGCCCACCACAACGACTGCCCGGTCCGGTGGTCCGGCGCCTGCTCCACGACCCCTTCGACCACCGGCGTCATCGTCGCGACGTACGGGATGTTGTCGAAGAACGCGCCGAGGATGCCCGATCCGAACAACAAGGCGGTCGCGGCCAGCAGGTACCGGTCACCGATCGCGGCCACCGCCCAGTCACCGATCGACTCGATCACGCCCGTGTGCGTCAGACCCGAAACCATCACGAACAGGCCGATGAAGAACACCAGCGTGCCCCATTCGACCTCACGCAGCACCTCAGGTACGTCCGCCTTCGCGACCAGTACCATCACGCCGGCCCCGACCAGTGCGACCAGCGACGGTTCGAGATGCAGTACGGAATGCAGTGAGAACGCGGCGATCATCACCGCGAGCACGGCCAAGCACCGTACCAACAGCCACGGATCGCGAATCGCCCGCTTCTCCTGCAACGCGAGCACCGCGGCGACCTGTTCCGGATTGTGCTTGAGGCTCTTGCGGAACAGGAACCTGGACAGGATCACGAACAGCACGAACACGATCACCACGATCGGCGTCATGTGCACCAGGAAGTCGTTGAACGACAGGCCGGCCCGGGACCCGATGATGATGTTCGGCGGGTCACCGATCAGCGTCGCGGCGCCGCCGATGTTCGACGCCAGCACCTCGGCGATCAGGTACGGCTTCGGGGAGATCTTCAGCCGTTCACACACCACGATCGTGACCGGCGCGACCAGCATGATCGTGGTCACGTTGTCCAGGAAGGGCGAGGCGACGGCGGTGATGATCATCAGCATCACCATCAACCGGTACGGCTCACCCCTGGATCGTTTCGCCGCCCAGATGCCCAGATAGTCGAACACCCCGGTCTGCTTGATGATCCCGATCACGATCATCATTCCGAGCAGCAGGAAGATGACGTTCCAGTCGATCCCCTCGTGCTCGGAGAAGAACACCTCCGTACCCGGGGCGAGCCCGAGGACCAGCATCGCGGCGGCACCGATCAGTACCACCTTGACCTTGTCGGCCTTCTCGGTCGCGATGAAGAAGAACGCGACACCGAAGATCGCCAGCGCGAACAGCGGCCGCACGCCTACCCCGGCGGCTGGTCACCGAGCCCGGCCACGGCCAGACTCGTGAGCAGACGATCCAAGGTGATGACCCCGGTCAACTCGCCACCGGTCCCGACCACCGCCACCAACGGACTCCGCCCGCGCGCCATCAACGCCGCGATCTCCAGCAACGTCGCGTCCTCGGTCACCGTCAACGGCCGCGCGACCGGCCGCGGCAGGCAGTCGCCCACCGTCAGCCCACCCAGCTCCCGCCAGAACACATCCGCCGACGGCTCGTCCACGGCCCGTACGAGCATCGGATCGTCCTGAAACGCCGCCGGAATACTCAACCGCAACACCTGCGACCCCGGCAGCACCGCCACCGGCCGCCCTACCGCATCAACCACCACCAACCCGGGCAACCGACCCACCGCCATCACCTGCACGGCCCGAATCACCGAATCAGCCACCGAAACCGTGGAAACCCCTACCGCAACATCAACAGCCCGCATCCCAACCCCCCGCCACTCCGCCCCAACCACCCGAACCACCCGCGCACCACCCACCCGTGCACCGTCCGTCTGCGCGTCATCCGCATGCGCACCATTTGCCCACGCACCGATCGCCCGCGCACCATCCACCTGCGCACCATTTGCCCGCGCACTGATCGCCTGCGCGCCATCCACCCGCGCGTCATCCGCCTGCGCACCATTTGCCCGCGCACCAATCACACGTGCACCACTCGCCTGCGCGCCAACCGCCCGCGCACCCTCTACACCCGCACCAATCACCTTGGCCTCCCCGGCCACCACCACCGGGCAGCCTTACTCGCCACCAGTCTTGGCGCCGCCCGCCCCCCAAACCATGGGGTCCACACCCCAACTTCCCCACCCCTCACTTCACGACCCAACCCCTCCCTCTCAGGGGTCAGCCCCTCAAACAGCGGGTTGCCCCCTCAGAACTTCAGGGGCCAACCCGCCCTCTCAGGGGTCAGCCCCTCAGAGAGAGGCATGCCCCGTCAGATCTTCAGGGCCCAATCCGCCCTTTCAGGGGTCAACCCTCCGTTTCAGGGGTCAGCCCCTCAGAGAGAGGCATGCCCCCTCAGAACTTCAGGGGCCAACCCGCCCTCTGAACTGGTCCCCGAAAGTTGGACTGGCTGGGTAGGGAGCCTATGCCGTGAGGGT
>NZ_BAAAPH010000050.1:1651-5156 GCF_039531045.1 Kribbella hippodromi | reverse complement strand
GGGGAAATGTTAAGGGCCACCCCCGGATGGGGGTGGCCCTTAACAGTGTGAATGTCCGGCGGCGTCCTACTCTCCCACGACCTCCCGGTCGCAGTACCATCGGCGCTGAAGGGCTTAACTTCCAGGTTCGGAATGGAGACTGGGTGTTTCCCCGACGCTATGGCCACCGAAACTCTATGAGAACACATGTCAACCAACACAAAGCCACTCGGGCTGGGGTTGACCGTATCCTGGGAACCGTACAGTGAACGCGAACATACCTTGTTACGTAGCGCAGCTTGCTTGAGAGTTGTGTGTGTGACAAGCCCTCGGCCTATTAGTACCAGTCAGCTCCACACCTTACGGCGCTTCCACTTCTGGCCTATCAACCCAGTGGTCTACTGGGGGCCTTACCCGGTTAACCCGGTGGGAGACCTCATCTTGAAGCGTGCTTCCCGCTTAGATGCTTTCAGCGGTTATCACTCCCGAACGTAGCCAACCAGCCGTGCTCCTGGCGGAACAACTGGCACACCAGAGGTTCGTCCACCCCGGTCCTCTCGTACTAGGGGCAGCCCTTCTCAAGTCTCCTGCGCGCGCAGCGGATAGGGACCGAACTGTCTCACGACGTTCTAAACCCAGCTCGCGTGCCGCTTTAATGGGCGAACAGCCCAACCCTTGGGACCTACTCCAGCCCCAGGATGCGACGAGCCGACATCGAGGTGCCAAACCATCCCGTCGATATGGACTCTTGGGGAAGATCAGCCTGTTATCCCCGGGGTACCTTTTATCCGTTGAGCGACGGTGCTCCCACATGCCACCGCCGGATCACTAGTTCCGACTTTCGTCCCTGCTCGACATGTCTGTCTCACAGTCAAGCTCCCTTGTGCACTTACACTCAACACCTGATTGCCAACCAGGCTGAGGGAACCTTTGAGCGCCTCCGTTACCTTTTAGGAGGCGACCGCCCCAGTCAAACTACCCACCAGGCACTGTCCCTGATCCGGATAACGGACCAAAGTTAGACAGCCAGAACAATCAGAGTGGTATTTCAACGATGACTCCACCCGAACTGGCGTCCGAGCTTCACAGTCTCCCACCTATCCTACACAAATTGTACCGACCACCAATACCAAGTTGTAGTAAAGGTCCCGGGGTCTTTCCGTCCTGCTGCGCGTAACGAGCATCTTTACTCGTAATGCAATTTCGCCGAGTCCATGGTTGAGACAGCGCCCAAGTCGTTACGCCATTCGTGCAGGTCGGAACTTACCCGACAAGGAATTTCGCTACCTTAGGATGGTTATAGTTACCACCGCCGTTTACTGGCGCTTAAGTTCAAAGCTTCGCCGGCCGAAACCAGCTAACCTGTCCCCTTAACGTTCCAGCACCGGGCAGGCGTCAGTCCGTATACATCGAATTACTTCTTCGCACGGACCTGTGTTTTTAGTAAACAGTCGCTTGGGCCTGGTCTCTGCGACCATCACCGCTTCAGTGAGCAAGTCACCTCACGGATCCGGTCCCCCTTCTCCCGAAGTTACGGGGGCATTTTGCCGAGTTCCTTAACCATGGTTCACTCGATCGCCTTGGTATTCTCTACCTGATCACCTGTGTCGGTTTGGGGTACGGGCGGCTCTGACACTCACTGCGAAGTTTTTCTCGGCAGCATGGGATCATCCACTTCCCCTAAACGGGTCCGCCTCGGCTCTCAGGCATCATGAGACACGGATTTGCCTATGCCTCGCCCTACCACCTTGCCCGCGGATCAGCTTGCGCCTACCATCGCCGCGGTTGGACTACCCTCCTGCGTCACTCCTCAATGCACCTACTACCACCTCGGGCCACCAACCCCACCAATCCATCCGAAGACATCATGGTTTCGTTGGCTTAGCATCAGCGGGTTCGGTCGGGTCGTATCAGTGCCGGTACGGGAATATCAACCCGTTGTCCATCGACTACGCCTGTCGGCCTCGCCTTAGGTCCCGACTTACCCAGGGCAGATTAGCTTGACCCTGGAACCCTTGATCATCCGGCGGACGGGTTTCTCACCCGTCATTCGCTACTCATGCCTGCATTCTCACTCGTGCAGCATCCACAACTCCATCACTAGGCTGCTTCACACGCTGCACGACGCTCCCCTACCCACCCACACACCTGGACACAGACCAAAATCTGTGCCGAGTACTTGTGTGAGTGCCACAGCTTCGGCGGATTGCTTGAGCCCCGCTACATTGTCGGCGCGGAATCACTTGACCAGTGAGCTATTACGCACTCTTTCAAGGGTGGCTGCTTCTAAGCCAACCTCCTGGTTGTCTGGGCAACTCCACATCCTTTTCCACTTAGCAATCGCTTAGGGGCCTTAGCTGGTGATCTGGGCTGTTTCCCTCTCGACTACGGAGCTTATCCCCCGCAGTCTCACTGCCGCGCTCTCACTTACCGGCATTCGGAGTTTGGCTGATTTCGGTAAGCCGGTAAGCCCCCTAGACCATCCAGTGCTCTACCTCCGGTAAGAAACACACGACGCTGCACCTATATGCATTTCGGGGAGAACCAGCTATCACGGAGTTTGATTGGCCTTTCACCCCTATCCACAGGTCATCCCCCAGGTTTTCAACCCTGGTGGGTTCGGTCCTCCACGCGGTCTTACCCGCGCTTCAACCTGCCCATGGATAGATCACTCCGCTTCGGGTCTAGAGCATGCGACTAAAACGCCCTATTCAGACTCGCTTTCGCTACGGCTACCCCACACGGGTTAACCTCGCCACACACCACTAACTCGCAGGCTCATTCTTCAAAAGGCACGCCGTCACACCCTTACAAGAAGAGTGCTCCGACGGATTGTAGGCAACCGGTTTCAGGTACTATTTCACTCCCCTCCCGGGGTACTTTTCATCTTTCCCTCACGGTACTAGTCCGCTATCGGTCACCAAGAAGTATTTAGGCTTAGCGGGTGGTCCCGCCAGATTCACACGGAATTTCAAGAGTCCCGTGCTACTTGGGAAAACACTCGAAAGTCACTGTCTTACGCCTACGGGGCTATAACCCACTACGGCTCAACATTCCAGAAAATTCGACTTCAACAGTGATTGATAACTCTCTGACACCACGGCATTAGTGTCTGAATGCTCCCACAACCCCATATACGCAACGCACGCCGGCTATCACACGCACATGGTTTAGCCTCATCCGCTTTCGCTCGCCACTACTCACGGAATCACTATTGTTTTCTCTTCCTGCGGGTACTGAGATGTTTCACTTCCCCGCGTTCCCTCCAGAACCCTATGTGTTCAGGCACTGGTAACTGGCTTTAGAATGCCAGCTGGGTTTCCCCATTCGGACACCCCCGGATCACAGCTCGGTTGCCAACTCCCCGGGGCTTATCGCAGGCTCCAACGTCCTTCATCGGCTCTTGGTGCCAAGACATCCACCGATTGCCCTTAGTAGCTTGTCACTAACTAAAAGCAAAAATTACGCTACAAAAGATGCTCGCGTTCACTATACAGTTCTCAAAATACGGGCAGGAACACCAGCC
>NZ_BAAAPH010000049.1:0-6042 GCF_039531045.1 Kribbella hippodromi | reverse complement strand
ACATTCACACTGTTAAGGGCCACCCCCATCCGGGGGTGGCCCTTAACATTTCCCCCACCAAATACGCACCAGACCAAGTACGCACCAGACACTCCCACCGAGCACCTCCGACCGCGTCTCGGCCGGAAGCACACTCGGTGGGCGGCCGCACCATCCCGCCGGCGGGACACCACCGGCGTACCAAGCCACCCCAACGACGCAGTCGTCCCCTGGGTTTCGCGGCGTGCGCTGGAGCGTTTGCCCCGTATCTGCTCAGAAACGCCGCTACATCGTGTCGTACGTCGCGTCGATGTCAGCGGGTCGGATGGAAGCGGTTGGCGGGGGTGGTTGTTGTGGTGGAGGTTGGTCACCGAGGCAGTCCGCCGGGGGTACCTGGATGGGGTGGATTGTGGTTGGTGGCGGTAACGTTTGTCCGATTACTGCTCAGCTCTCTGCTTACTGTTCTTCTGCATCGTTAGGAGTCATCGTGGCGACGCCACCTCGCAATCCTCGCTCCGGCTCTGGGGACCGTCGCGGTTCCTCCGGAGGCAGCGGCCGCTCCGGTCGCTCAGGTGGTGGGCGGCCAGACTCCAACCGCTCGAACCCGGGCAATCGCTCCGGATCCGGCGGTTCCGCCGGACGCAGCGGCGGGCCGAACCGCCGGAACATCGCGGGCGGCCGCTCAGGCGGTTCGAGTGGGTCCGGCAGCTCGGGCGGATCCGGTGGTTCGGGCTGGGGTGGCAACTCGGGCGGATCCGGTGGTTCGGGCTGGGGTGGCAACTCGGGCGGTTCCGGTAGTTCGGGCTGGTCGGGCGGTTCAGGTCGCTCGGGCGGTGCGGGATCGGGCAGCGGTGGATCAGGTGGCCGCGGCGCCGGCGGTACGCGCTCTGGTGGCCCGCGTTCCGGTGGTTCGAGCGCTGGTGGTTCGCGCTCGGGCGGTGCGGGCGGCCGGTCCGGTGGTTCGTACCGGGACGGCAACTCGTATGAGAATCGGCGTGGTTTTGCCGGCTCGCGAGGAGATGACAAGGCTGACCGCGACCCGTTCGGCGGCCAGCTGAACCGTGACGACCGCGGCGGTCGCTCCACCAACTCCCGCGACGACCGCGGCGGCTACCGCGACAACCGATCAGGCGGCTCCCGCGACGACCGCGGTGGGTACTCTCGCGATGATCGCGGTGGCTATCGCGACAACCGCTCCGGTGGATCGCGTGATGACCGCGGTGGATACCGCGACAACCGGTCCGGTGGTTCCCGTGACGATCGCGGCGGGTACCGGGATAACCGGTCGGGTGGTTCGCGCGATGACCGTGGATATGGGGACAGTCGCTCGGGTGGTTCGCGTGACGACCGTGGCGGACATCGGGACAACCGGTCCGGTGGATCGCGTGACGATCGCGGTGGGTACCGGGACAACCGGTCAGGTGGTTCCCGTGACGATCGCGGTGACTACCGCGAGAACCGGTCCGGTGGTTCGCGCGATGAGCGTGGATACGGCGACAGTCGCGGTGGTGACCGGGATGAGCGGTCCGGGGGATACCGGTCGGGGGGCCGGGACGAGCGTGGTGGGTTTGGCGGTCGGGCTGGGGAGAGCCGGGGGACTGGTGGCCGGGTTGCTGGGCGCGGGCCTGGTGGGTATGACCGGTCGGCTGCTGGCGGATCGGGTGAGCGTCGTGGGAGCGGCGGTTCCGAGGGCCGTGGGGCTGGTGGGTCGCGCGCCGGTGGTTCGTACGAGAGTCGTGGGGCTGGTGGGTCGCGCTCCGGTGGTTCGTTTGAGGGGCGTGGGTCGCGTGCCGGCGGCGGTTCCGAGGGGCGTGGGGCCGGTGGGTCGCGGGCGGGTGGGGCGTTTGAGCGGCGGGGGAGTGGCGGTTCGCGTTCTGGTGGTGCGGGGGACCGGCGGGGTGGGTTCCGGCGGGATGATGAGCGGGAAGAGAAGGTCGGGCCGCGGCGGGACGATCCGAAGATTCCGGAAGGGGTTACCGGGGCTGAGCTCGACCGTGGCGTGAAGGCGGAGCTGCGGTCGTTGCCGCGGACGTTGGCGGATCTGGTCGCGCAGCATCTGGTCGCGTCGGGGCGGTTCCTCGATGACGATCCTGAGCTGGCGTACCAGCATGCTCGGACGGCGCGGCGGTTGGCGGCGCGGCTTGGTGGCGTACGCGAGGCGGTCGCGATCACGGCGTACTTGGCCGAGCACTATGACGAGGCGCTGACCGAGTTCCGGGCGGTTCGGCGGATGACCGGGAACCATGAGGTGCTCGCGATGATGGCCGACTGCGAGCGGGCGCTCGGGCGGCCGGACAAGGCGCTTGCGCTGATCAAGGACAAGCATGCGCGGGATCTGTCGGAGCCGACGCAGATCGAGTTGCTGATCGTGGCGGCCGGGGCCCGGCGGGATCTTGGGCAGACGGCGGCGGCGGTTCAGATGCTTGAAGTGCCGGAGCTGACCAAGCGGACGCGGGCGGAGTGGTTGCCTCGGTTGCGGTACGCGTATGCGGATGCGCTTGCGGAAGCCGGGCGTACTGACGACGCGCTCGTTTGGTTCCACCGGGCGGCTGGTGTCGACGGTGATGGTGTGACCGGCGCGGCCGAGCGTGCGGCGGAACTCGAAGGACTTGAGTTCACCGACCTGGACGACGAGGAACTCGACGACGAGGACGAGTACCCCGAAGACGAGTACACCGGCGATGCGTCAGACGACGCCGAAGACGAGCCTCAGGACGTTGCCGAAACCGACGCCGTCGACGAGACCGACGAGGACGACGCCGGGGCTGACGGTGCCGCGGATCACGGGGATGGCGACGGCGTGGGCAGTGGCGAGGCGGACGAGGACGACGCCAAGGGCACTGTGGATGCTGAGGGTGGACTGGCGGAGAAGGGTCGCGGGGAGTAAGGGCTGTGGGGGGACGGCTTGAGGGGCTGAGTGTTGGTGAGTTGGTGGGGGTTGCGCTCGCCAAGGGAAGTGGGCGGCTGGCTGGGGCTGTGGGGATGGTGGAGCGCGGGGAGGACGACGCGCTTCACCAGGTGCGGGTTTCGTGCCGGCGCTTGCGGAGTGATCTGAAGTTGTTCCGGACGTTTCCGGCGGGCGAGTGGGCGACGGAGCTCCGGGCTGATCTGGCCGGGCTGGCGCAGGCGTGTGGTGAGGCGCGGGATCTGGAAGTGATCGCCGCGCTGGTCCGCGAAACCGCCACCAGCGAAGACAACCCGGAACACGTCGACACGATCCTGACCAAGCTGACCGTGCAGCTAGAGCGGGCGGCGGCGCGGTCGGCCGAGGTGGTACTGGGCGAGCAGACGCGCGACCTGCTCACCACCCTCGAAGCGATCGCCGCAGCGCCTGACCTGAAGCCCACTGCCGCCCAACCGTGCAGTGAGGTCCTGCCGCAGCTGCTGCACACCGCCACCGTGAAGCTCGAGGACGCGGCCGGCAAGCTGAAGCCCTGGACGCCCGATGACGACTGGCACGAGGTGCGGCTGTTGGCAAAGCGCGTCCGGTACGCGGCCGACACCAGCGCCGGTGTTCTAGGAGCAGAAGCGAAAACAACTGCAGCGCACGCGGCCACGTACCAGGAGCTGCTCGGTCAGCACCAAGACCACTGCGCCGCAGCGGATGCCCTGACTGCGATGGCGGCGGACGCTGCTGCACAGGACGACCCGGAGCTGTCCTTCACCCTCGGACGGCTCACCGAACGTCACCGTGCGGCCCGCAAACCCCTCCGCGAGCAGTTCCTGAGCCTGTACCACCGGCCCTGAGCGTCACAGCGTCCGGAACAACAACCCTACCCGTGGCTTCGGACCGAACGACGTGGCCTTCTGCGGCAGTACTACGCCCTGCGCCGCCGACCGTAGTACCTGGTCCATCTCTGGTGCTGTGAGCTCCACAGCGGCCCGCTGAGGGCCTGCCAGCGCCAGTGCATCGTCTAGCGTGTGGTGAAACGAGATGTCCTGCTCCACAGCGCCCCAGCTCGGCAGGAGCACCTCGTGGAGCAGTGTGACCGCTGGTGCGTCGGATGCGGAGTGCAGCGTCAGCCAGCTGGTGCCGTCTGTCACTGAGATGCGGTTCGGATCGCCCTCTACCCGGCCGGGCTGCATCTGCCAACCAGGTGGCGTACGCGCCTGAACTGTCGCGAGCTCCAGCCCAGGTACTACCCGGTGGATCGGGTCCAGCGTCAGTGGATGACGTACGTAGTCCACCAGCATCGCCAAGCCGACATCAGCACTCGGCCGGTACGGTGCGCGCAGCTGTCGTTCCAGATAGGCCGCGTACCGGTGGTGGCCGTCCGCGATGACTGCCTCGTGCTTCGCCAGCTCAGCCTCGATCTCGGCCAGCGCCACCGGGTCGTCGATCCGCCAGATGCGATGCTCGGCACCGTTGTACGTCTCCGCTTCCAGCCACGGCTCCCCAGCACGTGCCGCGTCCACTGCATCGCTTGCGACGCCACCGTCGGCGTACGCGAGCAGAATCGGCTCCAGGTCGGCGTCCGTCGCCTCCATCAACCGGAGCCGGTCGTCGACCCAGTGCGGCATCACGTTCTCGTGGGGAAGTACCACGCGGCGTGCCGGATCCAGGCGGAGCGATCCGACCAGGCCGCACAGTACGGCGCCGCGCAGCCGCTGCTCGTACACATAGAGCGCGGGCCGTTCGTCCTGCACCACGATGCCGTCGCGTTGCCAGCCAACCAACCGTCGCGCCGGTTCGTCGTACCGGGACGGTCCGAGGTCCGGATCGCGTGGAAGGATGAGCCTCACCATGTTGTGCAGATCAGAGTCAGTCAGCCGCCGGACGATGGCGGGTTCCAGCACGTCGTACGGCGGCGACGTGACCGCGCCGAGCCCGCTCACCTTCCCGGCGACGAACCGCCAGGCACGCAGCGGGTCGAGTTTGAGGACCGCATCCGGCATGCGCGGAATCGTACGGGGTGAAGCATGAGCACGGAACGTACCTCGCCCGAACCGCTCTCGGCGTGTGACGAACCGCTTGCGAGCCGGTACGACGTGGCGCTGCTGGACCTGGACGGCGTCGTGTACGTCGGCCCGGACCCGGTACCGGACGCGCCCGAGAACCTGCGGAAAGCTGCCAAGGAAGGCATGCGGATCGGGTTCATCACCAACAACGCGAGCCGGCCGGCCGCGGTCGTTGCCGAGCACCTCGCGTCGTTCGGGCTGGACGTGGTCACCGAGGACGTGGTGACGTCGGCGCAGGCCGCCGCGAAGCTGGTCGCCAAGGAGTTCCCGAAGGGTTCGCCGGTGCTCGTGGTCGGTGGCGAAGGGCTCGTCGTCGCGCTGGAGGAGTACGGGCTGACGCCGGTGCGGAGCAGCGACGCGAAGCCGGTGGCCGTCGTACAAGGGTTCCATCCGGATGTGAACTGGGTGATGCTCGCGGACGGCGCGCACGCGATTCACGCGGGTGCGAAATGGTTCGCGACGAACCTGGACCTGACCATCCCGACCGCGGCCGGCAAAGCGCCGGGCAACGGCACGCTGGTGCAGGCCGTCCGCGCCGCCGTCGACGTGGACCCGGTGGTCGCCGGGAAGCCGGAGCCGCCGCTGCTCGAAACCAGCATCGAACGGCTGGAGGCCAAGCGGCCGCTGATGATCGGCGACCGGCTCGACTCCGACATCCAGGGCGCGAACGCGGTCGGGATCGCCAGCCTGTGGGTGGCGACCGGCGTCCACGACGCGTACGACCTGGCGCGGGCGCCGAAGAACCAGCGGCCGACGTACGTGGGGGCGGGGCTCGGTGCGCTGGCCGAGAAGCAACCCGGGGTGACCGTGCAGGGCGGGAAGCACACGTGCGCCGGGTGGACCGCCGAAGTCGTGAACAACGCGGTGACGGTAAAGGGCGAGGGCGAGCCGTACGACGGGTTGCGCGCCGTACTGTCCGCGGTCTGGGCGACCGTCGACGCACCACCGGAACCCGCCAAGCCCGCGAAACCCACCACCCGAGGCCGCCGCCCACGCCCAAAACCCACCCCCACCGCCGACTCCATCACCCTGGACCCCGCCCTCCACCAAATAGGCCTCACCCCCTAACCCGCCCCCACCCCTAACCCGCCCCCACCCCTAACC
>NZ_BAAAPH010000048.1:0-7949 GCF_039531045.1 Kribbella hippodromi | reverse complement strand
CCATCACAACACCCCTTCAACCGACAGGTGTTGCAATCACCCCCTGAACCCGCCCCCCGAGACCCCGCCCAAATCCCCCACACCCCCATCACCTGGCGCCACAAAACCACCTATTTCTTGAAGAAACCCGAAATCTGGGTAGCCCTACTCCTCCTGGCCGCGGCCACCGTCGGCCTCCTCTCCGGCATCCCACCCCAAGACCTGGCCCCCCGAGGCGCCGTCATGATCCTCGCCCTCGGCACAGTAGTTGCCCTCCGCAACATCATCAAACGCTGAGCTCACGGTTAACCTTCTCCGAGCTGGGGAAAGGCATGCCGCAACTCGCCGACGAGGGAGTGGTTGGTCGCGCCAATAGTTAACCAGAGGGTGGTGACTGCGGCGGTCAAAGGCGCTGGGTGCGCGGCCGAGTTGATGACGACGAAAGCCTGCAACGGGCCGCTGAGTTCGGGGTCCCAGTCGCCCGTGGTGCCGACCGCGGTCGGGCCGTCGGGGAAGGTTCCGGCCGGCGGATGCCAGGCGGCGTGCACTTCGAGGCCGCGGTCGATGCCGTCGAGTGCGGCCGCGATCCAATCGATCTGATCAAGCCCCACCGCGGCACACGCATGGCGTGCTGCCCATCGGGCGACGGCGCGGAGAACGGACGGATCGGCATGGATGAGGTCCTCGAACAGCGTCGGGTCGAATCGGGCGACGTTCTGCGCGGACAGCATGTCCTCGAAGCCGCTGGTTCTCAGGGCGGGTGTGAGTTTGTGCGCCTCGGACAGTTTGCGCGCAGGCGCGTACTCACCGGCCGGAGTTTCCGGTGACCACGGCTCAAGGAGCCAGATCTCGGTGTTCTCGGCCTTCACTCGTTCTGCTTCGGCGGCGGATTTGGCGCGTTGCTCGGCCGTTGGAGGTGGGGGTGCGGTTCGGGTGGCTTCGTGTGAGTACGCGGCCGACGTGCTGGTGAGCTTGACGATCTGGTCCGGCCTTGGCGCAGCCGGCCAGAACTGCAGCAGGTACCGGTCGATCGGTGGTTCGCCTTCGGGTGGGCCGCCTTGGTGCGCGAGGGTCCATGCCCCAGGCGCAGTAACGTACGCGATAGTCGATCTGTTGCAAGTCGAGATCCCAGGCCGCATTGTCGCCCGGCCAGCAGATCAGCATGGCAGGTCCGGACGGACGGTACGACGCCTCGACCACGTCCTCCCAGGAATCGTCGAGGGGTGGTTCCTCGTCGTGGAGTTCGACGGTGAAATCGACCTGGCCGCTGTGCAAGCCGGTGATCAGGAACAGTTTCCCGGCCGACGCGGCTCCGCACAGGCCGTTCTGCTGGCCCGCGAAGCAGTCCTCCATGGAGGAGTAGTCCTCGGCGCTTTCGACATAGATCTGCGAGTACGACACCCACGCCGGCTCGCTCATCAACGTACGCCCCACCTCTCGGAGCGTAGCCGAGCCGAACTCCAAGAGGCCGGCGATTGCAGGTTGTTGCAGTAGGTCAGCGGCGGTTCTTGGCGGTGTACATGGCTTGGTCGGCTTGGTGGAGTAGGGCGTTTAGGTCGTTGGTGGTGGGGGTGATGGGGACGGAACCTACGCTGGTGGTGACCTGGACGGCGATGTTGTCGAGGGGGAGGCTGACGGCGGCTTCCAGGCGGGTGATGAGGGTGGTCAGGGCCTCGCCCGCGATGTCCTCGGCGAGTACGGCGAACTCGTCACCGCCCAGGCGAGCGACCGTGTCGCCGTGGCGTACGGCGCCGCTCAGGCGGGCGGCGATGTCTCGTAGCGCGCGATCACCGGCTTCGTGACCGTAGCTGTCGTTGACGAGTTTGAAGTGATTGAGGTCGCAGAACAGCAGCGCGCCGGGGCGGCCGGTTGTTCGGGTGCGGGCCAGGACCTTCGTGAAGCGGTGCTGCAGGAGCCGGCGGTTCGGGAGGCCGGTGAGTGGGTCGTGCGCGGCGTGGTGCCGGAGCTCGCGTTCGGCGTCCTTGCGGGCGGTCACGTCGTCGATCTGGATCAGCAGAATCCGCGGCTGCCCGGCGCCCTGAGCCACCAGAGCGGCCGTACCGCCAAGCCAGATCTCGTTCCCGCCCGGTTGCGTGAACACCCGCTCGAACCGCAACGTACCGTTGCCGGCGCCAAGCTGCTCCAATTCGGCGCGAGTCTGCTCCGGTTCCACGTCCCGCAGGAAGGTCGCCAGCCGCGCGCCGAGCAGTTGGTCGGCCGCGTACCCGGTGATGCGGCAGAAGGCGTCGTTCACGCGCAGAATCCGGCCGCGGTCGGCGTCGTCGAAGCCGATCGTCGCCATCCCGTTCCCGGCGCCCTCGAAGACCAGCCGGAACGTCGCCTCGCTCGCCTCCAGCCGGGTCTTCTCGGCCAGCAGCCGATCGGTCAGCCGGGCCTTGTCGATCGCCAGCCCGGCCTGGGTGGCGAAGATCTCCAGCAGCTCCCGGTGCACCGGCCCGGGCCGCCGCTGGTCCTCGGGCAGGTCGACCGAGAGCATCCCGACCAGCTCGCCGTCGGACGAGTACAGCGGCGCGAACAGCGCGTCCAGCGGATGCCACGCCTCCGGATCGTCCGACACCGGCAGGTCCGGCACCCAGCCGATCACTTCACCCTCGGGCAGCCGCTCGTGCGGTACGAACCGCAGCTTGCCCCACGCGTCCGCGATCGCGAACTCCGCGTCGAAGATGTCCGCGGCGCTGACCGTCCCGAGCAGCGCCTCCCGCGCCTCGGGCGACCCGGACACCGCGATCACCTCGAACTTGCCGTCCGGGTGCCGCAGGTTCAGCACGGCGATCCCGAAGCCGAGCCCGTCCACGACACCCTCGACGACCGCCTGCAGCGTCTCGGCAAGGCTGCGCCCAGCGCCCATCCGCGCGCTCACTTCGTACAGCCGACGGACGGCGGTCAGCCGGACCGTTTGCTCGTTCCGCACGCGTCGAGAATAGGCCGGATTCACCGCCGGTGAGCAGGTGTATCCACAGCTGACCCGGTTAAGCGTTTGCTGAACCGCCTACGCAGCCCGGTTCTCAGTAGCGCAGCTCGGTCAGCCCGCGGTAGCTGCGTTCCGCCGACTTCCACGCGTCGATGGGCTTGTCGTGCTCGACCAGGTACTGCTCCACGCCACCCGATTCCGCGTACGCGAACATCGCGCCGAAATCGAGTTTGCCGGCGCCGACGTCCTCCCACGAACCGTCCGCGGCCATGTCCTTCACGTGCAGCGCGGGGAACCGGCCAGGGTGCTCCTGGAACAGTTTCGCCGGGTCGTGCCCGCCGTCGACCGCCCAGTACAGATCCAGCTCGAAGCCGAGCAGCTCCGGGTCGACGTCCAGCAGGATGTCGTACAAGACCCGTCCGTCGACCTCCGCGAAGTCATGGCCGTGGTTGTGGAAAAGCAGTTTCAGCCCGGCGTCGCGAGCCACCTTCCCGGCTTCGGTGAGCGCGGCCGCGGCGGTCTTGAACCCCTCGACCGAGTGCAGCTCCGACGGAATCGACGGGACCACCGCCCACTGTGCACCGAGCGTCCGGACATCGGACAGCGCGCCCGCCCAGTCGTCGGTCAGCCGCTTGTACCCGACGTGTTCGAGCACGATCCCCAGCCCGGCGTCATCCGCGTACGCCCGGATCTCGGCCGCGCTGTGGTCGAACCGTCCGCTCACCCCGACCGTCCGGTATCCGATCGTGGCCAGTCGCTTCAGCGTCCCTGGATAGTCCTCGGCCAGCACGTCCCGCATGGTGTAGAGGTGCATCCCGATACCGTCGGCGGGAATGGTCCGGTCAGTCATACGAACAGCTCCTTTTAGGTGACGTGTTCCTGATACCTCGCCAGCGCCAGGTCGAAAACCTCCTGTCCCGGCGCGTCCCACAGTTGCTGGTTGAAGATCTCGACCTCGATCGGCCCGTCGTACCCGGCCGCGTCACAGGCCGCGCGCAGCCGGCGCAGCTCGATCGAACCGTCGCCCATCATGCCCCGGCCGAGCAGGGTGTCCGCGGGCAGCGGAACCACCCAGTCGCTGACCTGGTACGAGAGGATCCGCTCGCCGGCGCGCTCGATCTGCTTGTACACGTCGGCGTCCCACCACAGGTGATACGCGTCGACGATCACGCCTACTTGCGAAGCCGGGAACTGTTCCGCCAGATCGAGCGCGCCGCCGAGCGACGACACCACACACCGGTCCGAGCAGAACATCGGATGCAGCGCCTCAATCCCGAGGCGTACGCCGCGCTCTTCCGCGTACGGCACCAGCTCGGCCAGACCGTCGCGGACCATCGCCCGCGCGCCGTCGAGATCGCGTGATCCGGCGGGCAGTCCACCGCTGACGAGGACGAGCACCGACGTACCGAGTGTCGCGGCTTCGTCGATCGCGCGGCGGTTGTCGTCGATCTTGGCTTGACGCTCGGCCGGATCGGTCGCGGTGAAGAAGCCGCTGCGGCACAGCGACGAAACCTTCAGGCCGGCGTCCGCGACCAGCTTCGCGGCCTGGTCGACGCCGTACTCCTGGATCGGTTCGCGCCACAGGCCGATCCACTCCAGGCCGGCCTTCGCGCTGGCCGCGACGACATCCTCCAGTGGCCAGTACTTCGTGGTCGCTTGGTTCAGGCTGTATCTGTTCATGCGTCGATCCCGCTGACGGTGAGCAGCCGGCGGAAGCGGTCGACGGCGAGTTCAGGATTGGTGAGTACGCCGGCCTGGTCCGCGAGGCGGAACGTGTCGGCGAGATGCGGAAGCGAACGCCCGGTCTGCAGGCCGCCGACCATGGTGAAGCCGGGTTGATGCCCGTTCAGCCAAGCCAGGAAGGCGATTCCGGTCTTGTAGTAGTACGTCGGCGCGGAGAAGATCTGCCTGGCAAGCGGGACGGTCGGCGCGAACACCTTCTCGTACGTGTCGAGGTCGCCGTCGTCGAGCGCCTTCAGTGCGGCCGCTGCCGCTGGGGCGATGGCGGCGAAGATCCCGAGGAGTGCGTCGCTGTGGTGATTGCCGTCGCCGCGGATCAGCTCGGGGTAGTTGAAGTCGTCGCCGGTGTACAGGCGTACACCCTCGGGGAGGCGGTTGCGCAGGGCAACTTCTTTCGCGGCATCGAGCAGCGAGACCTTGATCCCGTCGACCTTGCTGACGTTGTCCTTGATCAGTTCGACAACAGTGTCGGCGGCCGAATCGACCGAAGCACTGCCCCAGTAGCCCGCCAATGCCGGATCGAACATGTCGCCAAGCCAGTGCAAAATCACTGGTCGAGCCGACTGACGCAGCAACCGGTCATACACCTTCCGATAGTCATCCGGACCACCCGCGGCCGTACACAAAGCCCGGCTAGCCATCAGGATCGGCTGAGCACTCACACCCTCGGCAACGGCGAGCTGCTCCTCGTACGCCTTAGCAACCGCTTCCAGAGAATGTGGACCGGGAGGGAGCTGGTCGGTGCCGACGCCCACCGCGATTCGACCGTCGGGTGCTTCAGCAGCAGACCGGCGGATCAGCTCCTGGGTCGCTTTCCAGTCGAGTCCCATGCCGCGTTGTGCGGTGTCCATCGCCTCGGCGACCGACAGCCCGAGCGACCAGAGATGCCGCCGGAACTCCAGAGTGTGTTCCCAATCGATGACCGCCGGCGCACCAGGCGAGTTGTCACCGAGTGGATCGGCCACCACATGCGCCGCCGCGTACGCGACCCGCGACCGTGCCGGCGTATAGGTGCCCTGAGCAACAGGTTCACCAACCAGCCGATACCTGCTCAGCCCGTCAGCGGAAGGAAGTGCGAGCTCCATCACTTGCCCTCGAGTTCCAGCCGCGGCACCTCGAGCTTCCGCCCCTCCCGCCAGGACTGCAAGCCGAGCTCGGCCAACTGCACACCCTTCGCGGCCTCGACGAAGTCCCAGGTGAACGGCGCGTCGTCGACCACGTGCCGCAGGAACATCTCCCACTGCACCTTGAACCCGTTGTCGAACGTCTCGTTGTCCGGCACCGTCGCCCACTGCTCACGGAACTTCTCGGTCACCGGGATATCCGGGTTCCACACCGGCTTCGGCGTCGCGGAGCGGTGCTGCACGCGGCAGTTCCGCAGCCCGGCGACCGCCGACCCCTCGGTGCCGTCGACATGGAACTCGACCAGCTCGTCCCGGAACACCCGGGTCGCCCACGATGAGTTCAGCTGCGCGACGATCCCACCTTCCAGCTCGAAGATCCCGTACGCGGCATCGTCGGCGGTAGCGGCGTACGCCTCGCCCTTCTCGTCCACGCGGGTCGGGATGTGCGTTGCGCCCTGGCAGTACACGGAATTGACCGGCCCGAACGTCTGGTCGAGCACGTACCGCCAGTGGCAGAACATGTCCAGGATGATGCCGCCGCCCTCTTCGAGCTTGTAGTTCCAGGACGGCCGCTGTGCTTCCTGCCAGTCGCCCTCGAACACCCAGTACCCGAACTCGCCGCGGACCGAGAGGATCTTGCCGAAGAACCCGCCGTCGACCAGCCGCTTCAGCTTGCGCAGGCCGGGCAGCGACAGCTTGTCCATCACCACGCCGTTCTTCAGCCCGGAGCCGACCACCAGCGAAGCCAGGTCGACCGCGGCGTCCAGACTCTCGGCGATCGGCTTCTCGCAGTAGATCGCCTTCCCGGCCTCGACCGCGGCGCGCACACCCTTCTCCCGCAACTGGGTGAGCTGCGAGTCGAAGTAGATCTCGACGTCCGGCTGAGCGAGTGCTTCGGCCAGATCGGTGGTCCAGCGCTCCAGCCCGTACTGCTCGGCGATCCGGCGCAGCTTCGCCTCGTTGCGGCCGACCAGGATCGGTTCCGGGATGATCATCGTGCCGTCCGCGGCGGGCAGTCCGCCCTGCTCGCGGATCGCCACGATCGAACGCTCGAGGTGCTGGCGCAGGCCCATCCGGCCGGTGACGCCGTTCATCACAATGCCGATGCGTCGCTCGTTCACAGTCTTGCCTCTCACGCTCGTGTCACGCCTGTCTCATAAATGTCCAGCCACCCACACATCCCGTGCCGCCCGCTCTCGGTCGGAGCCGGCAGCCGGCCCACCTCGGCTGTATCCAGGTAGGCCGCGTCGCCGGTTTCCAGTGCGTCCAGCGCGGTGCCGGTCGCGTTCGCGAGGCGGCGGGCGCCTTGTTCCCAGCGGTGCCGCCAGTCCTCGAGTTGCGGCTGGACGATCCGGATCGCGGCTTCGAAGAAGTCAGTCAATGCAGTGGGTCCGTCCGACTCGTACCGTTCGCGCAGGTCCGCGTACCCCTGAAGAGCAAGGTCCCGCCGCGCGATCGCCGCCGTCGTCCGGGCGTCACCTTCGCCGGTGAGCGCGGTTGCCCGCAGGTACGTCTCGCGGTCGGCGAGATACTGCGGCGGCAACGTCAGCACGGCATCGCCCGCCTCCGGCAGCCCGGAGTTGGCCATCAGCGCGAGGATCTCCAGCCCGCCGGCGTTGACCAGCCGGTGAATCGTGCCCGGCTCGAACCACACCACAGTCCCGGCCCGGAGCGGGGTCTCGGTGTAACCCTTCGTGTTCAGGGTCTCGACCGTCCCGATTCCGGCGATCACGTAGTACCCCTCGGAGCACGCCAGGTGCACATGCGGCGTACCCCCAGCCGGCCCGGCCTGCGTGGCGACGTCGTAAACGCTCACCTTCGACACACCGATCCCACCCGGCAACCCCGCCCCGGACCCGAACGCACCCACGCACACCTCCCAGGCTTGGAAAGGGCTTTCCACGCCCCGTGAGCGCTACTGTAAGTGCCCCCCCACCCCCAGTCAACCCACCCCGGAAAGCGATCTCCCCCGCTCCCGCGCCTGCCCCGTGCCCGCGCGCCCGCGCGCCCGCCCCCGTGCCGGCGCCCGCCCCGCCCCCGCGCCTGCCCCCGTGCCCGTGCCCGCGCCTGCCCCCGTGCGCGCGCCTGCTCCCGTGCCCGCCCCCGTGCCGGCGCCCGCCTCCCTCCCGCTCCCGCCCCTGCTCCCGCCGCCCCTGCTCCCGCCGCCCCTGCTC
>NZ_BAAAPH010000047.1:0-12214 GCF_039531045.1 Kribbella hippodromi | reverse complement strand
ACCCTCACGGCATAGGCTCCCTACCCAGCCAGTCCAACTTTCGGGGACCAGTTCAAATCCAGGGGTCAGCCCCTCAACTGAACGGTTGTCCCAGCCGGCAAGCCACGCCGAACTCGCGCGATGTGCGCCCGCCGGGTGCAGCGCGGGACGGGTGCAGTGCGAGTCGCCCGTGCGCTTCGTGCCAGGCGTCTGGGGCGCCCGGGAGGGTGTTCAGTACCACGGGGCTGGCGAGGTCGGCGGTGGGTGGATTGCGTACGAGGCTCGCGGTCCGTACGGGTGCACTGGGCTCGCGGTCCGCGCGGGCGTGCGAGGCTCGCGGGATCTGCGGTCGGTGCAGGTTGTGCCGACAGTGGATGCAGTACGGCCGGGGTGCCTGCAACGGAGGGGATGTTCGGTGCGTCCTCGGGGTGATGAGCGCGTCGGCCTACGACACCTGCGGCGCGCGCGGGACCAGCGCGAGGGGTGCGATGCGTGGCGCGGCTGGGCTGACCGGCGTGTGCGGAGTGGTGGGCGTGGGTTGGTCGGGTATGGGCTGACCCGCGGGTGCGGAGTGGTGGGACAAGGGTTGGTGGGGTTGGGGTTTGGTGGTTGGGTTCTTGGGCGGAGGGTGTGGGATGAGGCTGGTTGATGAGATGGATGGGATGTTGCGGCGGGCGGGGGCTCGGTGGCGGGGTGATCAGGCTGGGCGGCCGGAGCTGGGTGCTGCGGGCATCGCGCGTGCTGGGCGGAAGGGGCGCCGGTGGGTTCCCGTGGTTGCGGCCGCGAGTGTGGCGGTGGTCGCGGCGGGGGTGCTGGTCGTCCTTCCGAACCATCGAACAGGCGTGAACGACGCGGCCGCATCCGTCGTGGAGGGTGCTCCAGGGCTGGATCACGGACAGGGCGCTCCAGGGCTGGATCACGGGCAGGGCGCTCCGGGGGTGGAGCACGGGCTGAGTGGGGCCGGGCCGGCGAGGGTGAGCAATCCGGCGGCTCCGGACGCGTACGGGCTGAGCGCAGGCGCAGGTGGACCTGCCGCTGAGCCGAGCGCAGGCGCAGGTGGACCAGCCGATGGGACGAGCGCAGGCGCGGGCGGACCAGCTGGTGAGCGGGGCGTTGGTGTGGGTGGACCAGTTGGTGGGTCGGGCGTTGGGGTGGGTGGGCCTGGTTTGGGTGGGGTGGGTAATGGTGGGTTGTTGGTGAAGGTGGGGGACAGGGTTCGGGTTAGTGGGCGGGTGATTGGGGTTCCGGGGAAGGTGCCGGTGTATTGCGCGCCGCTTGCGGTTCCGGCCGTCGGGTATGCGGTGGGGCAGGAGCCGGCGCCGAGTTGTCCGGCGGAGTTTGCGGTGGCGTTGAACGGGGCCGACCTGGATCGCATCACGGGCATCACCACGATCAAGGGCGTACGTACGGGCAGCGCGACTTTCACGGGGATCTGGCGTGGCGGGTCGATCGACGTACGGGAACAGTCCGCGATGGTCGTACCGAAGCCGGATGCACTGCCCGCGCTGCCGTGCGCGGCGCCCGCAGGTGGTTGGCAGCCCAAGGCGAGCAATGTGTCGTCGCCGGTGGTGACGGGGTTCTTGGCGGCGCACGCTGATCAGGCGTACGGGCCGGTCACCTACTACCCGTACGGCACCAGTCGTGGCGCTCCGGTTGTGATCATGGTCGGGGTCGCGCATGGGGATCTGGGCGCGTTCCGGGCTGCGTTCGAGAAGGTGTACAGCGGGAACTTGTGCGTGACGCCCGTACTGATGAGCCGGGCGGATGACGAGCGGGTCAGCAACGCGCTCGCGTCGACCGTGAACGCGAAGGGCCTTGGGATCTACGCGTCCGCCGGCGCCGGGATGACGGGCGGCCCGGCGACAGTGTCGATGCTCGCGTACACGGAACGGGTGAAGGCGGCGCTCACCCCCATCGGACTCAACCTGATCCAGGCAAACCCCCAGATAAAACCCGCACGCTAACCGCCGCCCCAAGCCCTGGGCCCCAAGCCCCCGCGCCTCAAGCCCCCGCGCCTCAAGCCCCCGCGCCTCAAGCCCCCGCGCCCCGCGCCCCGCGCTCCGCGCCCCGCGCTCCAAGCCGCGCGCCCTGCGCCCCGCGCCCCAAGCTCCGCGCCCCACGCCCCAAGCCCCACGCCCCACGCCCCAAGCCCCACGCCCCACGCCCCACGCTCCGCGCCCCAAGCCGCGCGCCCTAAGCCCCCGCGCCCCGCGCCCCGAAGCCCCAAGCCCCAAGCCCCGCGCCCCGCGCGCGCCGCTGGGCCGGAGGGCCGGTGCCGCTGTGCTTGGGGTTACGTGGTGGGCGGAGCTTCGGGCCACCACAATCGACGGCGGTCCGCCCACGACTGCGGGGGCGGGTTCCAGGCGGCCGGTTGTGATGGCCTGGAGGTCCGGGGGTGCTGTTCCATCAGGGTCGAAACGGGGGACGGGGGTGTGGTTGGCGTGTCATCGTGTGCGCATCCGTTCGCGCGCGTGAGGCAGGTGGCGTATGGCGAAGCTGGTGACTGGGGCCGTTGCGGTGCTTTCGTTGGCCATGTCGGGATTGCTGCCACTCGCGGGTGACCACGTCGCGGACGGCGCGGCAAGACAGGCGACGGCAGCGTACGAGACGGCAGCGTACGAGACGGCAGCGTACAAAACGGTGCCAACGGGATCAGCCAAAGCGGGTTTCGCGGCGGTGGAGCCGCTCCCGGCGCATCCCAATACCCTCCGGAATCCGGTACGGGAGAACGCGGCCGATCCATGGATGGTGTTTGCTGAGGGCAACTACAATTTGCTCTACACGCACGGAGACAAGCTTGTCGGCGTATCCGCACCATCGATCGACGGCCTGGCCGCCGCCCCGCAGCAAACGCTCTGGCAGCCGCCTGCCGGTGAAGCGTGCTGCAACCTCTGGGCGCCAGAGATCCACCAATTGGACGGCAAGTGGTACCTCTACTACACCGCCGACAACGGTACCGATTCCCAGCATCGCATGTTCGTGCTCGAAGCCGATCACCCAATGGGCCCCTACACCTTCAAAGCAAAACTCGACACCGGCGACGCGCATTCGATCGACGGCAGCGTACTGAAACTCCCCGACGGACGGCTCTTCCACATCTGGTCGAGTGGACGCGCGGACGGCCAGAACCTCTACATAGCGCCGATGAGCAACCCCTGGACTATCAGCGGCCCACCGGCCCTGCTCGCTCGCCCCGATCAACCCTGGGAGCAGAACGGCCGCAAAGTCACCGAAGCCCCGGTCGCCCTGGTGCACAACGGCAAGGTGTTCATCTACTACTCCGGCAGCGCCTGTGAATCGCCCGACTATTCACTCGGCGTACTCGAACTGACCGGCACCGACCCGCTCATTCAAACCAACTGGACCAAATCCGGTCCCGTCTTCAAACGTAACGATGCTGCGTGGGTGTTCGGTACCGGCCACAACGGCTTCTTCGATTCACCGGACGGCAAGGAAACGTGGCTCGTCTATCACGCCGTCACCAGCACGAACGGAACACCGGCCGGAAGTTGCAGCGCAGGTCGTACGGTCCGCGTCGGCAAAGTCACGTACGACGCAACCGGCAAACCCCAACTAGGAACGCCGACCGCCGCGTGGCAAACCGTCACCCTCCCGTCCGGCGACCCAGGAGCCGACATAGTTGCCAACGGCATCTACGAGATCTCGCCGAAGAACGCGCCGAACAACCGGCTGGAGGTCGACGCCTGTTCGGCCGCCGATGCCGCGACCGTACAGGTGTACACCCGGATCGCCGACAGCAGATGCCAGAAATGGCGACTCAGTTATCTCGGTGACGGCTCGTACAAATTCCTCAACAATGACAGCGGAAAAGCGCTCGATGTCTCCGGCTGTTCGGGCGCGAACGCCGCCAAGGTCATCCAATGGCCGTACTGGGGCGGTGACTGTCAAGAGTGGTACCTGGACGCGATCGGCGGCGGGTACTACAAGCTGACGTCCAAGGTCGGCGGCAGAGTGCTCGACGTCGGCGGATGCCTGACGACTCCGGGCGCGGACGTCGATGTTTGGCCGTACTGGCAGGGCGACTGCCAGCAGTGGAAGCTGGAGAAGGTCGGATGAAGCGCTGGATCGCGGCGCTCGCCGCTGTCGCACTGGGCACCGTCGGGCAGCACGCGGTGGCGCAGGAGCAAACCCCACAAGCCTTTCCGGACGTGAAGACGCGTGCGAAGGGCATCATCCCGCCCGGCGGAATGCTCAGTTCCAAGACCGGCGGAAACACCGTCGACGCCGAGCTGCGCGAGGACACGCCCCGCGCGGACGGACGCCATCACTACGATTCGCGCAAGCTGATCGAGCGGCTCAAGGCGATGCACGTCAACACGTACCTGTTCGGCCTCTGGGAGTCGCCAACTGATTGGGACGACCTACGCAGCGAGTTCGCGCCGCTGGCCCGCGCGGCCGGGATCGACATCTGGGTGGACCTGGTGCCGCCGACCGAATGCCAGACGGATCGGCCCGAGGGCGCGTACCTGGAGGGGTACTGCTCGCGACCGTTCAAGCTGGACTTCATCGCCTGGGCGCGGAACATCGCGACGCTGTCCCTGCAGTACCCGAACATCAAGGCCTGGCAGGTCGACGATTTCCTGGCCGGGGACAACGCGAAGCTGTTCACGCCCGACTACCTCAGCAGGGTCAAGGCGACGCAGGACGCGATCAATCCGAACCTCGGCCTGCTCACCACGATGTACCGCTGGGACTACAGCGACGAACACCTCGATCGGCTGGCGCCGTACATCGACGGCGCGATCTTCCCGTACCTCGGCGGTTCGCAGAGTACGAGCGATCCGCGGTTCGTCGCCACCCAGCTGGACGAGCTCCGTGCCAAACTCACGCCCCGGCATCTCGACCTGATTCTGCTGCTGTACACCGATCGCTTCCTCGACGCCGCGCTGCCGCCGAGCCCGGAGGCAGTCAGCGAGGCGCTGAAGCAGGCGATGCCGTACGCGGCCGACGGCCGGATCGGCGGCATCATCGCGTACGGTGCCCCGGTCAACTATGATCGCCGGCCGACGATTGCCTCGAACAACCTTGCCCAGACCGGTGACGGCCGGCTGAGCTTTGCCCAAGGCAACTACACGACCGCGGCCGCGGGTGGGTACTCGGAGGCGTACCAGCAGGTCACGGTCGATCCGAACGCGGGCAGCTGGAAGCTCGATTTCGCCACGTACGACCAGGTCAGCCGCACGCCGTCGAAGGCGGGGAAGCTGTTCAAGGAGGTGCTGGTCGACGACAAGGTGGTCTGGCGGTCGGATGTTGCCGATGAGTTCGGATTCACCTGGGCGCCGGCTTCGGTCGATCTGACCGCCGCGCTCAGGGGGAAGACGACCGCCAAGCTGGCCCTGCGGCTCGCGGTTGATGGTGCGGCCAACTTCCCGATCGATGTCGGGTTCGACAGCCTGGTGCCGAGCGGTTTCACCGTCGCGAACTTCGGCTTCGAGGACGTGAACCCTGCGACGCGTACGTGGAAATTCACCCAGCGGAGCGACAGCGTTTATGGCGCGATCGAGAAGGTAACGCCGCATCAGGCAAAGGATGTGTACGACGTGATCGCCGCCGCTTTTGCCGGCCAGCCCGCGCCCGCGGTACCGACGACGCCGTCCAGCCCGATTCCGGCCAATCTGCCGCGGACCGGATCGGTATACCAGCCGGGTGGAGCGAACACGATTCAGAACAGCGCGATGTACGGCAAAGGGCGGCTGAGCTTGTTCGTACCGGAACGCACCGCGACCGGGACAAGTACGTGCATCTGGGCCGAACAACGAATGCCCGTGGACCCGAATGCGCCGCGGTACGAGATTTCCTGGTGGGATTACGACGGGTACGCGGCCGATCTGTGGGGGTACCACCTGAAACAGGTCTCGATCGTCACGTCGAAGGGCCGGAAGCTGCTCAGCAACGTCGATGCCGCGAGCTCGCCGAAACTGTGGATGAATGGCCAGGGCGGATGGGGACCGATCGACATCACGCAATTCGTCCGCGGTGAAAGCTCGGTGGTCATGCAGTTCGCATTGTGTGAGCAGCAAGGGGTCGGCGATTACCTGATCGACGTCGGTTACGACGAAATCGAGGCTGTCGGCCTGACCGTGACCAACGGTGGTTTCGAACAAGGCAGCACGGGCTGGACGATTGTCAGCCCGCACCCCGGCATGCAGGCCAAGGTAGTAACCGCTCCCTAACCGACAGCAGGAGGCACCGCCCATGCCGTCCCGTTCGCTCCTCGTCCTCGCGGCTGCCCTCGCCGCTCCCCTCCTGACCCTGCCCGCCGCCAACGCGTCCACAGCACCCCCGACCGTTGCCAACGCGTCCACGGCACCCCCGGCCAACGCAACCGAAGCCCCGGCGGCGGCCAAGGGAACGGTCGGCTGGGACACCCTGCGCCAACTGGACCGCCTGCCCTACCTGTCCCCAGGCACCAGCACCCGCCAGTTCTCCGGCTTCGCCCGCGACGGCAGCAACAACGACGGCTTCAACGGAACCTACTCATGCCTCCGCGAAACCGCCGCCGGCTGTGTGATCGCGGAGGACTCCGGCCCGGGCCAGATCGACTCGATCTGGTTCACCCGGCTGCGCAACGGCGCCCCGGACGTCACCGACACCGGCACGATCGCGATCACCCTCGATGGCACGACGGTCCTGAATCGCTCGCTGAAGGACGTCACCGACGGCCGGGTCGGCGCGCCGTTCGTACACCCACTGGTCGCGAACGCCAGCCAGGCCGGCGGCGGCTTCCAGATCAAGGTCCCGATGCCGTACCGCCAGTCGATGCAGATCGTCGTCCAGCACAACCCGCTCTTCTACCACGTGAACTACCGGCACTTCCCGGACGCGGACGGCATCACCACCTTCACCCCGACCGACCCAGCAAACGACGTACTCGACAAGCTCCGGGCCGCCGGCACCGCCGACCCCAAGCCGCCCGCGGCCGGCACAACGACCTCAGCACAAACGCATGCCTTGGGCAACGGGCAAGAAGTTGCCTTCGGCACCGTCCAGGGTCCGGGCGCGATCAGCGCGCTCAAACTCCGCTTCGTCGGCGTGAAACCATCGGACGCCCAACTCGCGGGCCTCCGCCTGAAGATCGCGTTCGACGGCCGAACCACGGTCGACTCCCCGGTCGGTGAGTTCTTCGGTACGGGCCTGGGCGCGTACGCCGTGAAATCGTTGATGTTCGCGGCCGATCCGGCTCCCGGCGGATGGTTCACAAGCTGGTGGCCGATGCCGTACCGCTCGTCCGCAACCGTCTCCCTGATCAACCAGAGCGGCGCCCCGATCGGCGACGTCGAGCTCCAGCTCAGCAGCGCTCCGGACAGCAAATGGACCACCGACCTCGACGGACCGGCGGCGTACTTCACGACTGTCTCGAACCGCGGCCGCACCGCGTGGGGCGACGACTGGCAAGTCGCGAACCTGACCGGGCGCGGAAAGCTCGTCGGCGTCGCCCAGACCATGTCGATCGGCGCGGAAATGGGGACGAACCGCGGATACCTCGAGGGCGACGAGCGGGTCTACATCGACGGGTCGCTCTCCCCGCAGCAGCACGGCACCGGCACCGAGGACTTCTACGAAGGCGGCTGGTACTTCGCCGGTGGACCGTTCAGCGCAGCCTTCACCGGCAACACCGCGCACGAGGTACAGGCGGCGGGCTGCGCGCGCGAGTGCGACGCCGTGTACCGGCTCCTGCTCAACGAGTCGATGTCGTACGACTCGTCGTTCCGCTTCGGGATCGAGCACGGTCAGCAGAACGACTGGTTCGCGGACTATGGCTCGACCGGCTTCCTGTACACGCAGCCGACTGTCAGTACGCGCGAGACCGATGCGGTCGATCTCGGCGATGCGACGGCGCGATCGGCGCATGAGTACGCGGACAGTGGCACCGAATCGGCCCTGACGAGCGTGGCCGAGGGCGATCTGGACTACCTGCCGATGACGGACCAGGTGCGCTCGGGGAAGGGTGCGATCACGTTCCGGATGGAGGTCGACGCGGCCAACCAGGGCGTGCTGCTGCGGCGTACCTCGGACCAAGCGGCGGCGTACCAGGAAGCAACCGTCAGCGTGGACGGCGTACCGGTCGGGACGTGGCGCCAACCACTTGGCAACGGGAAGATGCGCTGGCTGACCGACCAGTTCCCACTGCCCACGTCGTCAACCGCCGGCAAGACCAGCATCCAACTGACGATCACCCCAACCGGCGCCCCGGCGTGGACCGCGTCCCGCTACCTCGCGGCGTCGATTGTCTCGCCGTACACGCCCGTCGACCAGCCTGCGCCGCTTGGTCTGGGCGCGACGCCGCGCGATCACTCGGTCCTGCTCAACTGGAACAGTGCGCTCGGCGCCACCTCGTACCGGATCTACTCCGCGACAACCGCCGACGTACCGATCACTCCGGCAAACCTGGTCGGCACAACACCAGTACCCGCGTACCTGCACAAGGCGCTCCGCGGCGGTCAGCAGCGGTACTACAGGGTGGTCGCGGTCGACGCGGCCGGCAACGCCAGTACGCCGACGGCCGTCCTCGCGACCGCCGCGAAGCGGTCCACCGTGTCCGATGTCGACGGCGACGGCAAGGACGACGTGGTCACGTTCACCCGCGGTGACCAGGCCGATGTGTACGTGGCGAAGTCCACCGGCCAGCGGTTCGACGGCGACGGACAGCTCTGGCACCCGTCCTTTGCCCTTGGCAACGAGATCCCGCAGACCGGAGACTTCAACGGCGACGGTCGCGACGACATCATCACGTTCACCCGCGGTACGAAGCACGAGGTCTGGGTAGCGCTCTCCAACGGCGTGAACGGCTTCCTGCCGGCCACCCGCTGGCACACGTTCTTCGCGCTCGACGGCGAGGTGCCGATGGTTGGCGACTTCAACGGCGACGGGCGCGACGACATCGTCACGTTCACGCTCGGCACCACCCACGACGTGTACGTGTCGCTCTCCGACGGCACCAAGTTCGTCGAGACCAGCTGGCAGTGGCACTCCGACTTCGGCTGGCCCGGCGAGGTGCAGGACGTCG
Organism: Kribbella hippodromi; assembly: GCF_039531045.1. Lineage (NCBI taxonomy): Bacteria > Bacillati > Actinomycetota > Actinomycetes > Propionibacteriales > Kribbellaceae > Kribbella > Kribbella hippodromi. The sequence continues at coordinate 3,207 of NZ_BAAAPH010000047.1, read as the reverse complement.
GTGACTTCGACGGCGACGGCCGAGACGACATCGCGACCTTCACCCGGGGCAGCTCGGCCAGCGTGTACGTCGCGCTGTCCGACGGGAAGTCGTTCCTCGGGACCGGATGGAAGTGGCACGGGCATTTCGCGACCGGGACCGAGACCCCTGACGTCGGGGACTACAACGGCGATGGGCGCGACGACATCGCGACCTTCACCGGCGGTACGGCGGGCGATGTGTACGTGGCGACGTCCACCGGCGGATCGTTCACCGGCGATGGGGATCTTTGGCACGGGTCGTTCGCGTTCAACGCCGAGGTACCGGGGTCGGGTGACTTCAACGGTGATGGGCTGTCCGACATCGTCACGTTCACTCGGGGCAGTACTGCCGATGTGTATGTTGCCACGTCGAACGGGCACGACTTCGTATCGGACCCGCAGGCACCGCTCTGGCACAGTCACTTCGCTGAGGGCACCGAGTGGCCGGCACCCTCAGCACTCCGGCCGTAGCTCCGGCCGGTGGGGCAGGCTCCGGCTCCGGCTGTAGCTCAGTCCGTGGCTCAGGCGGTGGTGAAGCTCTGGTAGTCGTGGAAGAAGTCAACGAGCAGGCGGGCGGTCGCTGCGGGCTGGTCGATGGCGGGGGAGTGGCCGGCATCCGGTACGACCTCCGCCTCCACACCGAGCGCAGCGGCCATCGCTTGTTGCACCGGTATCGGCCAGCCGTCGTCTGCCGCACCGTGCAGCACCTGCGTACGTACGCCGGACTTGGCGAGCTGGTCCGTCTTGTCCTCGGCATCCGTCAGCCGACGGGTGATCTCCGCCAAGCTGGTCGGTACGTTACCGGTGAACCGCTTCCGCAAGAACGCCGCGACGTCAGCGGCCGGCGGGACGTACCCAAGGGCCTTGCTGTCGTGCTCTAGCTTCATGTTGTACACCTGCTCGATCGGGAGGTTCTCCAGCCCGAACGCCAGCATCTGCAGGCTCTGCAGCGTGGGCTCGTCCGTGAACGCGGCCGGACCGGAGCACATCAGGCTGATCGTGGAGAACACCGACGGGTCCGTCAGTACGGCCTCGCGCGCCACCAGCCCACCGAACGAGTGCCCGACCAGCTGGCTGTAGCCGCCCAGGGCCTTGCTCATCGCCACCACATCCGCGCCCAGCTCAGCCAGCGAGTACGCCGACTTGTCAGCCGGACCTGGCGTCTCGTACTGACCGCGCTGGTCAACCGCCACGGTCCGCCAGCCGTACCGGCACAGGTGGTCGACCAGGGGAGTGAAGTCCTCTTTGCTGCCCGTCCAGCCCGGTACGAGCAGCACAGTGCCCAGCGGCGTACCGATGTCGGGTACAGCGGTCAGCGTGGCGAACGAGCCACGCTCGGTCTCGAGGGTCTCGGGGTGCACCCCATCGGGCAGCGACAACGTACGCGGCGTACTCACATACCAGAGCGTACCGAGCGGCGGTGCACTGTGGGTTTCGCGGTGCGGCACAATGGCCGGGTGCCCCGCACTCTCGCCGTCGCCAACCAGAAGGGCGGCGTGGCCAAGACAACCACCGTCGCCACCCTCGGCGCAGCCCTCGCCGAGCTCGGCCAACGGGTGCTACTGGTCGACCTGGACCCACAGGCCTGTCTGACGTTCTCAGTCGGGGTGGACCCGGAGGACCTGGACAAGTCGATCCACCAGGTGCTGCTCGGCGGCGTGAAGGCACGGGACGTGCTGGTCTCGTACGACGACGCTCCGGATCTGCTGCCCGCGACCATCGAGCTGGCGACCGCGGAAGTGCAGCTGGCCCGGGAGAGCGGTCCCGAGGCCGCATTGCGTACTGCATTGCGCTCGCTGCGGACGTCGTACGACTGGATCATCGTGGACTGCCCGCCAACGCTCGGACTGCTCACGGTGAACGCACTGTCGGCGGCGTCCGATGTACTGATCCCCTTGCAGTGCGAGACGTTGGCGCATCGTGGCGTAGGGCAACTACTTGACACAGTGCATGACGTACGCCGCCTGACGAACCCTGGTCTGAACGTGCTGGGCGTACTGCCGACGCTGTACGACGGTCGCACCACGCACGCCCGCGCCGTACTGGAGACGATCGCCGACACGTACTCGCTGAACGTCCTGGAACCGGCGATCCCGAAGTCGATCCGGTTCGCGGAGGCGCCGGCTGTGGGGGAGACCGTCCTCACCACCGCCCCGACCTCCCCCGGCGCAACCGCCTACCGCACCCTGGCCAACACCCTCCTCTAAGCCAGCCCCGTCCCCGCCCCCGTCCAGCGCCCGGAGCCGGGGCCGCCGGGCGCTGGCCGGCGCGGCGCTCGGATCTACTCCTCGGCCGGCTGCTGCGGTGCCGGTTGTGTGAGTGGGCGTGCGATCGGGTGGCGGAGGCGGTGCCGGAAGCGCCACAGCGGTACGCCGATGATCGCGAGCAGTAGCAGGAACGGCAGTACGGCGCCGACCCCCTTCGCCAGCGCGGAGAACACCGCGGTAAACGCATGCCAACCGCCCTTGAGACCGGCCACGAACCCCTTGTCCTGCTTGGGTTCGGTCTGGACCGGGGGCTTGCCCTTCGCGGTCAACGTCAGCGTGAGCGTGGCGAGTTCCGTCTGCAGCGATAGGTTCTTCTGCTTCGCCAGCAGCGCCTCGAGATCGGATTCGCGGCGAGTCAGCTCGCTCTCCACCGAGACGATGTCGCCGATCGTGTTCGCCTTCGTCATCAACACCCGCATCCGATCCAGACTCGCCCGCTGCGACTCGATCCGGCTCGCCACGTCCACAACCTGCTCGGTCACATCCGTCGACTCCTGCCGAATCGACAGCCTGGTCCCCAACTCGGACAACCGCTGGATCGCGGTCTCGTACGCCTTCCCCGGCACCTTCAGCACCAGGTTCGCCCGGGTCACCTTCCCGTCCGGATCACTCCCGGTGTCCTCGGACGCAACCACCCCACCCAACCCAGCAACCACCCCCACCGCCTTCTGCCGCATCCCCGAAACATCTTCCCCCTCAACACTCAATTCCCCCGTCCGAACAACCGCCCGCCCCGCCAACACCTCCCCATCCCCATCACCCCCACCCTTCCCACCCACCTTCCCCACCCCCGACTGCCCCACCCCGGAACTCGGCTGCCCCGCCCCCGCCTTCCCCGCGCCCGACTGCCCCACGCCGGAGCTCGACTCCCCTGCCCCCGCCTTCCCCGCGCCCGAGCTCGACTGCCCAACCCCCGTCCC
>NZ_BAAAPH010000046.1:8404-12637 GCF_039531045.1 Kribbella hippodromi | reverse complement strand
AACCGGCGACCTCAACCTTGGCAAGGTTGCGCTCTACCAACTGAGCTACGTCCGCATCGCTCCGGGCTTTTCAACTCGGTGCGAGAGCAGAACAGTAGCGCACTTTCCGCCCTTGTAAAAACCGGATTCCACACCCCTCGGCGACCATCTCCGCCAGCCTGGAAATCACCTCTGACGTCACAGTGGTCGCACCCGTTCTGTCCACTCGCCACGCCGCCGATCCGGCCCTTCGTCACCCCTTCAACGGCACCAATTCGACGTTCTCGAGGTACTCGGGATCGCCCCGCAGTTCGAGCATCTCGACACGCCCTTCGGTGACCGTGAAAGAGAACACAATCACCGGTTCACCGCGGCGCATCCACACCAGGCCGGGGATTCCGTCCACGAGTACGAGCCGAGCCGCCGCGGCCCGGCCAAGGAACATCCGCGCGACATCGGCCGCACCGGACAGCGGGGCCTCGGTCCCGTACGCAGCAGCGCCCGCGTCGGCATGCAGCACGATGTCGGGGTCTAGCACTTCAAGAAGGGCGGTGAAGTCGGCGTCACGGGCAGCGGCGAGGAACGCGTTCACGACTTCCTTCTGCCGAAGCACATCCGCGCCCGCGGGTTCCGGCGTACCCCGTACCCGGCGCCGCGCCCGGCTGGCGATCTGCCGCGCCGCGGCCGGCGTCTTGCCGATGATCGGCGCGACCTCGTCGAACGGTACGGCGAACAGGTCATGCAGTACGAACGCCAACCGCTCCGCCGGCGTCAGCGTTTCGAGTACGACGAGCAGCGCGAGCCCGACGGAATCAGCTTGTACTGCTTCGAGTTCGGGGTCCGGCGTCACGTCGTCGGCGATCGTGGGGGAGTGCTCCTGGACGGGCCGCTCGGGCCGCACACGACGGGCGCGCAGCATGTCGAGGCAGATCCGGCCGACCACCGTAGTGAGCCAGCCACCGAGGTTGTCGATCGTCGCGGTGTCGCTGCGGCTGAGCCGAATCCACGCCTCCTGCACCGCGTCCTCCGCCTCGGGCTCGGAGCCGAGCATCCGGTACGCCACGGACCGCAGGTGGCTCCGGTTCGCTTCGAACCGCGTCGCCAGCCAGTCCTCGCCACTCATCGGGACCACATCCTCCACATGTCACACTGACCGGCCGAGCGCCGTCAGTCGTCTGACGGAGCACCCGCACCAGATGTGACACCCGGAGGATGATCAGTTCATGACGGCACCACCGCGCCCGCTGCTAGTACGCAAGCAGGACACGCTGCACCGGCTGGAACAGGATGTGGACGCCTGGGTATCCACAGCCGCTCCGGACGGTACGCCGTACCTGATGCCACTGTCTTTCCTGTGGAGTGCCGGGTCGCTACTGCTGTCGACGGCCCGGACCAATCCGACCGGTCGGAACCTGTTGGCCAATCCAGTACTGCAGCTGACGCTCGGGGAGGTCCGGGACGTCATCCACGTGGCCGGTACGGCTGCAGTGGTCGAGCCGACCGAGGGGGAAGGTGAGGCGTTCGCTGCGAAGGCCGGCTTCGACCCACGTCCGCTGGCGAACTATCCGTTCTTCCGGGTGACTCCGACGCGCATCATGGCCTGGCGTGAGGTGAACGAGCTGAAGGACCGCGTACTGATGGACAACGGCGACTGGCTCGTTTGACCTCTGTCTTGCGACGGATGTGGGAGTACGTCGCAGGACAGAGCTGTAGTGCAGAAGTTCGGTCTGCGCACCGATGAGTTGAAGGGCCTGGCGTACCTACGCTTCCGGCGTCATGCACCGACGTAGGAGGCTCCAATGCGCATCATCGGCACGGCCGTCATCGCTGGGTTGTCCGTGTTGCTACCGGGCGCTGCACCCGCGCAAGCGGATCAGCTCGACTGGCACAGCTGCAGTACCGGACCGGAGGACGAGGTTGGTACCAGCCTGGACGCAGCGGGAGCGCAGTGCGCCGAGCTGCAGGTGCCGCTGAACTACTCCGATCCGAACGGCCGCAAGATCACTCTGGCGATCGCGCGGCGCAGTGCAACGGACACTGCGCACAAGCAGGGCACGCTGGTGGTGAACGTCGGCGGACCAGAGGCGTCGCGGCAGGGCGTCACGTGGTTCCTGGACAAGAACCCGTCGCTGGCTGCCAAGTACGACCTGGTAGGGATCGATCCACGGTTCTTCGGCCGCAGTACGACGCTGGAGTGCGGCTATCCGACCAATTTGTACCTGCAGAGCGTCCAGTACGGCAGTCCGACTCGGGCTGACTTCCGGAGGAGCAGTGCGGTGGCACGGGACCTGGCGGGGCGGTGCGCTCCGTACAAGGACCTGTTGCCGTACACATCCACTCGGAACATAGCGCGTGATCTGGATGTCGTACGCGATCAGCTTGGCGTACGGCGGCTCTCGTACTTCGGCGTCTCGTACGGCACGTACCTCGGTGCGGTGTACATGCAGCTGTTCCCGGAGCACACCGATCATTTCGTACTGGACAGTGCGCACGCACCGGACAACTACGGGCCGAACTGGACCCGCGAGACCGCACAGGCCGATGCTGCGGCGCTGGCGGACTGGGCTGGTTGGGCGGCTCAACGCAATGCTGACTACCAGTTGGGCGCTACTCGAGCTGCTGTGCTCGCAACAGTCGACCGGATCGCAGCAGCTACCAGGAGAGGGCCGGTGCAGGTCGGTACGCACCAGGTGACTGCTGCGATGCTGCCTGGTCTGTTGTTGACCGTTGACGACACCGATGCGTCGTACGCCGAGTTCAGCGCACAGGTGCGCGTACTGCGTGATGCCGTGGCCGGACTGGTCGTCACACCGACGGCATCCCAGGAGCAGCGCTTCCAGTTGTACGACCTGACCGACGTGATCCCGGAGTTCAGCTTCAGCGCTAACACCGCCAACCAGTGCGCCGACCGGACCACCTCACGCGACCCGGAGACATACTACCGCGACATCCAGGCACACCGGGCAACAGAACCGCTCTACGGCCCGCTGGCGCGGGACATCAACCCCTGCGCGTTCTGGCCGACCAGTCCGGCCGAGCAGCCCACCACTATCGCCAACAGCCGCCCGGCCCTGATCCTCAGCGCCTCCGGCGACCCAGCACTTCCGTACGCCGGCCAACTAGCCATGCACCGTGCACTGCGCGGCTCCCGCATGATCACACTCCAGAACAGCTACCGCCACGGCGTGTACGGCGCATCCCCCTGCGTCGACACCCTCACCAACCACTACCTAACCACCGGCCAACTACCAACCCAAGACCCCACCTGCTAACAACCGCCGGCACCCGACCAGACCTGATGACAGCTGCCGGAACCCGACCAGACCTCCTGGCAGCGGCCAGCAAGCGACCGGATCTACTGGCGGCTGCTGGTGCGCCTTCTGATGTGCTGACAGCTGCCGGTACGCGACCCGACCTACTCGCAGTTGCCGGTACCCGACCCGGCCTACTGGCAGCTGCCGGTACCAGACCTGACCTGTCGACAGCTGTCGGTACGCGATCGGACTTGCGGGCAGCTGCCGGCACGCGACCCGGCCTACTGGCAGCTGCCGGTACGGGATCTGACTTGCTGACTGCTGCTCGTGCGCCTTCTGATGTGCTGGCAGCTGCCGGTACCCGACCTGGCTTTGCTGACAACTGCCGGCAAGCGATCGGACTTGATGGTAGCTGCCGGTACGTGACCTGTCTGGTCGACAGTTGCCTGCAGGTGATCTGACCTGGTTGCAGTTCACGTTCGGCCGGGGCGGACCAGTCCGGACTCGTACGCGAACACCACGGCCTGCACGCGATCCCGCAGCCCGAGCTTCGCCAGCACACTGCTCACATGAGTCTTCACCGTCCCGGCCGACACCGTCAGCCGCTCAGCGATCTCCGCATTCGACCAGCCGCGCGCGATCGCCTCCAGCACTTCCCGCTCACGTGCGGTCAGCCCGCCGACCGCACGAGCAGCCCCCGGGTCAACCGCCGGCGGCAGCCGCTCAAGCAGCTGATCCAGCACCCGCCGAGTAGTAGACGCAGCAAGCACCGCATCACCCGCATGCACCGTACGAATCGCCGCCAGCATGTCCTCCGGCGGCGCGTCCTTCAGCAAAAACCCACTAGCCCCCGCCCGCACAGCCGCCAGCACGTACTCATCCAAATCATAGGTAGTCAACATCAACACAGCCGGCCCCCGCCAACCACCCACCACCTGTCCCACCCCCGCCGACCTCGCCCCACCGCCCGCGCACTCCACACCGGCCGCGCGCCCCGCAC
>NZ_BAAAPH010000046.1:0-8306 GCF_039531045.1 Kribbella hippodromi | reverse complement strand
ACCGCCCGTGCTCGCGACACCGCCCGTGCTCGCGACACCGCCCGTGCTCGCGACACCGCCCGTGCTCGCGACACTGCCCGTGCTCGCCACACTGCCCGTGCGCCCCGCACCGCCCGCACGCCCCGCACCGCCCGCTCGCTCCGCACCGGCTGTGCTCGCCACGCCCACGCCCGTTGTGCTTCCTGCTTCCGCCATGATCCGCGCAGTGGCTTGAATTCCATCCAGCTTCGGCATCCGGACATCCATCACAACAACATCCGGCCGCAACCGCCGTACCAGCTCAACCGCCGCCAACCCATCCCCAGCCTCACCAACCACGGTCAGATCCGCCTGCGACTCAATCACCATCCGAAACCCGGCCCGCACCATCTCCTGGTCCTCAACCAGCAACACCCGAGTCACGGCGCACCGACCACTTCGGTACCGCCACGCCCATCCGCGGCCCCACCAACCACCGGCACCGTCGCCGTCGCCGTCGCCGTCAACACCGCCCCACCCCCGGCCCGACCCCGCAACTCAACCGCCCCGGCATAAACCGCCACCCGCTCCCGCATCCCCACCAGCCCATGCCCCGCACCCGCACCTGACCCCGCTCCTGCTCCACCCTCCACCCATCCGGTCCTGCCGCCCCCGTCGTCCGCAACCGTGATCACCACAGCATCCGCCGTCCACCGGACCTCCACCTCAGCCGCCGCCCCCGCCCCGGCATGCTTCATAACGTTCGTAAGCCCCTCCTGCACAACGCGATAAACCGTCAACCCAAGCCCCGCCTCAACCGAGTAAGGCGGCTCATCCACAACCGCCACCACACTCCACCCACTAGCCCGCACCTGCTCAATCAACCCACCCAACTCACCCACCCCAGGCACCGGCCGCACACCATCACCCCGCACCACACCCAGCGCCGAGGCACCCAGGTCCGCATCGTCAGCGCTCAGCGCACCTGGTGCAGACAACACCCTGTCCGTGCCGTACGTGCCCCGCGCACCCAACCGGTCCGGCGCCCGGAGCCCACCGCCAACACCCAGCCCACCCGCCACCCGAGACGCAGCCCGCCCACCCTCAGCACCCGACGCACCCGCTGCGTCCGGCACGGGAGATCCCGCGTACGTACCACCAGCACCCAGCACGCCCGCCGGAGAAGATGCCCCGAATGCACCATCAGCACCTCCGGCGCCGAGTGCGGTGGATGCCGGGCGTACGTCGTGCTCGCCTGCTGGGGGAGATGCCGCGGATGCACCGTCAGCAGTTCCGGCGCCGAGTGCGGTGGATGCCGGGCGTGCGCCGTGTACGCCTGCTGGGGGAGATGCCGCGGATGCACCGTCAGCAGTTCCGGCGCCGAGTGCGGTGGATGCCGGGCGTGCGCCGTGTACGCCGGCTGGGGGAGATGCCGCGGATGCACCGTCAGCACCTCCTACGCCTAGCGCTGTGGATGCCGGGCGTACGTCGTGTACGCCGGCTGGGGGAGATGCCGCGGATGCACCGTCAGCACCTCCTACGCCTAGCGCTGTGGATGCCGGGCGTACGTCGTGCTCGCCGGCTGGGGGAGATGCCGCGGATGCACCGTCAGCACCTCCTACGCCGAGTGCGGTGGATGCCGGGCGTACGCCGTCCATGCGCAGTACGCCAAGGATCTGCCGTGTCTCGGCGAGTGCTTCGCGGGCGTGCTTGCCGATCGTGCCAAGTGCAGCCATCGCCGGGTCGTCAGCCGCGTGTGCAGCGGCGTACCGTCCACCATCTGCCTGCGCGATCACCACCGCCAGCGAATGCGCCACCACATCATGCATCTCCCGAGCGATCCGAGCCCGTTCAGCCAGTACGGCGAGCTGATCCCGCTGCTCACGCTCAACCTCCAACAACTGCGCCCGTTCAACAGCAGCAGTCGCCTGCCCACGCCGCACCCGCCCCAGCGACCCAACCGCCCACGCCGCAACCACAATGCTCGCGAACAACGCACCAATCACCAGATGAGCAACAAACGAATCCACCAGCCGCGGCCACGCCACGCCACCGAGCACTGCCCCAACCAGCGCAGCCACCAGCCCCGTACGCGCAACCCACACCGCCCCGTACGCAGCAACCGCATGCACCGCAACCGGTACCGCCACATCAGCCGCCACCACACCAACCGTGTCCCGCACCACCACCCACTGCCCCAGCCCCACCACCCCCACCACAACCAAACAAACCCCCGGCCACCGCCGCCGCACCGCTACCGGCGCCAACAGCAACACCGAGAACAAGAAGTAAGCCCCCGGCGCCCGAACCGCCCACCCAATCCCCACACAAACCGCCAGCAACACCCCCGCAACCACCACATCCACCGCACCCCAGTGCGACCGCAAGCACCCCTCAACCCGCTCAGCCAACACCCCGCCACTATAAAAGCCACCCCACCCCCCACGAGGCAACCGCAGTCACCGCACACGCCCACGCACAAACTCCGCGACGCCGTCCGAGCCATGAACCCCACTGCGACCTGGTCCTACGGTCCGCAACGGCTGGCCGAGTGGCGGTCCTGAAGCACACGTCCTGGGAACTACTGGTGGGGGACAGCAACCGGCGGCTGATGATGCCGAGGCAACAGGCGCCGCCGAACTGGTGGTGCTGGACACGACGCCTGGGCAGGCGATGCTTGCGAGGGATGGGAGCCAGGAGTTGGCCGCATTGGACACAGCGACTGGAGGACCGCCCCCGGCGAGCACCCGCGATGAGCCGACCGCCCTGGGAAACCGCCGGTGAGCCGACCCCCTTAGGAAACCCCGCTGGTGAGCCAACCGCCCAACCACACCCCCGCCGGCGAGCCGACCGGCTTCACCACCTAACACGGCCGGAGCACCTGACCCGACGCATCCCGTACCCGCCCCCGCTCTCCGAGGCTTGCCCCCTGAGGTGGAGGGTTGCCCCCTGAAAATTCCAGGGGGCAACCCTCCACCTCAGGGGCCGACCCCGCTGGTGGATCGTTCGCAGTCGGCCGGGGCGGGAGCGTGCATCGTCCTCGACATCTGACCGAGCTATCGCCTTGGGTAACCCCAGCCGGTGAGCTGACCGCGCAACCCAACCTCGGCTGGTGAGCTGACCGCGCAACCTAACCCCTGCTGGTGAGCTGACCGCTCAATCCAACCCTTGCTGGTGAGTGGACCGCTCAACCCAACCCCAGCAAAGCCGAGCGAAGCGATGGCGCAACGGGGGGTGCGGGTGGCGGAGGCCCCGCTTGCGGCAAGCGAAGCGCAGCCGCACAACACGACGAAGGCGACCCGGCTCCGCGCTTCCGCGGACACGAGTCGCCGTTCGCCTTCGTGGGCGATACTGGGTTCGAACCAGTGACCTCTTCGGTGTGAAGGCGGATCTGGCGTGCCCGGCGATATTTTGCCTACTCGTTCGAGGCCTCGGGGGATCATGTCCGCCCTCTGACTGACTCGACGCGCCTTCCGGCTCGCTGCCTGTCTGCTGCTCGGCACCGCGACCAGGGAACTGCGAGACGCCCGGTGGATTGGACCGGAACTGGGCGTCTGTCGGTCAGGAGCGCTACGATCGCGAGTCGCGACCTGGGGGAGGAAGCCAATGATGAGTTCGCGCAGCGCTGGGGAGGATCGTGTCTGAAGGCATCACGGTGTGGGAGCGGCTTAACCCGTCTGCTCCGGCGACGACCGCCACGACCACATCGAACGGGGAAGGTGACCCGCAGGCCGACCGCAGGAGGTTCTGGCGCCGGGTCCACCTTTTGGACCTGATCGCTTTCATCGCGTGGGGCTACGTCATTTCGAAGGTGTTCCTGGCGGACTGGGATCGCGCGCTCGTTCGCAAAGCATTCCCAAACTATGAATGGGTAGTCAATTTTCGGATTCTGCTGTTCATTGCTGTGGCGCTTGTCCTTCTTCGCGTGGGCAAGAAGGGGTTGGGCCTGCTTTGGATAGCCTATGTCATCGTGTGGCCGATTGCCTTGATAAGCTGGCGAATTCCAAGATTCGCCTATCGCAAGGGCAGTTGGAATGGAGTTGTTGCCCTTGTACATGTCCTGATCGGCGGCATACGTGGGTTTAAGTCTGCGCTAATTGGTGCCGGGCTCGCTGTTCTCACCCTGTTTTTCGCAGTGCTGCCCGGCCGCACTCCGGCGGTACTGTCGGCAATCACGGCCTTCCTTGTATTGATTTGGTATCTCTATTGTGCCGCGCGCTCAATCTTGGCGCCGGGCCGTTTCATGCGCACTCAGAGCAAGATTGTAAGGCGAATCAATCCTAAGACGCTGGCGGTCAACTACAAGGAACTGGCGCCTCTCATTGAAGGTGGCGACGCTCTGACTCCAGCTCAGTCAGATCAGTTCATTCAGGCCGCGCAGAGTGCGCTACTGCTGCACAGATCGACACACTTCTGGGCTTACCGCATCAACGAATACCGCAAGAGTCCTGCGTTGATGATCTACAGCGTGATTGCGATAGTCTGGCTCTTCATTGGCTGTGTTGTTGCTTTCACGTTCATCAACTTGGCGATCTATCAGGCGAGTCCCTCAAGCTTTGTCGTCGCAGGCGATCCTCTTCCGGTCAAATTCCTCTATTACTCGACAGTGAGCATGTATGCAGGAGAGGCCAACATCGTTCAGGCTGTCGGTGGATTTGCAATAGTAGTCAAGACTCTTGAGGCATTCTTGGGGCCGGTCATCGTTGTAGGCCTGATTGCTACTCTGATCTTGAGTTACAAGCACACCAGGGACGATGAAGCCGCGCAGCAGGCCGTGAATGATATTCGTGGCGGTGCTGCACGGTTCGAAGCTGAGTTCGCGAACATCTATAAGGTGACGCCGGACGATGCGCTGATGTATCTGCAGCAGATGGGCAGGGGCATGAGCGGAATATTCACATTCCTATTTCAGTCAATGCCGACCGACTTCGACACCGGCCAGGCGAAGCCCGACCCTCCGGATTCGACAGAGGTGCGCCAGTCCGATCCTGCGGGATCGAGTGTCGGGTCGACGGTCGACGAGCCTGGTCAGGAGGTGGAGCCCTCTAACTCAACTTCCGGGCCGGAAGCGACGGCTGCCGGAGCGCCTTCCGCAGAGGCGGACGAATCTGTCGGCTCCCAGAATGGCGTGGATTCACGACAGCCCTGACGGAAATTCTTCCAGCACCCAGCTCCACAGAAATTGGTCGCTGACGCTTTGGCCTGTACCTGAAGCAACGGGCTCCAGGGAAACCTTCGACCCGTTGTGTGGGTCGACAATTCTGATGCCCGCGTATCGCAGAACGGCGAGCGACGCATGCCAGGCGGGATTTCACGGAACGGCTTTGCCGGCAATCCCCGAGCGTCACCGCGCGCTCGTCGCGTTGGCGGGCGGCACGGGCTTGCGCTGGGGTGAATGCGTCGGGCTCCGTTGGGAGTCGATCGACACGGCGGCCGGGACGATTCGGGTCGAGCGGGTCGCCGTGGAGGTCAACGGGCACGTCACCCCGAAGCCTTATCCGAAGTCGCGGGCGGGCCGACGAGTGGTGCCCCTCCCGTCGATGGTGAGGCATCTCTTGGAGCAGTACCGCGAGCTGTACGGGACTGGCCAGGCGGGGGAGGTGTTCATCAACGAGGCCGGTACGCCGTTGCGACGGACGCTCTTCCGGTCGCGGATCTGGCGGCCGTCGTTGGTGCGGGCCGGACTGCTCGGATGCGTCACTGAGGACGGCGACAAGTTCCGGGGGAGCTGGCCGACACCGGCCGGGGACGAGAGCGAGCTGTTCCCGACGAGGGCTCAGGCAGTGAAGGCAGTGTCACGGCGCGCCGATGGCGGACTCCGCTTCCATGACCTTCGGCATTCGTACGCGTCGTGGCTGGTCACCTCGGGTGTGCCGGTTCCCGACTACAGCGGGTGATGGGCACGAGCGGCCCGCCGACCACGCTGATGATCTACACGCACGTGCAGGGAGGAGGGGTCCCAAGAGAGGGTTCTAGGCGCTCTTGCTGCCTTTCGCTGCCTGACGAGGGCTGAAACGAGAAGAGCGGGGACCCGGCTGGCGCTGGGGTCCCGCTCTGGCCTGCGTGGTTTCCGGGTGGGCGATACTGGGTTCGAACCAGTGACCTCTTCGGTGTGAACGAAGCGCGCTACCACTGCGCCAATCGCCCCGGGTGGTGCTGATGTTTCTGATGTGGTGTTGCGGGTGAAACCATAGCGCATGATGCAGCGACGATCTAATCGGGCCGGGCTACTCTTGGCGCAGGACGGAGATCCCGTCGCGTTGGAGACGTGATTGTGACTTTCTCGCACGACACCGAGCAGGCGCTCGGGACGCTGGTCCGGCTGGTCAACACCATGCCCGGGCCGAACAGCCAGGTCGATTCGCTGGAGGCACTCGAGGAGCTGGAGAAGTTCGTTCACGAGCGGGAGTTCAGCGCGGTCGAGTCGTTGTCGGAGAAGGACCTCGCCGAGGTACGGGATCTGCGGCCGTTGTTCGCGCCGGTGTTCACCACGGAGTCGGATGCGGAGGCGGCGTCGATGATCAACGCGATCATCGCCCGCGGTACGTCGACGCCTAGGTTGACGAACCACGACGGGCACCCGTGGCACATCCACTACTCGCGGGCCGGCGCGTCGCTGGCGTGCCGGATCACGGTGGAGTGCGGGATCGCGCTGGCGCAGGTGATCTCGGCGGGGGAGCGCGAACGGCTCCGCCGCTGCGAGGCCCCGGACTGTGACGACGCCTTGATCGACCTTTCTCGCAACCGCTCGAAGCGGTACTGCGATGCGCGTACGTGTGGCAACCGTTTGCACGTCGCCGCGTACCGCGAACGCCGCAAGGCCTCCGGCGAGTAGCCGGCGGCCGATTACACGGCTGAGCTCGACGGGCAGCCGAGCGGGTAGTCGACGCCGGCGATCGCGCCGGTCGAGGCGCGAAGTGCCGGATGAGCGGCTGGTGGGACGGTTGTCCCGGCTGAGCGCACCGTGTCCGGTAGGTGGCTTGTGGGGTGGGTCGCGTCGACTGGGGCGCACCGTGCCCGGTGGGTGGTTGGTGCAGGCGGTCGCGGTGGCTTGGTGCCGTGCGTCTCGGTGGCTCGGTCGGCGTGGTGGGATCGGGCCGGTGGTGTGTTCGGCGGGGCGGATCTCCAGGTCATCACAATTCGTCGGCCAGGGCGGCCGTCCGCGGGCCGCGACTCGTACGCGGCGATTGTGATGGCCTGGAGATCCGACCCGACGGGTTGGGCGAAGTGCCCGCGTCGAATCGGGGCGGCGGGCGCGCGTACAGCTTCGTGCGGGTGCGGGGCCGGGTCGGGTGTGCTTAAGGGTTTGGGTCGGTGGCCGAGCGGTCGGCGAAGAGCTTGGCTGCCTGGGACGTGATGGTGCCGGGGGCCGGGAGGGTGCGGGTGTCGGCGCGGTGGATTGGCTGGACGTCGCGGGTTGTGGATGTGAGGAAGATCTCTTCGGCCTCGGAGAGGAGTTCCAGGGGTACGTCGCGCTCGGTGCCGCCGAACCACTCGAGGACGAGGGCGCGGGTGACGCCGGCCAGTGCGCCTGAGTCGAGGGTCGGCGTGATCAGTTCGCCGTCGTACACGCAGAAGATGTTCGAGCCGGTGCCCTCGGCCAGGTTGCCGATCGTGTTCGCGAAGATTGCCTCGCTGGCGCCGCGCTCCTTGGCGTACGCGAGAGCGCGGACGTTCTCCGCGTACGAGGTGGTCTTCAGGCCGGCCACCGCGCTGCGCTCGTTGCGTACCCACGGCACTGTGACGATCGCGGATGTGGCGGCCGGGCGCTTGATCTCTTGGGAGGCGATCAGCACAGTCGGGCCGGACGTGCCGCGGTCGGAGGAGAGGGGCGACACGCCGCCGGTGTACGTGATCCGCAGCCGGCCGAACGGGATACCGGGATCGGCGGCGATCACGTCGGCGATACCGCTCTCGATCGCCGTGACGTCCGGCGCCGGGAGGCCGAGCCCGACCGCGGACCGGACCAGCCGGTCCAGATGCCGGCGGACCGCGAACGGGCGGCCGTTCTCGATCTTGAGCGTCTCGAAGACGCCGTCGCCGGTGGTCAGCCCGTGGTCCAGCGGGGAGACCGTCGCCTCGTCGTCGGCCAAGGCGCCGTTCAGCCAGATACGCATGTGGTGCTCCTTCCGCCGAACACCTTAGTGCGAAGGCGATCCGGTACCGCGCGGCCGCCCTCAGGTGACCAGTTGATGACCGTACGTCGACGGGCTGGGTGGACCCCGATTTTTGAAGTCGGGCGTCGATGGGCTAATGTTCTTCTCGCGCCGGGGAGACAAAAACCGGTCGCAACGCGGACGTAGCTCAGTTGGTAGAGCGCAACCTTGCCAAGGTTGAGGTCGCCGGTT
>NZ_BAAAPH010000045.1:0-15500 GCF_039531045.1 Kribbella hippodromi | reverse complement strand
CACCCCCCGATCCCCCACCGGCCGCACCACCACCCGACCCGCCCGCGCCCCCGAGTTCTGGGCTTGGTCGGATACTCGGAGCACGACCTCGTGGCCTGTGATGTTGGCCAGCTTCTGCACCAGGGCGACGATCTCGTCGGTGCTGTGGGCGACGACCACCTCCGGGTTGCTTGTGCGCAGGAGGCTTGCGAGTTCGTGCACACCTACCTCGCGTCCGTCGAGGACGAACTGGTTGTTGGCAGCAACAGTTACCTGGACCGAGGCGTGATGGCCGGTTCGACCCGCCACCTGCGTCGGGCTTTGCTCGTTCGGGGCGACGGGGCGGTGGGGGCGCGGAGGTCGGGGATGTTCACCGCCGCGCCGGAGTCGTGCGAGATCCTGCCCCGGGCGAGCAGGCGCCGGATGCCCGCTGTCCGCGATCACAGGCGTACCCTGCCGCACGACAGGTCCGCCGGCTCCTTCCTGCATCCCCTGCGTACGCGCTCCCGCCAGGCCCGGCGCAACCGCACCACCTACCAGTCCAGCTCCGCCCACACTCGCTACTGGAGACACCGGTTGGGTAGTCGCGACCTCCTGCGGCGTGGAGGTGCCGACAACCCCCTGGGACGTGAGTGGGGTGCCCTGGGGTTGAGGAGCCGCCTGCGGCACGACGGATGTTGTTTGGTTCGGAGTTGTTGCGTCCGCCGCCGGTTGGGCAGTCGAGTCGCCAACCTGCTCAGTCGTAGAGTCCGCGGAGGATTGAGCGGTTGGGTCAGCCGTCGGTTGGCCTGTGCTGTTGGTGGGCTGCTGCGCCGTCGGGTCGGCTGCAGGTTGGGCTGTGGTGTTGGTGGGCTGCTGGGTTGTTGGGTCGGCGGTGGGTGGGGTTGTTGGGTCGGTGGCTTCTTGGGATTCGGTGGGGTTGGGGGTGGGTTGGGAGCGGAGGGGTTGGGGCTGGTCCGCGCGGGACTGTGGGGTGGGGGTACTGGCCGGCTGAGTCAGGGACCTGGTCGTCTGAGCTCCAGTGCTGTTGAGGGTCGGCGCTGCTTGGGTCAGCGCACCGCCGATGAGGGCTGCCTGGGACTGAGCTTGGTTGGTGCCCTGAGCAACATTCTGCGAAGCAGTTTGTGCAGCGTTCTGGGTAACAGTCTGCGACGCGCCCTGGTTGACGTTCTGCGAAGCGTTCTGTGCGGTTTCCAGAGTGGCGCTCTGGGACGTCGCCTGGACAGCATTGGGTTGTACGGGCGTCGGCGCGCCAGGATCTGCCGGTGGATGACCGACGATCTTGTGACCCAGCCATTCGCCGGCCTTCTCACCCAGCGACTCCAGCGGCCCGTGCACATCACTCGGCGTACTGTTCCGCGCCGCCCCATGCGCACCCGCGATCCAAATGTCCTGGATCGACGGATTGTGCCACCCTTCCTGAAATCCCAACGACGTCAGCGAACTGGCCAACGGCGAAGTGATCGCATTGTTCACAAACGTCTTCGCCATTTTCGATACCGTGCCAACCCCAGGCACCTTGGAAAGCCCGATCCCCACCCCATGCGACAGCGGTACACCGACAACCGCGCCCACCGCGGTCATCGCCGTCCCGCGCCAATCCCAGTCATGGGTGGTGACGAAGTTCCCCTTGTCATCCCGCACCGGCTGCCCGTGACTGTCCACCACCAACCGCCGATCCTGGCCGGTCGCCTTCCCCCACAACCCCGCCAGCGCGTACGGAATGACCTCGTCCGCAAGCTCCGCCCCGACCACCCCAAGCGCCTTGGGCACCATCTGCTTGCTGAACACGAACTTGCCGGTCTGCTTCGCCGCCTGCGCCGCCAATTCGGCGATCATCTTGGCCTGCAGCTTCCGCGCCTCGCGGTTCACCAGCTTCTTGACCAATTGCAGGATCAGCCGCTTGACGCCTTCCTGCCCGAGCTTCCGGATCAGCGTCCCCATAATCGGCCCGAGCCCGAACAGGATCGTCGCGACGCTGACAATCCCGATGATCAGCAGTTCGCGTTTGGTGCGTACGATCGTGTCGCCCATCGTCCGAAGGAACTCGGCGAGATGCGTCGCCCCATCGGCCAGTGTCGCCGGTCCCGACAACGTCGCATCATGCGCGTACCGCCGGAGAAATGCCTCGAGCGCGACCCCGGCCTCACCGTGGTACGCGGACCCGAATCCGCCCGCCGCCGCATCGATCTTGCCGGCGAGCGTGTCGCACAAGTACTTGGCGCACGCGTCGTACTGGTCGGCCAAGGCATAAAGCGCGTCCTCATCGGCCTGCGGTTCGTACCCGCCTTCGAGGATCGCCTTCAACCAGCCCGGCAGCTGGAACCCCACGTCAGGCGCCCTGGTCGGGCGGGAGCGTCGCCCAGCCCTGCGCAGTCTGCTTCAGGCCGAGATCGGTCGCGCGCACCTGCTGAGCGGCCGCGTCGTCGGTCGACCGCGCGTTCTCCCCGCAAGACGACATCTGGTCGCCGCGCCCGATCAGCTGCTCCTCGATCCCCTTGGCGAACTCGGGAAACGTATCGGCCTGGCTGTTCGCCCACCCGTCGATGATCTGCCGGCCGTAGTCGTCACGCCCGGCGGCTGCTTCGATCGCGCCTTTCGTCAGGCCGGCCAGCAATCGCGCGAGTTGCGTACCTGCGTCGGTGCCCGCCGTACGGCAGTCGTCCGACGCCCGGGCGATGCCGAGCTGGTCGACCTCGATCCGGTCAGTCATCGAGGTGCTCCCGGAACGCGTCGTACGCCGAGGCCAGCTTGGCCTCCGCGGCGGCCTGCGCCTGCCCGAGGGTGCTGAGGATGATCGCGGCGAGCGCTCTCGGATCCCTGCTCGTGTAGATCCCCTCGTCGAGCTCCAACTCGCGTACATCGCCGCGGCCGGTGACCGTGACCTTGACCAGCCGATCGGGTGAGACAGCCGTCGCGATGACCTCGTCGAACGCGCGGTCCAGCGTTTCGGTCGCGGCGGTCACGCGCTCGAGGCCACTGTCCAGGCCGAGCGCCGCGAGTTCCTTGCCCAGGTCGAGCTTCGACATGTCCACCTCCGGATACCAGGGTCGGCGTTCGGCGGGATCGCGGTCAGTGCGTGGCCACAAGGGGTCAGAACCCGTGGCACGATCGGGCCCAGCCGTACGGTCCGAACCGTGAAGACAGTCAGAGCAGCAGCCGCGGCCGCCGTCCTTGGTGCGCTGGCCGCTACCGCGACGCCCGCGGCGGCGACACCGCCGGCAGGACAGTGCCAGAACGCCGAAGGTGGTGGGCCGATGATCAGCAAGATGCCCTGGGCAACTACCTGGCTGGCCCCGGAACGTGCGTGGCCGGTCAGTACCGGCAGCGGCGTTACGGTCGCGGTGATCGACTCGGGCGTCGATGCGGATCATCCGCAACTCCGAGGCGCGGTACTGCCGGGCAAGGACGTGCTCACACCGGGCGACAAACGCGCCGACTTCGACTGCGTCTCACACGGGACTGCGGTGGCGAGCATCATCGCGGCACGTCCGCTCAACGGGATCGGCTTCCGCGGCGTCGCGCCCGCTGCACGCATCCTGCCGATCCGAGTCAGCGAACGGGACGCCAGTGAACAGCAGGGCGCTGCCGTTGACGCGACCGTTTTCGCGGGCGCCATCCGGTACGCGGCCGATGCGGGCGCCACCGTCATCAACATCTCGCTGTCGCTGTACGTGGACCAGAAGCCCGTACGCGACGCCGTCCGGTACGCCCAGCGGCATGACGCGCTGATCGTCGCCGCGGCCGGCAACGCGCACAACCAGCAAGGACCTGACCCGGTCACGTACCCAGCCGCGTACCCGGGTGTGCTTGGCGTCGGCGCGATGACCATCGACGGCAGCCGCCTGTCGAGTTCACAGGTCGGGGCGTACGTGGATCTCACCGCACCTGGCGGCGGCGTACTTGCCGCAACCCGTGTCAACGGACACCGCTACTACGACGGCACCAGCTTCGCTACCGGGTTCGTCAGCGGTACGGCGGCTCTTGTACGCGCCGCTGATCCGCATCTCCCGGCAGCCGAGGTAGCGAAGCGCCTGATGGCTACTGCGACGCCAGCGCCTGGCCCATCCGACCAGTACGGCGCCGGCGTGGTGAACCCGGATCGCGCAGTGCGGGACGTGCTCAGTACGTCGAAACCAGCCGCTCTTCCACCGGTGACTCCATCGAAGTCAGATCCGGCAGCGGACAGCCGTACTGCCGTCTGGAACCGCGCTGGTCTCGCAGGACACCGGATCGCTCTGCTAGCTGGGTTATCTGCAGTCCTCGTACTACTAGCCGCCGCTGTCATTCCACTGGGCCGACGCCGCGGCTGGCGAGCCAACTAGAAGCGCCCGGCCCCGCAGAGAACGTGGGGGCCGGGCGCTTCGTCGGGTCTCAGACTTGGGTCGGGTCTCAGGCTTGGATGGTGATAGCCGCGGAGTGGTCGGTGCTACGCATCTGCAGCATCGAGTCCTCGACGGTACTACCGCGCTTACTCAGCAACAGGTTGAGTTCACCGGCCGCTTGTGCCCACAGCTCTTGTACCTGCTGCACCTGCGGTGCAGCCTCCTCACTCTGCCAAGCCGCGAGCAGCGCCTGGATCGCGCTCTCGAACTGGGTCTTCAGCTCGGTCGCCTCCTTGCTGGCACCGGCCATGTCGAGCGCGGCCTGTGCCATCGCGGCGTACGGGTAGTTGATGTGTTCACCGGGCATGGTGGTTCCTTCCTTAGAGGACGGTGACGTCGAGGACAGGGCTGGAGCTGCCGACCCGGGCCAGCGCGGTCTGTGCGTTGTCGTCGGCCGACTGGTACGCGCTCTTCGCGCTACCGATGCCATCCGCCAGCTGGTGCAGGCGATTGCACAGCTTCGTCATCGCATCCAGGTGGCTGTGGTGCCCGGACCAGAAGGCGTTCTTGATCATCCCGTCCATCGGAGCCAGTACGCCCATCGCGTTGTCGAGCCTGGACATCACGTTCTTCAGGTTGTCGCCGATCGAAGCGGCGTCCTGGGCGGTACGGTGCATTCGCTGGAGTTCGGTCTCCACACCGGCCATGGTGTTCCTCCTCTTGGGTTGCCGGCGCGTGATCACCGGTCGATGTCACGCTAGGTCTGTGGATGGTGCTGTCCGGGGCTTGTTCCGGTTGCGGCCAGGTAATGGCCAGTTGTGCCGTCAGAGCTTCCACAGCTCGTCGTCAAGCACCTCTTCGGTACGTTGGGTGCGCTTGGCGGCCCTGCGCTTTCGCAGCGGCGGCGCACCGGACGGCGTACGCTGCTCGCCGTTTGTGCGGCCCTGTAGCTCGGACTGGACGCCCTGACGGCTAAGCCGTTCGGACGCGCTGGACTCCTTTGGGACGGTGAAGCCCTGTCGATTGGGAGCGGCGCCGGAGCGGATGTCGGCACGGGCGCCAGCACCTGCTGCGCCCGCACCGGCTCCAGCGCCGTTCATGGGCGGGTACGTCGGGGATGAGCTTTGCTGCGAGCCGGTCGAGCTGCTCGGCTTACCGGCCAGCGTGGGCTCGGCGCCGACACCACCTGCTGTTGTAGCCGACCGCTGCGATGATGCTGCGGCGCGGTCGGAGCCACCGGCTCCGGTGGTCGGGAGGGTCGCGCCGCCACCCCCACCGCCCCCGAACGGGACACCAATGGACGAGAGCCCGCTACCACCCAGACCGGCGCCACCCAGACCAGCGCCACCTAGACCGCTGCCACCGTCTGGTGGCGTGAAGTGCGACGGGTTGAAGGTGGGCGGGGTCGTGGTGACTCCACCTGCCAGGGCGGGCTGGTCGGACGGATAGCCCTTTGGGAGCAGGCTGCTCGGGTCCGGAGCAGTGGTGGTGCTTCCACCCGTCAGGTCCTTCGCGTGCTGGGCGAGTGTCAGCCACTTGTCCAGGTTCTCCGGTACCTTGCCGGTCAGGTCGATGCCCTTGCCGATGACATCGATCGCCTTACCGGCTTCGTCCCAGGGGTCCTTCGCCTCCTTGGGTGTCTCGGGATTCGCGGCCGGCTTCTCACCGGGCACGTCGCCGGGCGTCGCACCGGGCGCGGCGTCCCCCGGCGTAGGGCCCCCGCCGCCGTCAGCCTTGGCACTCGGATTGCCGTTGTGGTCGCCGGGCTGCTCCTGTGTAGGCTTCGGCGTCATCGGCCCGCCGTACTTCGCGTGCGGGAAGGTGACCCGGTCGAAGGCCTGCAGCATCAGGCCCGACAGCACACCCATCACGTTGGCGGCCTGAGCGCGAATGTCGTCCATGTCCCGCTGCGCCGCATCCCGGTCGGCCTGCTCGCTCGCCGTCGCCTTCCGGGTCTCCGCCTGGGCGTACGGGGGCGCGAGCCCTTCGACGATCTGCCGGGTGGCGACGATCGTGCCGCTGATGTTCGTCAGCTGATTGCCCACCTGCTCGGCGAACGTACGCCACTCGTCCGCGGACTGCCTGCTCTGCGTGACGTTGGTGTTGATACTGCTGAACACCTCGCTGTCGCGGAACTGCTGGGTGTTGTTCCAAGCGAAGTCCAGGTTCTCCTGGGTGCTCTTGATGGCACCGGCCATCGAGCCCCAGGTCTCGCCCGCGCTCTGCCAGGTACCGGCGTCGGTGGCCTGGATCTCGCCGAGCATGTCCGCCATCGAGGTCTTGCTGTAGTCGGCCATCGTCGCGCTCCTATGCGGTCGGCAGCGTCGAACCGCCCGAGGTGCCGAACTCCCCGGGCGCCAGAATCCGTACGTGCGGGTCGGGCTTCGGCATCGGCGGGTTGCTGACCGACGGCGGTGCGGGCGGTGGCGCGACCGGCGGCAGGCCGTCGCCGTCGGTCCAGTCCCGGACGCGGACCGGGTTGAGCTCGGTCGCGATGATGTCGCGGGCATCCCGGTCGTTGACCTCGAACCGGCCGGCCGCACCCCTGTCGGTGGCGTCGAACCGGTCCGCCGCGTTCCGGGAGACGGTCCCGAAGGCGTCGATGCCGCGGGCGAGGTCGTGACCGAACCCGGCCAGCTGCGGCGCCCACTGCTGCAGGAGACCGTTCGGTTTACTGGAGTCCGGCATCCCGCCCTGCAGGTTGAAGCCCGGCAGCGCATCGCAGACCGCGGTGAAGTCGGCCGGTTTCAGCATCGCGGCGAAGTCGCGGAGTTGCTGGGGTGTCACCTGGACCATGGGTAGCTCCTGTCAGATCGAGCGGTCGGGTCAAGCCGAGGCAATCGACCCAGGCGGGCAATCGAGTCAAGCGGGGCAGTCGACGAGGTGGACGAGGCTGGTGTCGCCGCGGCGGGCGACGAGTTGGGCACGGCCTGGCGGTAGCTGCTGCGGCCGTGTGGAACCAAGCAGGGGTCCTTCCGCCTTGTCGCCACTGAGCAGCAGGCCCGGCGTGCCGACGTCACGGAGCCGGGCGATCAGTGGCTCGAAGATCGCGCGCCCGGCACCGCCACTGCGCCGAACCACTACGAGGTGCAGGCCGATGTCGCGGCCGTGCGCGAGGTAGTCGATCAGACCGGCGAGGGGGTTGTTGCTACCGGCGACCAGGTCGTAGTCGTCGACCAGGACATGGAGCTGCGGCCCAGTCCATTCGCCGGAGAGGCGGCGGTCGAGTACGGGGATGAGGTCCGTGACCATCGCTTCGACGCCGCGCGGCTCGGTGAACGTACCCATCAAGTGTTCGCCGTCGACAGTGAGGGAGCGCCGGTAGTCGACCAGGATGATCCGTGCCTCGGTCGGTTCGTAGCGGTTGACCAGTGACCGGGCGATCCAGCGGAGGAAGCTGGTCTTGCCGGACTCCGTGTCGCCGAACACCAGGAAGTGCGGGTCGGCGTCGAAGTCGACGTACACCGGACCCAGGTCTCGTTCGGACAGTCCGATTGGCAGTCCAGGCGGTTGGTCCTGCTGACGCGCCAGTACGGTGGCCAGGTCGCACTCCGGTAGCTCCAAGGGCAGGAGGCGTACGCGCGGTGCACCTGACACCGGCCAGGCTGCAGCGAGCTGTGCAGGCAGCTCCGCATCCGGCGCTGCTACTACGAAGTGCTGCGCCTTGTCAGTAAGCCCGCGGCCCGGTTGGTCGGCCGGTACGCTCATGGCTGCTCTACGATCCACCATCGAGTCGGACGGGTCGCCCAGCCGCAGTTCGATCCTCGTACCGAACAGGTCGCGGATAGTGCCACGTAGGTCGAACCAGCGTGCGCAAGTCGCAACCACATGGACGCCGTACGCCAGACCGCGGCTGGCGATGTCAGCCAGGGTGAGCTCGAGTTCTTCGAAGTCGGACCGCAGCACCGACCAGCCATCCACTACCAGGAACACGTCACCCCACGGGTCACCGGCGAACTCACCAGCGGTACGTCGCTCCCGGTACGCCGCCATTCCCTCGACGCCGTGCTCTGCGAAGAAGCGCTCCCGGCTGCTCAACACCTGCTGCACCTCCGCGACAGTCCGGCGTACTGCACCGACGTCGAGACGCGAGGCGATGCCGCCGACGTGCGGTAGGTCGCGGAGCGCTGCCAGTGAACCACCACCGAAGTCGAGACAGTAGAACTGCACCTCGCGTGGAGTGTGGGTGAGGGCCAGTGCAGAGATCAGCGTGCGGATCGCAGTGCTCTTCCCACTACGCGGACCACCGACGATGACCGCATGTCCTGCCGCTGCGGACAGGTCCACCAACAGCGGGTCGCGGCGCTGGTCGAGCGGCTTGTCCACTAGTCCGATCGGCACCCGCAGCAGTCCTGGTACGCCAGTAGTAGTGAGTCCACGGTCCGGGTCGACGGTCAGCGGCGGCAGTAGGTCAGTCAGCAGTGGTGGGGTGTCCAGTAGCGGCAGCCAGATCTGGTGAGCCGGTTTGCCCTTGTTCTCCAGGCGGTCCACGAGGATGTCGAGCAGCTTCTCGCCGACGCCGTCCTCTTCGGGTGCCTCCTCCACCTCGGTGACCGGCATCGACACGTACGCGGTCGTGTACGGCGCCACATCGTCCGCGTCAACGGCCGCTGTACTGACAGCAGGGCGGTGTACGCCCGACACGTACGCGGACCGGAACCGCACCAGCGTCTCCGTACCGATCTGCAAGAAGCCGTGGCCGGGCGCACGCGGTAGTTCGTACGCGTCGGGGATGCCTAGTACTACGCGGCTGTCCATGGCCGAGAACGTCCGTAGACCGATCCGGTACGACAGGTGGGCGTCCAGTCCACGCAGGCGGCCCTCCTCCAGCTTCTGGCTTGCCAGCAGGAGATGTACGCCCAGTGCTCGGCCAACACGGCCGATCTGGACGAACATGTCGATGAAGTCGGGCTTGGCGGACAGGAGCTCGGAGAACTCGTCGCAGATCACCAGGAGCGTCGGTACCTCAGGTAAGTTCGCGCCGGCCGCTCGCGCCAGCTCGTACGCTCGCAGGGACTCGTAGTTGCCGGCACGGCGCAGCAGCTCTTGCCGGCGAATGATCTCGCCCTTGATGGCATCGGACATCCGGTCGACCAGTGTCAGCTCATCGGCCAGGTTGGTGATGACTGCACTGGTGTGCGGCAGCCGGTCCAGCTTCGTGAAGGTCGCACCGCCTTTGAAGTCGACCAGCGCGAAGTTGAGGCTGTCTGAGGAGTGCGTTGCGGCTAGAGCGAGTACGAGCGTACGCAGCAGCTCGCTCTTGCCGGAGCCGGTCGCACCGATCAGTAGACCGTGTGGACCCATGCCGTCCTGGGCGGACTCCTTCAGGTCGAGCTCAACCGGCGTGCCGTCCGCTGTGACGCCGAAGCGCACGCGCAGCCGGTCCCGGTTCGGCCGTGGCCCCCAGTGCTTGGCCGGGTCGAAGTCGTACGGGTCACCGAGGCTGAGCAGGTCGGTCAGGCCGAAAGCGGATGCGAAGCTCTCCTCGCCATCAGCTGCCGCTGACAGCCGCAGCGGCGCAAGCAGCCTGGCCAGCGCTTCCGCATCCGCACTGGTGAACGTGTCTGCCGTACCTACTTCTGACTCACCTTCCATGGTGATGCTGGTCAGTACGCCGTCATCAGCCACATCAAGCAGTACGGTCGACCTGTCGAGCAGTCTTGGCGGCTGTGTCGTCAGGTCAATGACACTGACGCCTTCGACTCCACCACCGGACATCAGGTGGTCGGACCCGGCTACATCACCACCATCGATCAGTACGACGATGTGCGGGCCGTCGACGCGCGTACTGGACGCTGGATCGAACCGAGGACGCTGCGCGACCAGATCATCGAGTACGGCCTCCAGATCCGGAACGCTCTTGCTGATCAGGCGGATCGGTCCCAGTGCATCCGACTTGTCCGGGTGATGCGCGTGTGGCAACCATTTCAGCCACTCCCACTCCGCTCTGGTGTCCGGACCGACCACAGCAGTGATCAGGAGATCGTCAGGCGAGTGAAACGTGGCCAACTGCGCTACCAGCGCACGGGCCAGGCCGCGAGCACGGTCCGGTTCACCGTCGAGGTACACATGCGCGAAACCACGTAGAGCCATGGCCACGGGCAGTCCGGGCACAGCTGAGTACGTGGTGATGAAGCGGCGCAGTGCACCGGCAGACAGTGGCTCCAGCTCTTCCAGTGGGACTGTGTCGGGCGGCGCGACCGGTGTGGCGAGTGGCTGCGCACCTGTACCTACCCGGACTATTGCGAAGTCGGCGTCGTTGCGGCGTCGTTCCCACAGCCGGTAGCTCTCCACCAGAGTCCACAGCTGCGTGGGATCAGGATGCAAGTACGACAGCGCCGTACGTTGCTGGCTGACTGCCCGGCGCGCGCGGATGCGCTGCTGGGACAGGTGGCGCAGGTAGCCGCGCCGGGCCCGGGCCATCTCGCGCCGCGGGGCGCCCTGGCCGGCGAACGCGACAGCGGCCATGCCCAGTGCGGACAGGCCGAACAGCCCGCCGACGATGTAGCTCATCTTGCCGCCACCGCCGAGGGTCGAGTACATCAACGCCATCGCGGCACCACCCGCGAGCATCGGCACCATCATCACGTACTGCGAGAGCTGCCGGGCCGCTGGTTGCGGCAGCGCCGGCGGCGGATCGAGGGTGACGTCGCCGGTCGGCAACGCCGGGCCGTCACGACGCGGCGGTCTGCTGACGATGACTGTCGACATGTCAACGGACGTTAGGCGGCTCCGGCGCCCTCCAACGACCGGCGGCCACTAGCGGACTGTCCGCAAGCTGCAAGCAACCGTCACTCGCCCGCGGCCGGTGCCACCGTGGCAAAGGTGAGCATTCGTGGACTGGTCAAGGTCACCATCGACGCACCGGAACGCCGGATCGACCTGGCGCTGCCGGAGCGCTCGACGGTTGCCGAGGTGCTGCCCGGCATCCTGCGCCATGCCGGTGACGGGCTCGCCGACGAAGGGGCACTGCAAGGCGGCTGGGTCCTCCGCCGTCCGGACGGCGAAACGCTGGAGACGCACCGGGACCTGGCTGGGCAGGAGGTCCGGGACGGCGAGATCCTGCACCTCGCCCCGGCCCATCAGCACTGGCCTGAGCTCGAGTACGACGACCTGGTCGATGCGATCGCTACCGACGCACGGTCCGGTGGACGCGCGTGGACACCTACGGCGACCCGCTGGTGTGGACTGGTTTCCGCTGCGCTTGCTCTGCTGACTGTGCTCGGTCTACAGCTGCGCAGCGGACCGCCCTGGGATGGCGTGGCGCTGTTCGCTCTGGTGACCGCAGGTCTGCTGATGACGGTTGGCGTGGTGCTGTCGCGGGCTGTTGGTGACGGAGTAGCAGCTGCCGTGGCCGGTGTAGTGGCTGTGGCGTTCGGATTCGCCGGTGGAGCATTGTTGCCAGCTGCAACGTTTCGGTTGGCGGAGCTGGGAGCGCCACAGCTCACTGCGGGTGGCGCCGTGGTCCTGTTACTCGGACTGATCGGGTACGTCGGCATCGCTCGGCACACCGCTGTTTTCGCTGCCGCAGTGACGGTTGGGGCACTAGCAGTCGTGGCCGGCTGGTTGGGTGGTGCGCTGGACGGTACGCGGTCGGCTGCTGTTGTCGGTGCGCTCGCGATCGCACTGGTACCGGTGGCGGCACCGCTCGCCATGCGGATTGGCCGGCTGCCAAAGCCGGTGCTGCCTACCAGTACCGCTGATCTGCTCGCCGATGCACCGCAGCCGCCACGGCGCATCGTGTACTTGGCAGTGCATCGGTCTGCTGCGTTGTACACGGGCATCCTGGCCGGACTGGCCATTGGACTGGGCGGTGCGCTGGCTGTGCTGACCTGGTCGACCACTACGCCAGCACGTGTACTGGTAGTGCTGCTCGTCGGGATCTGCTTGCTGCGAGCGCGGTTGCTTCCGGTAGTCGCACATCGGTTGTCGCTGGTCGGTGCAGGTCTCTTTGGGCTCGGCTGGTTGTTGGTGCAGTCGCCGTACCTGTTGCTGGTGTTCGCGGCTGCGGCTGGGTTCCTTGGGCTCTGGTACGCGAGACATCGGCCCGGTGCGTACTTGGCCCGGTACGCCGAGCTGGCTGAGCTCGTACTGGTGCTGCTCGTCGTACCAGTGGTGTTGTGGGTGCTCGGGCTGTACGCGTACGTACGCGGGCTGGGTGGCTGACCGATGGCATCCAAGCGAGATCAGCTGCAGTCGTACCAGTTCGTACAGCAGCGGATGACCCATGCGTTGCTGCTGCGCGAGACCGATCCGGAGTACCCGCCGTTCCGTCGCGGCATCGTCGCGATGCTCGTTGGCATCGGTCTGGCTGTACTGGTGCTGGCCGGCGCCGGCGTGTACGGGCAGCTGTCACCGGGTGGAAAGACGTCGTGGAAGTCCGGTGACCACGTCATCGTCGAGAAGGAGACCGGTACGCGGTACGTGTATCGCGACGGCGTGCTCTATCCGGCCGCGAACTACGTGTCGGCGTTGCTGCTGGCCAACAAGTACAGCGCGCCGCTGATGGTGTCGGCGAAGTCGCTGCTGGGCGTACCTCGTGGGCAGCGTGTCGGCATACCGGACGCACCGGACTCGCTACCTGCCAAGGGGCGTCTGCTCGGCAGTGGCTGGTCGCTGTGCGCGCAACCTGGTGTCGACTCTGCGGGCAGTCCGATGGTGCGGTCGGTTCTACTCGTGGGAACAGAGCAGTCCGGCGCTACAGCCGAGTCATTGCTGGCTGTGGGACCTGATGGCCGTCGGTACCTGATTTGGCGCGGCTACAAGCATGCGATCCAGCAGCAGGCGACCGTAGCCGCAGCACTGGCGTTGAACAACGAGGCGTGGCTGCAGGTGCCGTCGGTGTGGCTTGACCTCGTTCCATCCGGTCCACCGCTCGGCCCGATCTCGGTACCTGGTGCAGGTACCCCGTCAGCATTGCTCCGGCCAGGACGAGTCGGGACGCTGTACGTCGTACAGACCTCAACCGGGCAAGGGCAGTACTACCTGTTGCAGCGGGATCGGCTGGTGGCGATCACTTCGTTGCAGTACGACGTACAGCGCACAGCGCCCGCGACACGGCAGGCGTACCCGGGTGCGGTTCCGGAAGCCGTACCGCTCGATCCGGCTGTGGTGGCGCAGGTGTCAGGTGGTGTGGGTACGCCGGCAGCGGACTCCGCGCTTCCAGCCACTCGACCGACGTTTGGCTGGCCCGAGTCGTCCGGCGACTCCGTGTGTGCGGTGTTCTCCAGTGGTGAGTTCCGGCCGCGGTTTGTCCTGGCTGGTGAGTTGCCGTCGGCCGGGGACGCCGGTGTCACCGCGGGGCGTGGTCCTGGCGGGCTGCCCTTGGCTGACGTGGTTGTCGTACCGCCTGGACATGGAGCTGTTGTCGAGTCGATGGCTTCCCCTGCGCAGCCGGCTGGGTCCGGGGCGCTGTCGTTCGTGAGTGACCTCGGCCGGCGCTACCAGCTGGCTACACGCGACGTACTCGGCGTACTCGGCTACGACCAGCCACCTGTAGTGCGACTGCCCGCCGAGCTGATCAGCCGGCTCCCAGCTGGACATGCGCTCGACCCAACTGCCGCCAGCTATCCGATCGGCCCGTAGCTGACGTTCGGTGGCCTGATCCGGTCTGCCGGCCGGAGCGGTCCGCGAACCCTGATGTGGTGCAGACGACGAACCCGAGGAGGAACTATGGACATCGGCACACTGACCTTGGTGCCCGACGAGCTGCGTCAGTTCGCGACGCTCGCGCCACTTGCGACCGTCACCCCGGTCTCCAGTACGGTCCAGGCGACACCGCCGCTGGTGGGGTCGATGCCGGAGAGCGCAACTGTCGAGGCGCACGTCCGGTTCTGCGTGGAGCACACCGGCTCGGTCACGCTGCAGGCCACCAACGGCATCGCGTCACTGATCGACTCCGCGCTCTCGGTTGCCGCCCGGTTCGAGAGCACCGACCTGACGAACGCGGTTGCGCACCGGTCCCTGACCGACCAGCTCCCGACGGCAAAGGACTGACGGCCATGGGCGCGTACTTCGGGATGGAACTGAACACGATGGCGGCGATGCTCTACGGGCAACGCCCCGAACCCTGGCACGCCGGAGCCGACCTGTGGGGGTCCGCGTGCCAGCAGCTGCTCGCCACACATGGCGACCTCGGCGCGGCGAACGCCGTCATCACCACCTGGCCGTTGAGCGTCGGCTCCGCGTCACAGGCGGCGTTCAGTGGACAGGTGATCGGCAGCCTTGCGTCACTCGGCGAGTGGTCCGCGTACACAGGTGCGATGTCCGCGGCACTACGGCTCGGCGGTACCGCGCTGAACGCGGCGCAGGCGATCATGCCGGCGCTGCAGAGCGGGTACGACACGGCGGTGGCGCTGAGCGCGGTACCGATCATCGGGCCGTTCGCGGCGCAGGTAGCGGTCGGATTGCAGACCGCGGGCGCCGGGATGATGGAGGCAGTCGGCACAGTCATGCAGGCACCAACCGCCGTACCGCCGCCGGCTCAAGGGTGGCAGGGGCCTGGTGGTGGAGCGCCAACGCCGGCTTCACCGGTACCTGCCGTACCAGTCACCGACGTGCTGGACGCGACGGACAAGCTGTTCAGCGCGATGGACAAGGGCGTCAGCCTGGTCCAGAAGATCACCAGCCTTGCTCAGTCCGGGAGCGCGCAGGACACGTTGAACAAACTGCCCCAGTTCAAAGACCTCCCCGGCACTGTGATCCACCCAGACCTTCCTACGCTGGCCGGCGGCGCCACCAACCTGCCCGCATCGATCGGCGTCCCCACCACCGGCCTCCCCACCACCGGCGGCTTGGGCAGCCCCGGCGGTCTCGGCCTGACTGGCCTGCCAGCCGCGGCCTTGACCGGCACGCTTGGCGCCCTCACCAGTTCCCTACGCCCCAACTCCCCAACCAGTCCCCAGTCCTTCGGCACCACCACCCGTCCCACCGCGCTGGGCGCCCGCATAACCCCCGGCACCGAACCCGCCCTAGCCGGCACCACCGCCCGCGCAACCCCCGCCACCAAACCAACCCCCACCATCGCTCCCCCTGCCACCACCCCAACCGGCGGCGGCAACACCACCGAACCCCGCCCCCGCAAACGCCGCACCCACCCCGAGTCCGACGCCCTCCACCCCGCCCTCCAACCCACCCTCCAGGCAAGGCCTCCAGAAACTCCGCCCTCCCAATTCACCCTCCCCCCGGCCCCTCGCC
>NZ_BAAAPH010000044.1:0-24431 GCF_039531045.1 Kribbella hippodromi | reverse complement strand
ATTGTGTGTACGGGCGACCCGCGTGCTGTGTTCGTTGCTGTGCTGGATATCCACCGGCGCGGGGGTTACAGGCCTAGGCGGGTGGTGATTTGGCTGAGGGTGGGCCAGGGGGTGCCTTCGCGTAGTACTTGGAGGAGTTCTGTGCCGAAGGTGTGGCCGTGGGGGAACTCGTCGGCCAGGTCCCAGCGCCAAGCCGCGACCATTGCGAGTACCAGGCCGCGGCAGTCGTCCAGGAGGTCCTTGTCGAGGTTTGGGTAGTGCTCGCAGACTGCCTCGGGCGTGTGGGCCAGGTCGAACTCTATGGGGCCGCGGCAGCAGGTCTCGAAGTCAATGAACAAAGGGCCCTGCGCGGTACTGAGTACGTTGCCGGGGTGTGGTTCGCCGTGGAGCAGTTGCTCGGCGGGGGCGCGGGTGTCGATTGCTGCTTGGAGGCTGTTCAGGCGGTTGCTGAGGAAGGTTCGGTCGTCGTCCGCCAGTTCTGGTGAGCGAGCTGGAGTGGTGACGATTTCCAGGGCCTCCGCGACTCGGTCTGTGTACCGCTGGCCTGGTACCGAAACCGTGCGCATGCCGGCGTGCAGCTGCTCGAGGGCTTGGGCGAAGTCGCGTGGTGCGACGGCTGGTGCCACGGGTTCGTAGTAGGTCCAGAGTGTGATCGCGAAGCCGTCGCGGGTGTGCCCACGCGGCTGCTGCACCCGAGGGTCGAGCGCGGCTACAGGTGCACCAGCCGCGGCGAGTTGCTGGGCGAGCTCGATTTCGAACTCCGCAAGTGCTTCCCCACGCGGGGCGATGCGGGCGAAGACGTCGGCGGGTACCAAGCGCAGTGCCAGCTTGTTCGAGTTGTGGAGGACGGTGGCGTCGTCGACGGGCAGATTCAGCTCTTTGGCGATTGAGGTCGCGGCCGCGATCGCACGCGTCATTTCAGGCATCTCCATGGCCCGAGTCACGCTACCCCGGGGCTCTTGCCCTGTCCTCCGAAATTCACTCGCGACGCTGGTGACCGCGCCGCCCGAAGAACATCTGGCTCCGGGCGCGCGGCAGCGTGACTGGTCAGGCGGAGACGCGGCCCCGGTTGGTCACGGGGATGTGGGGCGCTCGTTGGGCGATCGCGGTGGCCAGGGCGTCGTACGGGAGTGGTCGTCCGAGCACCTCGTGCGTCCCGGGCCAAGGGCACGACGGTCCCCACGCTCTCGGATTGAGCGGAAGCGCGGTCTCATCGACCAGCATCACGACCAGCTGCGGTCGCCAACTCTCCTCACCTGTGTCATCGACCTCCTGCCGCTCCACCCGGCACACCCCGCGCACGTCACCCCAAGGGATCGTCCGCGTCGACTCCCCGCCCATTGAGATCCCTGCGTCATCAACGGTGAGAAGGATGTCATCAGCATCCTCCTCCAGCGCGGTGATCGCGCCGACCAGCAGCAAAATCGGCAAACCAACAGCGAAGATCAGCGGCGTACCACCCCAGGCCAGCCAAACAGCCTCCAGCGGCGTACGTACGGACGCACCGCGGACCTCCTGCACAACAACAATCGCCACCGTCAACAACACCATCAGCCCGAACAACGCCGTACCAAGCAGCAGCGCGGTCCGCGTAGTACCCAAACCACGGCGTTTGACGACGAACGGCTCGGTGGTGACTGGCGGCATAGGGGCATTGTGGTTGCTGTCACTCGAAGGCACCAGCGTTCTCGCGGTTTCCTCATCATTCCGGTCCTGGCCAGTCGTCCGTACGGATGAAATCGGCGTACCTGGCGGCGCATGGGCTTTGGTGCGGCCCAGGTGTCCGCAACAATCGCTGCATGTCCGACCGCCAGACCGCTGTCGCCGCCCGTCAACCGCTGCCGCCGCGGACCACCGCCCGGCGCCGGAAGCGCGGCGGCACCAGAAAGGGCGGTGGCATCAGAAAGGGCGGTGGCATGTGGCGCCGTGGCTGGTTCATCGCGGTACTGGCGGTGCTGTCCGCGATGGTGCTGATGTTCCACCGCAGCGTGCCGAACTCGGTGGGCAATCTGGGCAGCCTGCTCGACACCTTCCTGCCCTGGGTCGGAGTGACCGTTCCGGTTCTCGGCGTCGCGGCGCTGGTACGGAGGTCCGCGACAGCCGGCGTCGCGCTGTTGCTGCCGACGCTGATCTGGGGGCTGATGTTCGGCCACCTGTTGCTGCCGGGCCGGGCCGCCGGGGGAGCGTACGACCTGCGTGTCCTGAGCCACAACGTGGACGCCGCCAACCCCGACCCGGATCGGACCGCGAAGGACCTGCTCGCCGCGGACGCGGATGTGGTGGCGCTGGAGGAGCTCACTCCGGCCGATCTGAAGATCTACAAGGCCGATTTCGCCAAGACGTACCCGTATCAGGTGTCGCGGGACACGGTCGCGCTCTGGTCGAAGTTTCCGGTCGAGGAGACGAAGTCGGTCGATGTCGGTTTCACCTGGACCCGGGCGCTGCGCGCTGACGTGAAGACGCCGAAGGGCACGATCGCCGTGTACGTCGCGCACCTCGCGTCGGTCCGGGTCGGTGCCAGCGGATTCACGTCCGATCAGCGCAACCAGACGATCAAGGCGCTCGGCCGGCAGATCGCGGCCGAGAAAGACAAGCAGGTGATCGTGATGGGCGACTTCAACGGCACGGTGAACGATCGCAGCCTCGCGCCGCTGACCTCGGGGCTGCGGTCGGCGCAGGGCGCGGCCGGTACCGGCTTCGGGTTCACCTGGCCGTCCGCGTT
This sequence comes from Kribbella hippodromi, assembly GCF_039531045.1. Classification (NCBI taxonomy): domain Bacteria; kingdom Bacillati; phylum Actinomycetota; class Actinomycetes; order Propionibacteriales; family Kribbellaceae; genus Kribbella; species Kribbella hippodromi. The sequence continues at coordinate 21,709 of NZ_BAAAPH010000044.1, read as the reverse complement.
CCCGATGGCGCGCATCGACCACATCCTGGTCCGCGGTCTCACCCCGACCAAGGCCTGGGTGATGAGCTCAACCGGCAGCGATCACCGCCCGGTGATCGCCGAAATAAGAGTCTGAGGCTACGCGTCTGACGCGATCCCCTTCTGGTACGCGTAGCGCACCGCCTCCGCACGATGCCGCGCGCCGATTTTGGCGAAGGTGTTGTTGATGTGGGTTTTCACGGTCGCCTCGCTGATGAACAGCTGCTCCGCGATCTCCGGGTTGCTCAGTCCGCCGGCGATCAACCGGAGCACCTCGGTCTCACGGGCAGTCAGTCCGTCCGTACCCCGATCGGGCGCCTCGGGGGACAGGCCCGCGATCAGGCGCTTGGACACCTCCGGGTCGAACGTGGACTGGCCGGCGGCCGTGGAGCGGAGTGCGGCGCCGATCTCGGCGCGGCCGGCGTCCTTGGTCAGGTAGCCGCGCGCCCCGGCCCGGAGGGCGTTCGCGATCGACGCGTCATCGGCGTACGTGGTCAGCACCAGCACCGCTACCTCCGGATGATTGTTGACAATCCGCGCAGTAGCTTGGGTACCGTCCAGCACCGGCATCCGCAGGTCCATCAGCACGACGTCCACGTTGCCCCGGGCAACCAGGTCGACCGCCTCGACACCGTTCGCGGCCGCGCCCGTGACCTCGACACCGTCGATCAGCCCGAGTAGTGCGACCAGCCCCTCGCGTACGACCTGCTGGTCGTCCGCGACCACCACTCTGATTCCGTCACTCATCAGGTACCTCCGCGACCACCAGCCAGTCATCTCCGTCCGGACCTGCTGTCAGCGTGCCACCGATCAGCGCGAGCCGTTCCCGCATCCCCGCCAAGCCGAACCCTTCCCCGTTCGTCGGGCCCTTGTTGCGCACTGACAACCGCACTCCATCCAGCTCAACCGCTACGGGCTGTCCGGGCGCGTGCTTGGCCGCATTGGTCAGTGCCTCGCGTGCAGCGTTCAGCAGGGCGACCGTCGCACCTGACTCGAGCTGCCGGACCACACCGGTGTTGGTGAAGCGCACAGCGGTGCCGTGGTCCTTCTCATGCTGTTCGGCCAGGGCAGCGATCGCCTGGGGCAGTTCCGGTACCGCATCCGCCCGTAGCGCAGCCACTGCGTTACGGGCCTCAGTAAGCCCTTGTACAGCGAGCCGTCGGGACCGGCGGACCCGGTCAAGCGCACCGGCCGTGTCACCACGCTCCTCCAACAGTGCCTCGGCTACTTCGAGCTGAACGCTCAGTGCGCCCAGTGAGTGCGCCAGCACGTCATGCAGGTCCCGTGCGATCCGCCCGCGCTCTTCCAGCGTGGCCGCACGGGCATGCTCGCTCTGCGCCAAGCGCGTCTGCTCCAGCAGTAGTTCAGTCTGCCGCGCCTGTACCTCGTACTGCCGCCTGTTCAGTCCGAAGGCGATCAGTACCGCGGTCCAGAGCAACTGGGTGAAGAACCAGCTGTCCGACTTGTCGAACCACCAGCCGGACAGTGCGTACGCCACCGTGACGCAGATGCCCGCAGCAACGATCGGTCGGTTGCTGTGCCGAGGGAACTGCAGTACGGCGATGTCGGTCATCGACACCAGTACCAGTACGAGTGAGTTGGAGGAATCGACTCCACAGATCAGTGCATTGGCTACTGCAACAGCAGTGAGCAGTACGAAGGCTGTGTACGGGCGTGACGACATCAGCACCGTGCCGATGATGAAAACGGCCAGCCCAACACCTAGTACCGCCCAGACCCAGGACGCCGACGGGTCCGGGCGTGCAGTAGCGAGTACGGCGATCGCCACACCGGTAGTCAGTACACGGCCGACCCAGCCGCTCTCTCCATGCGGACGGGCCGGCAGCAGCGCCTTCAGGCTCACTGGGGCGTGTACTCCTCGACTGTGTGCGTGGCCTTGCTCTGGATGACCAGGGACTGTGTCAACAGGTTCGCACCGATGGAGACCATCAGCGCACCGCCGCCGGCGACTGTGGCGCCGAACAGGTGACCGACACCCACCAGACCGAGCCGGACGACCAGATAGGCCACCATGATGCCCAGCCCGGGGAGGCCGAGCCGGTAGAACACCTTCCCGGCGCGCCGCTCGACCTGTGCGACCCGGCCGCTCGCCACTCCGGCGATCAGGGCGATGACTGCGCCGACCACGAGCAGAGTGATGTCGACGACGTGAAGACCGAGGTGCGAGTTGTACAGCTGGTAGATGCCGACACCGATCAGGATCACCGGACCGCGCCAGACGTCCGCGTCGGAGTTCTCCAGCTCGGACCAGGAGAGGCGGCGAACCAGTACGGCGATCACGATGGCGACCACGACGAGTGCGTTCGGCAGCGTTCCCAGGCTCATGTCACGGACGGTAGGTCCGGCCGGCCGCCGGTGAGGACAGACCAGGGGTGGAGATCCGGGTGGAGACAACTCCCGCGCCGGGTCGGCGCCCGCTTGGTTGAAAAGGAGAGTAACGTTCCTCACCGGTAACACCACGAAGGGTCACACCGACGGATCCGGAGGGCCGATGCTTCCGCAAGAATCCATCCTCAGACTGGATGCCACCGCGATCGACTACCTGATCATCGCGCTGTACTTCGTCTTCGTCCTCGGGATCGGCTATCTGGCCAGACGCGCGGTCTCGAACAGCCTGGACTTCTTCCTGTCCGGCCGGTCACTGCCGGCCTGGGTGACCGGCCTGGCGTTCATCTCGGCGAACCTGGGCGCGATCGAGATCATGGGCATGTCCGCCAACGGCGCCCAGTACGGCCTGCCGACCGTGCACTACTTCTGGGTCGGCGCGATCCCGGCGATGCTGTTCCTCGGGGTCGTGATGATGCCGTTCTACTACGGCTCGAAGGTCCGCAGCGTGCCGGAGTTCATGCTCCGCCGGTTCGGCAAACCCGCGCACCTGGTGAACGCGGTCAGCTTCGCGCTGGCGCAGGTGCTGATCGCGGGCGTGAACCTGTTCCTGCTGGCGACCATCGTGAACGTACTGCTCGGCTGGCCGATCTGGGTCTCGGTCATCGTCGCCGCGCTGATCGTGCTCAGCTACATCACGCTCGGCGGGCTGTCCGCGGCGATCTACAACGAGGTGCTGCAGTTCTTCGTGATCGTCGCCGCGCTGCTGCCGCTGACACTGGTCGGCCTGCACAAGGTCGGCGGCTGGCAGGGCCTGGTGGACAAGGTGAGCGCGTCGCCGGGCGGCAGCGACCAGATGTCGGCATGGCCGGGCAACGCGCTGAGTGGCTTCCACAACAGCTTCCTGTCGGTGATCGGCATCGTCTTCGGCCTCGGCTTCGTGCTCTCGTTCGGTTACTGGACGACGAACTTCGTCGAGGTGCAGCGCGCGATGGCCTCGAAGAACATGTCCGCGGCGCGGCGGACACCGATCATCGGCTCGTTCCCGAAGATGTTCATCCCGTTCATCGTGATCATCCCCGGCATGATCGCGGCCGTGGTCACGCCCGAACTCGCGCAGTTCAAGGCGAACGGCGGCGGTGAGGTCGACTACAACGACGCGATCCTGCTGCTGATGCGCGACCTGCTGCCGAACGGCATGCTCGGCCTGGCCATCACCGGTCTGCTCGCGTCGTTCATGGCCGGGATGGCGGCGAACCTGAGCTCGTTCAACACAGTGATGTCGTACGACATCATCGAGCGGTACTTGATCAAGGACCGGCCGGATGACTTCTACCTGCGTACGGGCCGTTGGGTGACTGTCGGCGGGACGCTGATCGCGATCGGTACGGCCGCGATCGCCTCCGGCTACAGCAACCTGATGGACTACCTGCAGCAGCTGTTCTCGTTCTTCAACGCGCCGCTGTTCGCGACGTTCATCCTCGGTATGTTCTGGAAGCGGATGACCGCCTCGGCCGGCTGGATCGGCCTGGTCAGCGGTACCGCGACCGCGATCACCGTCTTCGTGCTCTCGAAGAACGGTGTCATCAACCTGCCGGGTCAGGGTTCCAGCTTCGTCGGCGCCGGTGCGGCGTTCGCGGTCGACATCGTGGTCAGCGTGCTCGTCAGCCTGGTGACCACGCCGAAACGCGATACCGAGCTGGTCGGCCTGGTGTATTCGCTGACGCCGAAGGAACAGCGCTCCGAGGTGGCGGTCGCCGGTGACGGTGGCTGGTACCGCAAGCCGGTGCTGCTGGCGGGGATCTCGCTGGGCCTCGTCATCGTCCTGAACTTCGTCTTCGGCTGACCGGGAGAACTGTCATGGCAGAGAACAAGAAGGCCGGAGCGTTCGACATCCGGGTCGTGATCGCCGCGCTGGTCGGGATCTACGGCGTGGTGCTGACCGTCCTCGGCATCGTCGAGAAACAGCCCGAGATCGACAAGGCGGCCGGGATCAACATCAACCTCTGGGGCGGCCTGGCGATGCTGGTGTTCGCCGCCCTGTTCGTCCTCTGGGCCCGCCTCCGCCCGATCGCGGTCCCCACCGAAGAAGAAACAACCGAGCAGTAACCCGAGACGCGCACCCGTCGTTGTGGGACCAGTAGACCTACTGGTCCCACCCTCGGAGGACGGCGCGCATGGTCAGCCTTTCCAGACGGGCCTTTCTGGCCCGGGCCGGCATTCTCGGTGCGGCGATCGGCGGTGGTGGGGTGCTGGCGCGCAGCCTGCTCGCGCCTGCCGACGCCGCGACCAACCCGGTGTTGCCGTCGGCTGTCGGACTGATCAAGCCGGTGCTGGCCGAGCTGGCCCGGGACACGCTCAACGGGCTGACCGTGTTCGCGATGCCTGGCCCGGACGCGTACTCGCGGACGCAGGGCACGCCGAGCGCTACGCCGGGCGCGATCGAGGCCGGTGCGACCGACTTCATCATCAACTCGCTCGACAACTTCGTCCCGTTCCCGGACGAGCTCGCCCAGCCGATCGGGGCCGCCCTGGTGACCGGCCTCGCCGACTCGAACCTCGAGCTGCCGGGAATCGACATCCTCCCGGTCCAGTTGCACACCCTGGACAAGGCGCTGGCCGCGTACCTGCAAAGTGACGAGGCGCTGCCGCTCTCGTTCCCGATCGCCGGCCTGTTGAACCTGATGGCCACCCAGGTGAATCCACTCGCGGTGAACGGTCCGCACCTGTCGCCGTTCGCGCGCTTGTCGTACGCGGAGAAGGCGAAGGCGTTCGAGCTGATCGAACAGACCGACGCGGACCTGGTCCAGTTGCTCGACGTGCAGTTCCCGGAGCCGTTGAAGGCCTCGGTATCCGGGCTGCTCAAGTTCGTCGGCGGAGCGCTGATCGAGTTCTCCACGTTCGGCGCGTACGGGGAATCGGCCGTGTACGACAAGGTGACGCGGACGCTCCGGAAACGCCCTGTCGGCTGGGCCCAGACCGGCTACCAGCCACATGGCCCGGTAGAGGGCTGGGACGACTTCATCGGCTACTACCAGGGGCGTAAGGAGGTGCACGACTGATGCGCGACGTCATCGTGATCGGAGCCGGCGGTGGTGGACCGGTAGTGGCGAAAGAGCTCGCGGCCCAAGGGCTCGACGTACTGGTGCTCGAGGCCGGTCCGCGGAACGCTCACCCGCGGGACAACTGGACGACGTACGAAGACGACGCGAACAACCCACTGACCGGGTACTTGCGCTGGGGCCCGGCGGACCGGTCGAAGCCGGCCTGGTTCCGGGAATGGCCGCAGAACTCGTTCGTCTGGCAACTGTCCGGTGTCGGCGGGACCACGCAGCACTTCTACGGCAACTACCCGCGCGCGTACCCGGGCGTGTTCGAGGGGTACGACGGCGCGGACAAGTCCGGGTACGACGTGAACCACCGCTTCCCGTTCACGTACGCGGACATGGTCCCGTACTTCGAATGGGTCGAGGCGACGATGCCCGTGATGACCGCGGCGATGGGGCACAAGGAGCAGACGTTTTTCCGCGGCGCCGAGACCCTCGGGCTGCCGGTGCAGACGACGAAGACCACGCACCGGCCCGCGTACCGCCCGCAGGAGAACGCGATCCTGCAGCCCGGCGGCACGGCCGGGAAGACCGCTTCGTCCGATCTCCTGGTCTACCCGAAGGCGACTGGCTGCACGTTCTGCGGCTACTGCTTCCAAGGGTGCATGCGGCCCAAAGGGGCCCCGCGCAACCAGTTCGCGAAGCGGTCCACGGACAACAGCTACGTACCGATGGCGCTGACGGCGGATGTCTGGTCGTCGGGGCGACCGGCGGAGTTGATCGCCGACGCGTTCGTCACCCGGGTACACGCCGAGAAGCGGCACGGGGTGCTGACGGCGACCGGCGTGACCTGGCGGTCCGGCGGAGCCGAGCATCGCGAGGACGCAAAGGTCGTGGTGATGGCCGGCGGGTGTACGGAGAACCCGCGGCTGTGGATGAACAGCGGCCTGCCCAATCCGAACGGGTGGGTCGGGCGCGGGTACACCGATCACTTCTTCGACTGGGTGTTCGGGGTGTTCGACGACTACACCGGCAACCCGAAGGGCGTCGGATCGAGCGCGCGGCTGGACTACCCGCCGTACGGCGGCCTGGAAAACGTCGGTCTGCCGCCCGCACTGATGGCGTTTTCGGGAGCGCTGTCGGACAGCGGCATTCGCGGGCAGTACAAGAACGGGCGCGGGCGTACCGGGCCGTGGGACGGGCCGGCCGGGCGAGTGATGGGGCCGGAGCTCAAGGAGGTGCTGTCGCACGGACTGGACCGGCTGCTGAGCGTGCTGGTGATCACCGACGACGACGTCGAGGCGCAGAACCGGGTGACGTTGTCGGCGCTGCCCGCGGACGAGAACGGTCCGATCCCGAAGGTCACCTTCAAACAGCGCCAGCGGACGGCGCGTACGCTGCGGAACCGCGAGTTCATGGCGCGGAAGGCGGCCGAGCTGCTGCGTGGCGCCGGTGCGCGCAAGGTGTACCGGATCGACTGGGCGCCGCTGATCCTGCATGTCCAGTCGTCGATGCGGATGGGTTCGTCGGAGCGCAACTCGGTGGTGGACCCGCGCGGCGAGACGCGGGCGGTGAAGGGGCTGTTCATCGCGGACAACTCGGCGCTGTCGAACGGTCTGGGCGGCCCGAACCCGACGCTCACCTCCCAGGCGCTGGCGACGCGGACGGCGGAGAACATCTTCCAGACGTACTTCGGCGGCGACCCGTGGGTCCGGTCGAGTGCTCCGGTGGTCTCCACCGACCCGCGGATCAGCGTGCGACTGGGTCAGCTCGGATTGTGATCATGTCCGTTTGACGAACATCGGCGTCCGGTCGGGTCCTCCCGCCCGGACGCCGGCGTTCGTAGGCTCGAAGTACCCGATCAGGAGGTGCTCCGAGATGATGATCACATCCGAGCGGCCCGAGCTGTCGTCGCTCGCGCAGCAGTACGCCGCCGACGGCTTCGTACTGGTGAAAGGCCTGCTCAGCAAGGAAGAAGCCGGGTACTACCGGCAGCGCAGCCATGACCTGCTGGCGCGGCTGAACCGTAGCGACGACCCCACCTGGGGAGCCGCCCGGGAGATGGCCGAGGCGCCGACGAAGCTGCAGCACCTGCACGACGCGCAGTTCTACGACGCCGAGTTCTCGAAGCTGCTGGTGGACCCGCGGTTCACCGACGTGGCCGCCGCGGTGATGGGTGTGGAGGATGTTCAGCTGCACCACACCAAGCTGTTCGTGAAGCCGCCGGAGAACGGTTCGCCGTTCCCGCTGCACCAGGACCACCCGTTCTTCCCGCACACGTACCACCGGGTCGGCGCGGCCATCTTCCACTTCGACGACGCACCGGTGGAGAAGGGCTGCGTGCGGGTCATTCCGGGCAGCCACAAGGACGGGCCGCGCGAGCACAGCCCGGAGGGGTCGTACCACCTGCTGGAGCCGGCGTTCGATGCGGCGACGCCGCAGCCGGCGGAGGCGGGTGACGTCCTGTTCTTCACCTACCTGACCGTGCACGGCTCCGGGGTGAACACCAGCGACGAGGCGCGGACCACCTGGCTGATCCAGTACCGCGACCCGTCGGACCCGCCGACCGTGAAGACCCACGAGTGGTCGCTCGGTCAGGGCATGATGCTGCGAGGAGTCGACCCGACCGGCAGGAGCGCTGTTTGACCCTCTCCGACGTTGGGGATGCGGACCGGTTCGTCGACCTTGCGGGGCTGCTGGAGTCCTGCGAGGTCGACGGCTTCCACGCGGACTTCCTCAGCTGGGGCCACTACCAGCCGGAGTACTGGCGCAACTACTGGCACACGCACTCGTTCCACGAGGTCTGCCTGGCGTACTCCGGCGAGGGCCGCTTCAACAACGGCGCTGTGCAGTACGACGTGCTACCGGGCTCGGTGTTCCTCGCACGGCCGGGGGACGTACACGAGATCGAGTCGTCGCACAGTGCGCCACTGGGCATCGCCTTCTGGGGTTTCACCTTCCGCCCGGTCGATGCCGGGACGGGCCGCGTTGATGCCGGTGTGGGCCGCGCGGCCGGCTCTCCCCGGCCCGACGCGTCTGGATGGTCGTCCGGGTTGACTCGGCCTGACGGCCCGGTCATGTCGGGTCGGATCGGCTCCCTGTCCGCCCTGATCACTGCACTCGCCGCCGAGGCAGCCGCACCGGTCTCCGGCTACAGCACTGCGCTTAGCGGCTTGGGCGCCGCTCTGGTGCTGGAGACAGCCAGGGCGTTTGCACTGGAGGAGGACCTGGCTGTCGAACCAGTACGCCGCGACAGAGGTCCGCTGGTAGTAGAGGCGATGCAGCGGCACCTGCGCGACAACCTGTCGCGTCCAATCACAGTCCGCGACGTAGCGGCCGTCGTACACCTCTCTGAACGTCATGCGGAGCGGCTATTCACGCAGCAGACCGGTGCGTCGATCATGTCCACACTGCGCCGGCTACGGCTCGAGCTGGCCGCACAGCTGTTGCTGGATCACACGTTGTCGATCACCGCAGTCGCACGGGCCTGCGGGTACTCGGACGTACGCCCCTTCTCCACCGCGTTCAAACGGCACTACGGGCGGACGCCGGGAGACCACCGCCGCACCGGCGGTACTGAATTTCTCTAGTGCTATCCTGACCGCATGCGAGTGAGCCTGCTCCTTACGTAGCCGTACTGGCTTCCAGGCGCATCTGAAGCGCCGATCCGGTACGGCACCCCCTCCTGTGTGAGGGGATTTTTTGTTTCTGGCAGATTTGGGCTCAACACAGACACGAGCAGGAGTAGGACCGTGAGCGAGCAGGTGGAGGACACTCCGATCGACCGGGGTGGCTATGACTTCAACGCCATGCAGGCCAAGTGGCGTCCGGTGTGGGAGAAGCTGGACCCGTTCAAGGCGAAGGACGACGGCTCCGCCGAGCGGCGCTACGCGCTCACGATGTTCTCGTACCCGTCCGGGGACCTGCACATGGGCCACGGCGAGGTGTTCGCGCTGCACGACGTGCTGGCGCGCTACTGGTTCCAGCAGGGCTACGACGTACTGAACCCGATCGGCTGGGACTCGTTCGGGCTGCCCGCCGAGAACGCCGCCATCAAGCGCAACGAGCACCCGGCGACGTACACGTACGCCAACATCGAGACGCAGGCGGAGTCGATCCGCCGGTACGCGCTGTCCTTCGACTGGTCGCGCCGGCTGCACACGTCCGACCCGGAGTACTACCGGTGGACGCAGTGGCTGTTCCTGCGCTTCTACGAGCGCGGTCTGGCGTACCGGAAGGCGTCGTACGTCAACTGGTGCCCGAACGACCAGACCGTGCTGGCGAACGAGCAGGTCGTCCAGGGGCGGTGTGAGCGCTGTGGCTGGGAGGTCACGAAGCGCGAGCTGACCCAGTGGTACTTCAAGACCACCGAGTACGCGCAGCGGCTGCTGGACGACATGGAGCTGCTGCAGTGGCCGGAAGAGATCCTGCTGATGCAGCGGAACTGGATCGGCCGGTCCGAGGGCGCCTTCACGAACTTCCAGGTCGAGGGCCGCGACGAGCCGATCAAGGTGTTCACCACCCGGCCGGACACGCTGTTCGGCGCCACCTTCATGGTGGTCGCACCGGACGCCAAGCTGGCCGCCGAGCTGGTCACGCCCGAGCAGCAGGCAGCCTTCGACGAGTACCTGACGAAGGTCAAGGCGACCACCGAGATCGAGCGGCAGAGCACCGAGCGGGAGAAGACAGGTGTCTTCCTGGGCTCGTACGCGATCAACCCGGTGACCGGTGCGCGGATCCCGATCTGGGCGGCCGACTACGTGCTGGCCGACTACGGCACCGGCGCGATCATGGCGGTACCGGCGCAGGACACCCGCGACTACGAGTTCGCCGAGAAGTTCGAGCTGCCGATCGTACGCACCGTGCAGCCGCCGGCCGACTTCGACGGCAAGGCGTTCACCGGTGACGGCCCGGCGATCAACAGCGCGAACGACGAGATCAGCCTGGACGGGCTGGAGGTCACCGAGGCCAAGTCGCGGATCATCGACTGGCTGGAGAGCAAGGGCCTGGGCGAGCGGACGATCAACTACCGGCTGCGCGACTGGCTGCTGAGCCGCCAGCGGTACTGGGGCTGCCCGATCCCGATCATCCACTGCCCGTCCTGCGGCGAGGTCCCGGTGCCGGACGACCAGCTGCCGATGGAGCTGCCGGACCTGCGCGGCGCCGACCTGCAGCCGAAGGGCGTGTCCCCGCTGGCGGCCGCCCGCGAGTGGGTCGAGGTGGACTGCCCGAAGTGCGGTGGCGCGGCCGAGCGCGACACCGACACGATGGACACCTTCGTCGACTCGTCCTGGTACTTCCTGCGCTACCTGTCGCCGGAGTACACCGACGGACCGTTCGACCAGGGCATGGCCGACCGGTGGATGTCGGTGTACCAGTACGTCGGCGGCAAGGAGCACGCCGTACTGCATCTCCTGTACGCGCGGTTCTTCGTCAAGGCGCTGCACGACATGGGCCTGCTGAAGGTGGTCGAGCCGTTCACGCGGCTGCTGAACCAGGGGCAGGTCATCAACCAGGGCAAGTCGATGAGCAAGTCCCTGGGCAACGGCGTGAACCTGGGCGACATGATCGACGAGTACGGCGTGGACGCGGTCCGGCTGACGATGGTGTTCGCCGGTCCGCCGGCCGACGACATCGACTGGGCCGACATGTCGCCGGGCGGTTCGCTGAAGTTCCTGCAGCGCGCCTGGCGGCTGGCCGGCGCGGTCTCGTCGCCCGTCGGTACTGACCCGGCGGCGGGTGATCCGGAGCTGCGCAAGCTGACCCACCGGACGGTGTCGGACGCGGCCGAGCTGATCGACTCGCACCGGTTCAACGTGATGGTTGCCCGGATCATGGAGCTGGTGAACGCCACCCGGAAGGCGATCGACGGTGGTCCCGGTGCGGCCGATCCCGCCGTACGCGAAGCCGCCGAGGTGGTGGCGATCCTGCTGAGCCTGGTCGCGCCGTACACGGCCGAGGAGATGTGGGAGGAGCTGGGTCACGAGCCGACCGTCGCCAAGGCGGGCTGGCCGAAGGTCGACCCGGCGTTGCTGGTGCAGGACGCCGTGACCTGCGTGGTCCAGGTGGCCGGCAAGGTGAAGGACCGGCTGGAGGTCGCGCCGGACATCACCGACGCCGAGCTGGAGCAGCTGGCGCTGGCGTCGGAGGCGATCCAGAAGGCGCTGGACGGCCGCGGTACCCGCAAGGTCATCGTCCGGGCGCCGAAGCTGGTGAACATCGTTCCGGCCTGAGGCGGGCTACGCTGCACAGATGCGTTCTGAGCTGATCGACGTCGAGACCGGCGGTTCCGAAGTTGTTTTCGACCTGACCAGCAGGTGTGAGCGGTTCGTCGCCGCTGAGGCCCACCAGGCCCAGGGCGACGGACTGCTGCACGTCTTCGTGCCGCACGCCACCGCCGGGATCGCGATCCTGGAGACCGGGGCGGGCAGCGACACCGACCTGCTCGCGGTGCTGGAGCAGTTGCTGCCGCGCGACTTCGGCTGGCAGCACCGGCACGGTACGCCCGGGCACGGTCGCGATCACGTGCTGCCCGCGCTGGTGCCCCCGTACGCGAGCATCCCGGTGCTGGACGGGCGGATGATGCTCGGGACCTGGCAGTCGATCTGCCTGGTCGACACCAATGTGGACAATCCCCGGCGGCAGGTCCGGCTTTCCTGGCTCCCGGGCTAATGGCCTGGCTCCTGGGTTAACGGACCACCTGGTAACTCGCCGAAAGGTATTTTGGTGACTTATCGTGATGTTGCCGGTCGCGTTACGTTTGCGAAACACGACTCGGCTTGAATTGTCCGCATGGCAGCCCTGGACACCCTGCGCGACGTCAGCACTGAGCTCCTGGTTCGTGCGACCCGGGGTATTTGCGCCGGCAGTTTGCTGAATGCCGAGTCGGGTCATGCCGACACCAGCGCACGGCTCGAGGACTGGGCCGACGTGCTTTCCCTCTACGCGGGCGACAATGAAACGAATTCAGCTCGCGCAACTGCTTGAAACGCCTATTTGTGGTCCCTGGTGCGGCCCATTCCTGTGACCCAGCCCGCAGTCCGCGCGCCGGTCCACCCCCGCAAAGACACGCCCGTCACGTTATGTTGTGTAGGAGGGTGGCTGGGCTCCTGCGCCTACTGCGCGGCACTCGGCGGGCACCTCGGCGCGCTGGAGCGAAGGGAACGATGAACCACATCGACCCCTCCGCTCCAGCACGCCGAGGCACTCCGCCGAGCACCTGCTCGCTACGGCGCAGGAGCCCAGCCACCCTCCTAGGAACGTGAGGCCTTCAGAGGGGTGACGGGCTGTGTCGGACGCGGATGGCCGGGCGGATGGGCGGCGGGGGTTCGCCGATCTGTTGCTCGACTTGAGGGTCCAGACCGGCCTCTCCCAGGAGGAGCTGGCGGACCGGGCCGGGCTGAGTGTGCGCTCGATCCGGGAGATGGAGGCCGGCCGGGTGGCTCGGCCGCGGAAGGAGTCCGTCCGGTTGCTGGCGGCCGCGCTAGGCCTGCGGGACGGTGACACGGACCATTTCCTCGCAGCGGCCGGCCACGGCACAGTGCGTCCCGTCGTACGCCCCGTGTCTCCGCCGGTTGTGTCGGTCGCCGACGCGGCGCCGACTGGGCTGCGCTGGCGCGGTACGCGACCGATCCCGGACGGGCTGGTCGGGCGTGAGCAGGAGCTGTTGGAGCTCGAGGGACTGCTCCGGCAGAACAGGCTGGTCACGCTGGTCGGTCCTGGCGGAGTAGGCAAGACCGAGCTGGCGCTGGCCGCGGCGGATCGGTTCTCTGGCGCTGACACAACAGTTGTGGTCGTTGACCTCACTACTGTGCAGCGCGACGCTGCCGTACCGTCCGCGATCCTCGACGCCTTCGGGACAGCTCCTGGTACGTCTGACCTCGACGACGTACTGTCCGGCCGTCAGCCTGGCGATCTGGTCATCGTGGAAGACAACGCCGAGCACGTACTCGACGGCGTCGCCACAGTCGCCAACCGGATGGTCCGGAGCTTCCCAGGAGTTGGCGTACTGGTCACGTCCCGCATCCCGCTCGGACTACCCGACGAGGTGGTTCGCCGGGTGCAGGTGCTCGGCGTACCCGGCAATGACGAGAACTTCGAGGACATCGCTGCGAGTCCGGCCGTGGAGATGTTTACGCGACGGGTCACACGGGTGCGCCCTGACTTCGTCCTGACTCCGGCGAACGCGCCGACCGTGGCGCGGCTGTGCCGCCGGCTGGACGGGCTGCCGCTCGCACTGGAGCTTGCTGCCGCGCGGGCCGGGTCGCTGTCGGTCGAAGCGATCCTGGCTGCGCTGGACGACCGGTTCCGGTTGCTGTCCGGTCCCCGGAGGTTCGGTGCGCCGCATCAGCGGACGCTGGCGGACACGATCGCGTGGAGCGTGGACGCACTGTCCGATCCGGCGCGGCAACTGCTCTATCGCGCTTCGGTGCTCGGGTCGCCGTTCACCCTGGAGGCGGTGGCCGGCGTGTGTACGGGTACGCCGATCGACGGGATCGACGTACCGATGCTGCTGTCGGAGCTGGTGGAGAAGTCGCTGCTCCAGCCGGTCCACGAGTTCGAGCAGTTGTACGGAGCGCGGTACAAGCTGCTGGAGACGATCAGGGAACACGCGTACGCCGGGCTGTCCTCGCAGGGGGATGATCTCACTGAGTTCAGGGACCGGGCGGTGGAGTGGTGCTCCACGTACATGTCCGGCCTGGACGGGGCGTGGTCAGCACCGGACCGCGACCGGCGGTACCGGGCGGCGCATGCGAACTCGGCGTTGTTCGAGGTGGCACTGGAGCGGTCTGCCGAGCTGGGGGAGTGGGACACCGCCGCGCGGATCGTGCTCGGGTTCCGGATCGCCTGGCAGTACCAGGCGAGTGTTGCCGAGAGCGGCATCCGGTGGGCGACGCTGTGCGCGGACAACGTGTCGGACAAGGAGACCAGCGGGCGGCTGCTGGCGATCGCGGGACGGCTGTCCAGCCTGACCGGTGACATCCGTGGTGCACGCCGGCACTACGAAGAGGCTCGCACCCGGATTCCGGGGGAGACCGAGATGGGCCTGGTCGCTCGGGGCGGCTGGGTGTCGTCCGGGTCGCATTTGCTTGATACGCAGAGCCTGGCCGAGATACCGGCGCTGGTGGCTGACGCGCGCAAGCATGGCGACGTACAGCGGTCTGCGACCGTACAGGCGACCTGTGGTCTCGCACTGCTCCGGTGGGGTCGGTTGGTGGAGGCCAAAGAGCTCCTGCTCGCGTGGGAGGCCGCACTGGTCAATCCGGGCGTGTACGCCGACGAGATCGCGTACATGGCACTCAGCCGCGTCGACCTCGAGCTGGGAGACGTGGACGGTGCCCGGCACTGGGCTGTGCTCGCTCGGGACAGCCAGGCATCGGACGACCCGGAGCGTACGAAGGTGGCCGGCTGCCTGGCGATGGTGGAGTACCACGCCGGACGGTACGACGAGGCGCAGGCACTGCTCGACCAGGCCGACGCGGACATCCGCGGTCATCGCGGGTACTTCGACTATTTGGTGATGCTGTACCGCTCCCGGCTCGCACGGGCAGCCGGTGAAACAGAGCAGGCGCGGATCGCCGTACGCGACGCGGTGAACAGGTTGCTGCTCGAAGGGCGGGTCGTGTACCTGCTGGAGGTACTCCCGGAGGCTGTAGCGGTGCTGCACGCGCTCGGGCGTACTGAACCGGCGGACCGGTTGTGCGGGCAACTGTTGGCGTGGCAGCGGACTATGGACCCGCCGATGCTGCCGACCGCTTGGGCGGTGCTGCAGGAGTCGTGCGAGCGCGCCTCCGTCGCTGACGGCTGGCCGGAAGCTGATCCGGCGGCTGCCGTACAGCGGCTGGCGAACGACGTACTCGTCGCCCTTTCCTGACGCCGATCCCTCGAAGCTGCCGGGTAACTGCCGGTTGTTCTGCCTCGTCCTGACCTGGGCTCCGGACCAAGAATTACAGCCGTAGGGCAGGTTCCACGAAGCAGAGACCGACACCGGGCGGTACCGGCAGCGAAGGGGTGGTGGACCGTGAAGAGGCCATGGCACACCGCCGTACTGCCGACGAGCGCGGGGGAGGCGACGCGGAGGGCATCCGGCGGCTGGTTGGTGGGGGCGCCGAGCGGCTGCCGAGAGCTCCGGAGTGCTGTCGAGTGCGGATCTGTCCTGCCTGTACCGGACGCCGTGCACCGTCAGGGCACCGCTTCCGGGGCGGGGTTCCAGCACCGGGTCAGGCACACGACACAGGGGACGAGTGTCACGACCCGACCGGCGCGAGTACCGGTGGGTTTGGTCACCCACCGGCGGGCCGGCCGCTGGAACCTCCCGGGGACCTCGACGAGCTCGCGGTCAGGCCGGTCCCGCGCGGACCGGATTCGGGGAGTAGCTCGCCGAGGCCCCACCTACGTCAGCTGACAACCAGGGGGAGTCAGCCGAACCAGCCGGGCTACCGACGCACAGGGGACGCCGCTAGCCCGGCTCAAGCCCAACGGGGGAACAGACGGGGGATCGGACGGGGGAGCAACCGAAGCGAGGTGAAGGCCACGGAGGGGTGGGCCTTCACCTCGCTGCCACGCTGTCCGGGCCTGCCACGCTGTCCGGGGCTGTCCGGGGCTGTCCGGGGCTGTCCGGGGCTGTCGGGGGCTGTCGGGGGCAGCCGTCCGGCGCCTGTAGCCGAGCATCTTTCAGCTCCTTGTTGATGAACCGTCCGGTAACCTCGCCTCATGTCCGGCAGCGTGCACGTCGTCACCGACTCCACGGCCGGCCTGTCCACGCACGAGGTGCTCCGGCACCCACTGACCGTCGTCCCACTCCAGGTCGTGATCGGCGGCACCTCGTACGACGACGGCGCCACCTCGGCCGACGCGGTCGCGGAAGCGCTCAAGACCTTCACCCCGGTGTCGACCAGCCGCCCCGCGCCGCAAACGTTCGCCGACACGTACGCCACCTGCGCGCAGAACGGCGCCACCGCGGTCGTCTCCATCCACCTGTCCGGCGACATGTCCGGCACCTTCGAGGCGGCGATGATCGGCGCCAAGGACTCCCCGATCCCGGTCCGCGTGGTCGACTCCCGCTCCTTGGGCATGGGCCTGGGCTTCCCCGTCCTGGCCGCCGCAGCCGCGGCCGCCGCCGGAGCAGACGCCGAAACTGTCGAGTCCGCGGCCCGAGCCCGCATGAAGACCGTCTCAACGTACTTCTACGTCGACACCCTCGAGTATCTCCGCCGCGGCGGCCGCATCGGCGCCGCCCAGGCCCTCTTCGGCACGGCCCTAGCCGTCAAGCCCCTCCTCACCATCAACGGCGGCCGAATCGTCCCCCTCGAAAAAGTCCGCACCTCCAGCCGAGCCATCGCCCGCCTCGCCGACATCACCGTCCAACGAGCCGGCGACACCCCCGCGCAACTGGCCGTACACCACCTCTCCAACCTGGAAAAAGCCCAAACCCTGGCCGACAACCTCGCCACCCGCCTCCCCAAAGCCGACGAAATAGCCGTCCGCGAAGTAGGAGCCGTCATAGGCGCCCACGTAGGCCCCGGCCTCCTCGCCGTAGTAATCAGCCCCCACTAACCGCGGCTGCGGCTGCCCCGCCGCTCTGCCCAACCCGCCGGCCCTGCCCAACCCGCGGCTCCGCCTGCCCCGCGGGTCCTCAGGTTTTCCACAGCGTCCAACTCACCAGCCCAGCCCTGCCCCAAACCCGTACGTTCTCTGGCGTGAAGGCCTTCCGCCGCACCCCCACCCCCGCCCCACCCACCCGAGCCCAATCCTTAGCCCGCCTAACCCCGCAGCCCGAGCAGGAAGAACAAATCCGAGGCGGCTGGACCCCGGACACCTCCGCCCCCGCCGACCCCGACATCCGCTCGCCGCTTGACCACCCCGCGCCCACCCGCCTGCGCAACGCTCGCTGGACTCTCACCCCGCGCCACGTCCTGGTACTGGCCGCGATTCTGGCCGCAGGCCTCGCCTGGGCCGGCTGGACCTTCCTCCAAGCCCGTCCTGAACCCCTCCCAGACACCCGCCCCATCACCGCCGCAACCGGCACCCCAGTCGCCCAACCAGGCAACCCCGCCCAACCAGGCAACCCCGCTCAACCAGCTAACCCGGCCCAATCCACTAATCCCGCCCAACCTGCCAACCCCGGCCAACCAACGAACCCCACCCAACCCGCGGCCAACTCGACTCAAGCGCCCAATCAGCCTGCCAATCCACTCACCCAACAACCGCCCCCAGGCGCGACACCGCAGCCCCAGGTCGTCGTCCACGTAGCTGGCAAAGTCCGCCACCCCGGCCTCATCCGCGCCCCAGCCGGTTCCCGAGTAGCCGACGTACTCGCGCTGGCCGGCGGCCCCCTCCCCGCCGTAGACCTGACCACCCTCAACCTCGCCCGCCCCGTAACCGACGGCGAACAAATCATCGTCGGCCAACCCACCCAACCCCCACCCCCGACACCCCCGCCCCCAACCACCTCACCCGGCGCCGCCCCCACGACCTCCTCGACGACCGCAAACACCACAGTCATCAACCTCAACACCGCCACCCTCGACCAACTGGACGCCCTCCCCGGCGTAGGCCCAGTCCTGGCCCAGCGAATCCTCGACTACAGAACCCAGAACGGCCCCTTCACCACCATCGACCAACTCCAAGACGTCCCCGGCGTAGGCCCCAAAAAGTTCACCACCCTAAAACCCCATGTCCGCCTCTAACCCACCCCTCACCCCCCACCAACCCGCACTCGACACCCCTGCCGGTGAACAACCTCCCTCTCCCACACCTGCCCCTGCCACACCCGCCCCTGCCGCACCCGCCTCCGACGCACCTGCCTCTGACGTACCGGCCTCTGACATACCTGCCGTGGAGCCGCTTGACGCTCGGTTGCTCGTACCAGCCGCCGCCGGCTGGCTGACCGCGGTTCTCCTACTCGACAAAAGCCCCCTGACCGCCGTACTAACCGCCGCCGCGGCCCTCACCCTCACCCTCACCACCGCCCTCGCCGCCCTCCTCCGCTACCCCACCCGCCAACCCCGTCCGCACTGGGCAGACCGCCACACGACAACAGGCTGGACCGCCGTCGGAACCCTCGTCGTTATCACCGGCCTATCCGTAGCCGCCGCGTTCCAGTCCGCCACCCTCCACGCCGGACCGGTTCACGACCTGGCCGCCACGTCCACCACAGTCACCGTTCGCCTGAAGATCGAAGGAGATCCGTCACTTCGCCAGAGCACGACGTCCCGCCGCCCGCCGTACGTTGTCGTGAAAGCAACCATCGAGGAGGTCCGCGCCCGCTCGCACACCACCCGCGTACGCACCCCGGTCCTCGTGATCGGCACCGCGAAATGGCAGTCCGTCAGGTACGGCCAGCACGTCGAAGCGACCGGTCGTCTCGAAGCAGTCGAGGACGGCTCGAATGTTGCCGCGATGCTCTCGGTCCGTTCGCCGCCGCGCCCGATCGATGAACCGCCGTGGTGGCTCCGCGCCGCCGAGCATGTCCGCGCCGGCCTCCGGGAGGCTGTGTCCGGTCAGCCTGAAGATGT
Organism: Kribbella hippodromi; assembly: GCF_039531045.1. Lineage (NCBI taxonomy): Bacteria > Bacillati > Actinomycetota > Actinomycetes > Propionibacteriales > Kribbellaceae > Kribbella > Kribbella hippodromi. Next base: position 2,781 of record NZ_BAAAPH010000044.1, on the reverse strand, counting down.
CCGCGGCCTGGTCCCAGCCCTGGTCATGGGCGATGTATCCGCCGTGTCCACCGACCTCAACGCCGACTTCCAGACAACCGGCCTGACCCATCTCTCCGCGGTGTCAGGCACCAACCTCACCCTGCTACTCGCCTTCCTCCTGCCGCTGGCACGACTGATTGGAGTACGAGCCCGCGGCCTCACCATCGTCGGCGTACTGACGGTGGTCGCATTCGTCGTGCTGGCAAGACCACAACCCAGTGTCCTCCGCGCAGCCGCGATGGGCTTGATCGCGTTGGCGGCGATGACGAACGGCGGTACGCGGCGCCGCGCCGTACGCAGCCTGTCTGTCGCGGTGATCGTGCTGCTCCTGCTCGACACCTCGCTCGCCCGCTCAGCCGGATTCGCCCTGTCCGTACTCGCAACTGCCGGAATCATCTTGCTCGGACCGATCTGGCGGGATGCGTTGGCGAAGTGGCTTCCGGGGTGGCTGGCCGACGCGATCTCCTGCCCACTGGCTGCCCAGCTTGCGTGTACGCCGGTCGTTGCCTGGCTGTCCGGCCAGGTCTCACTGGTCGCAGTCGGCGCGAACTTGTTGGCAGGGCCAGCAGTTGGACCGGCCACGATCCTCGGCTTTGTCGCGGCCGGCGTCGCTCTCCTCACTACGGACCTGGCCCACGTGGCCGGCTGGGCGGCGGGCTGGCCCGCGCGCTGGATCATCCTCATCGCTCACGAAGGCGCCGATCTACCAGGAGCAGCTGGGGCCTGGCCCGCGACCGTGCTCGGCATCACCGTACTGACCGCGCTCTGCCTGGCCCTGGTACTCGGCCTGCATCGAATCCTGGCCCGCCCGATCGCCATGATCGTCCCCGTCGTGGTTCTCGCGGTAGTCATCTTGCGTCCAGTCGGTTCGCTCAACCGGCAACCAAGCAACTGGCTCTTCGTCGTGTGTGACGTCGGCCAAGGAGATGGCCTCGTACTCCGCGCCGGCGATCGTGCCGCGGTTGTCGTCGACACCGGTCCGGACCCGGCGGCGATGGACAAATGCCTCCGCGAGCTCGGCGTCGAGCACATCCCCGTACTGGTGCTCAGCCACTTCCACGCCGATCACGTCGGCGGGCTGGCCGGCGTACTCAACGGGCGCCGTGTCGACGAGATCGAGGTGACGCCGTACGCCGCACCACGCGCTGAGTACGAGCGCGTGCGCAACCTGGCTGTACAGCACAAGGTCGACGTACGCCCGGTCGCGTTCCACGAGGTGCGCCAGGTCGGGGCGGTGAAATGGACGACGCTTTGGCCGGCCCGCGTACCTGCGCTTCCGGCCGACGGCGCGTCGTCAGCAACGTCGACGGACGAGGGCTCGCCCGAGAACAACGCGAGCATCGCGATGATGGTCGAGCTGTCCGGTCTGCGCATCCTGCTCACCGGCGACCTGGAACCGGAATCTCAGCGCGCCATCCTCGCCACCGGTGCCGATCTGCGGGCCGACATCCTGAAAGTCCCGCACCACGGCTCAGCCCAGCAGGACCCGAATTTCATCAACGCCGTCAACCCACGCCTGGCCGTGATCTCCGCAGGGCGCAACAACGACTACGGTCACCCGGCTCCGAGGACGCTGAATCTCCTGTCCCACAACGCAGTTCGCACCGCCGTCACCAGCACCTCAGGCGTACTCACCATCACCAACCCGGACAACCGGCTGGCGCTCACGACCCACGGCGGCCCATGAGCCTTTACGCGAACGTGACCGCCGAGGTCGGCACGGTGTTCTCGGGCTGATCGCCGAGCGACCAGGCGGCGACCCGCGACACCACATGTGCCGGAATCGCCTCGGAGACACCTGGAACAGCAGGTACGTCGTACGTACCGTGTGCGTCGTGCGGAAGCACCACCCGGTATCCGCGGTCGAGCGCCGTCTCGGAGGTCGCGCGTACGCACATCTCGGACATCACGCCGCAGATCGCCAACGACCGTACGCCGGCCGCGATCAGGATCTCGCCGAGCGGTGTCGCGTCGAAGCCGTCGTCGCGAGGCTTCCGAACCACGTGCTCCCGCGGGCCGGGCTTGACCGGCAGGTACAGCTCCCAGCCTGGTGTCTCGGGTTCGTCATCGGCGCCGACCGGGCCGTCGTTCTGGAGATGCACGACAACCGCACCGGCGTCACGCGCCCGATCCAGCAGTTCGCCAACCCGGTCCAGCAACCGATCCGCGCCCGGCACACCGCCTTCGCCGGAGACAAACGCGGTCTGCATATCCACAACAATCAACCCGTCAACCGGCGCCACCGAGCCGCCCGGCGAGTTCCCCACTGCAACAGAAGACTGACCCATACCCCCATCCTCCCTGCCCGGCCCACCCCAACGCACCCCGTTTCCAGCCGCCCGCACATCGGTGGACATCCACCCGCGTTGTGGGTTCTCCACTCATATGCCAGTGGAGAACCCACAACAGCAGTGGATATCCGGCTCTTGCGATGGAGATGTGGGTCAGTTGAGACCGGGAGGGGAGGTGCGAGGCACCGACCTGCAAGCGCGACGGTCATCGCCGCGCCCGCATCGGACAAATCGGCAGCTCGACAGGTAGTGCACCTCTGAGACGGCGTACACCCCGGCCCCTTCACGCTCAAGTGCACTGCGCAGCCAACCCGCACCTCCTGTCCCCCCGCTCACCAACCGCCCCACAACACGTCACTGCAGCGTCGCAGGAGGCTTTCAGCGCCGGGCAGGAGCTTTTCTGGCGCTATTCCAGGGCGGGTTCAGGGGGTGATTGCAACACCTGTCGGTTGAAGGGGTGTTGTGATGG
>NZ_BAAAPH010000043.1:0-26040 GCF_039531045.1 Kribbella hippodromi | reverse complement strand
CCCAGCCCAAGCACTAGCCGAACTACTCGTTGCTTAGACCACTGGACCCCGCCCCACAACAAGAGTGGAGATCCCGGCTTGTGGCGGGTGCCGGTCAGGGGGTGCAGGTGCCGCTCGGGGTGCAGCAGCCTTGGCCGTGCCAGGCTGATCGGGCTTCTTTTGTGGCTGCGGCGGCGATGATCAGGCCGGCGATTGGGTCGGCCCAGGTCCAGCCGAGGGTGGTGTTGAGGAGGAGGCCGAGGAGGAGTACGGCGGACAGGTAGGTGCAGAGGAGGGTTTGGGTGGAGTCGGCGACGACCGCGTTGGAACCCAGGGCTTTGCCGGTGCGGCGTTGGGCCCAGGAGAGGAACGGCATCACTGCCAGGGAGGCGATGGCGAGGCCGATCCCGACGGGTGAGGTTTCGGGCTCGGCGCCGGTGATCAGGGCGCGGATCGATTCGAAGCCGACGTACGCGGCGAGGCCGAGGAAGGAGAACGCGAGCAGCTTGAGGGCTTTGCGTTCGCGGGACTCCGGGAGCGGATGGCGGAATTGCCAGAGGATGATCAGGCCGCTGGAGACTTCGACGACCGAGTCCAGGCCGAATCCGACCAGCGCGACCGAGCCCGCGACCAGGCCGGAGGAGATGGCGACCACGGCCTCGACCACGTTGTACGCAACGGACGCGCCCGCGAGTAACCGAGCCCGCCGCCCGAGCCGCGCCCGCTCAGCCGGATCAACCACCCACGCACTACCACTCCCGAGCCGCAGCCCCTCACTCATCCGCCGGCCCTCAAACCCCGCCGCCCGGCAGCCCCAGCCTTGACACTCTGCCGTCCGGAAGCGCCGGCCTTAGCAACCTCCCGGCCGGATGCGCTGGCCTCCGCAGCCCGCCACTCGGAGGGGCCGGCTTTGGCGGTCTGTTGCTCGGAAGGATCCGGGCTCTCGTTTGGGAGGCCGTAGATCGGGCAGAGGGCGACGGCGTCGCCGGTGAGTGACAGGAGGCGTTCGGCCGCCGAGAGCAGGTCCATGGTGGCCTCGGGATGGGTGAGGCGGAACAGCGAGGCGCGTCCTTGCGGGCGGGACTCGACCAGGCCGCAGTCGCGCAGGCAGGCGAGGTGCTTCGAGACCGTCGACTGCGCCAGCCCGAGATGCTCGGTCAGATCCACGACCCGGTGCTCGCCGAGCGCCAAGTGCCGCACGATCGCCAGCCGCGAGCCATCACTGAACCCATGGAACAGACACCCCGCCACGGCCAGCGCCTCAGCCTCATTGATCGCCATTCAGCGATGTTATCGCGAAGTGGGACGTTTGGATATCCGGGTCAGCACGTACGCGGTCGGCGTCGCGCCGTTGTACCTGAGCAGCCGTTCCCGCACGACCTTCAAACCGCGCTCCCGTTCGACCGCCGCGCGGAGCAGCCGCTTGTCCTCGGTCAGTAGGACAGCTCGTCCCTCGCCGGCAAGTACGCGATCGAGCTCGCGGACCACAGCCGGGTACAGCTCACGATTGCCCCGATGACTGCCCACCTGCTTCCCGAACGGAAGGTTCGCCACCACGCGGTCCACGCTCCCATCGCTCACGGGCAGCGCCTCGGCCAACCCGCGTACCAGCGCTGGGTGGCTGAGGTTTCGGGCGGCGAGCTCCAGTGCGTGCGGATCACGGTCGATCCCAAGCAGGCGGGCAGTCGGCACCCGCCGGCGTACGGACAACAGAATCGTCCCCGTCCCGCAGAACGGGTCAACGACACACTGCCCCGGGCGCACTTTCGCCAGCCGGGTCAGCACTTCGGCAACCACCAGATTAGTTGACCACGGCAACCGTTCGAGCGGCCCGAACCGCCGCATCCACGCCAGCGCGGGCACCTCCGCACCATCCACGGCAACCGACGAATACAACGGGCACCGAACCAATTCATCAAGCGCCCCGTCAACCATGCACTCCACGGCCCCCACCGACACCTGCCGTACGGAATGCACGGCCACCATCCCGCGAAGCTCTTCGATCAGAAGATCAGCCGCGCCATCCACCGTACGCAACACAAACCGGCCGGCGACGCGGGACAACCCACCGCACCCCGGCCCGAAAAACCCAGCCACCCAAGGCTCCCGGAACTCGCGATCGACACATCAGCCGAAGCGCGGCGCAGGCGCAACCAGACCAACTCCACCGGAGCCAGCCGCACACCCACACCTTCCAGTCACCTCATCACCACCCAACCTATTCCGCGGACGCCGCGAACGCACCTGAATATTCGACCGATCCGTGGGTGGGCCTGTTCAACTGAGCGGCCAGATCGCCTGTTGAATAAGTAGAATTGGCGGGTGACGGCGACTCGGATCTACACGGTTGAACAGTTGCTCGAGGTGCTTGATCAGGTGGTGGAGGCGAGCGGCCGCGGGGACCGGTCGCGTACGTCCGCGGCGGACTACTGGAGCAACCTGCTGACGACGCCGGGACACCCGCTCACAACTCAACTTCCCGATGAACCGCTGGTGGACTGGCATGAGCGCGGTCTGCTCGGGGAGCTGGTGGGGGCGCGGGTGCTGGATGTTGGTTGTGGGGGTGGGCGGAACAGCCGCTGGTTCGCCGAGCAGGGTGCCGTGGTGGATGGTGTGGATCTCGCGGGCGAGCTGCTCGACCAGCTTCGCCCGACATTGCCGGCCGCAGTGACGCTCACTAAGGCTGATGTACTGCGGGATCCGCTCCCGTACGACCAGTACGACCTGGTGTACGACTCCGGCTGCTTTCATCACATCGCGCCGCATCGGCGGATCACCTATCTCGAGCGAGTGCTTCCACTGGTACGGGCGGGTGGGCGCTTCGGGATCGTCGCCTTTGCCGCCGAGCGGATGGAGACGCCTGCCGATGCCGACATCGTGAGTTCAGGCGATACGTACGGTGGGATGTCCTTCTCGCTCAATGACCTTCGGGCGATCTTCGACGCGCTCTCCCCGGTTGAGCTTCGCGCGGTGCGGGACGGACGCCCTAACGCCTTCGCGCCGGACTTTCTGAATGCGGCGCTCTTCAGCAAGCCGAATACGGTGGTTGTATGACTGGTGAGCGGACGTTGCGGCTGGATGTTTTGTATTGTGCGGTGGCGGCTGTGGGGTTGGTGGGGTTTGCGGGGCCGTTGGCGGAGTTGGCTGGGGTGCCGGCGATGGCGGTCGGGGTAGCCGGGGGTGGGGTGCTCGCGTGGTCTGGGTTGCTTGCGTACCTGACTGCCAAGGCGCCGCGTAGGCAGGCGCTTCGGGTGGTGCTTGTGGTGAATCTGGTTGCCACCGTGGGGATTGCCGTTGCCGCGGTGACCAGTCAGCAGGTGGTGCTCACGGTGTTGCTGGCGGCGGTTGCCGTGGAGGTGGGGGCGTTCGCGCTCACCCAGGCGCTCGCGCTCAAGACCATCAACCGTCAACCCGCCAACTGATCAGCCCGGCACTTCTCGACGAGCACCCCACACACCGCGCGTCGCCCGGCGGTCGCGGTCAGCCGTTGTGAACACCCCGTTGCCGGGGTCATTTCAACGTTGTAAAGTGCTGCTGCCACTACCAGATCAGCAGCACGGGAGAGAGCATGTCGCAGCCTCGGGCCGAGTATCCGCGTCCGCAGTTCGTCCGGTCGCAGTGGGTCAATCTGAACGGTGACTGGGGGTTCGAGATCGATCGGTCGGACTCGGGGCTGGAGCGTGGGCTCCGGGAGCGCGAGCTGGAGCGGCGGATCGTCGTACCGTTCGCGCCGGAGACCGAACTGTCCGGGATCGAGGACGTCGACTTCATGGAAGCGGTCTGGTACCGCACCACGGTCACGATCCCGGCCGACTGGGACGGCAAGGACGCGGTGCTGCACTTCCAGGCCGTCGACCACGACGCGACCGTCTGGGTGAACGGCACCGAGGTGGTCCGGCACCGCGGTGGGTTCACGCCGTTCAGCGCCAACCTGCGCCAGGTCACCAAGCCGGGCGAAGAGGCAACGATCGTGGTCCGCGCGCGCGACACCCACCGGGGTCCGCAGGCGCGCGGCAAGCAGAGCCAGCTGTACGCGAACCACAGCTGCCTCTACACCCGCACCACCGGCATCTGGCAGACCGTCTGGCTCGAGGCCGTCCCGCCGGTGCACCTGAAGCGCCCGCGGATCACCCCGGACGTGGCCGGCTCCAGCTTCCACCTCGAGGTGCCGGTCTCGGCGAACCAGCCCGGCCACTCCATCCGCGCCACACTGAAGGACGCCGACGGCGAGGTGACCACCGCGACCGTCCGCGCCGACCTCGACCTGGCCCCGCGCCTGACCCTGCCGGTTCCCGCCGACCGGGTCCGCCTCTGGGACACCACCGACCCGCACCTGTACGACGTCCGCCTCGAGCTGATCGATGCCGAGGGCAACGTCTTGGACGAGGCGGACTCGTACGCCGGGCTCCGGTCGGTGAGCATCAACGGCAAGGCGATCCTGATCAACGGCAAGCACGTGTTCCAGCGGCTCGTACTGGACCAGGGCTACTGGCCGGAGAGCCTGATGACCGCGCCGTCCGAGGAGGCGATCGTCCGCGACATCGAGCTCAGCCTCGCGGCCGGGTTCAACGGTGCGCGGCTGCACCAGAAGGTGTTCGAGGAGCGGTTCCTGTACCACGCGGACCGGCTCGGCTACCTGGTCTGGGGCGAGTTCGGCGACTGGGGTTCCGGCGTCGGCGACACCGGCGACGACAACCAGCAGCCGACCGCGTCGTACGTCGGCCAGTGGCTCGAAGCGGTCGAGCGGGACTACAGCCACCCGAGCATCATCGGCTGGTGCCCGCTGAACGAGACGCACCAGCTGCTGCACGACCGGATCACCCAGCTCGACGACGTCACCCGCGCGATGTTCCTGGCCACCAAGGCCGCGGACACCAGCCGTCCGGTACTCGACTCGTCCGGCTACTCGCACCGCGTACCCGAAACCGACGTCTGGGACTCGCACAACTACGAGCAGGACCCGGCCGAGTTCGCGAAGCAGATGGCCGATCTGGTCAACGACAAGCCGTACGGGAACACCCGGGACGACAAGGCACTGTCGCTCGCGTACGACGGGCAGCCGTACTTCTGCAGCGAGTTCGGTGGCATCTGGTGGAACGCGGAGAAGGCGGCCGCCGGCAAGAGCGGGAACTCCGCGGACTCCTGGGGGTACGGCCAGCGGGTCGCGAACGAGGAGGACTTCTACGTCCGCTTCGCCGGTCTGATCGACGCACTGCTCGACAACGAGCTGATGTTCGGCTACTGCTACACGCAGCTGACCGACGTGTTCCAGGAAGAGAACGGCATCTACAACTTCGACCGCAGCACCAAGCTCGACGTCCCGCGGATCAAGGCGATACAGGAGCGCCAGGCCGCGTACGAGAAGGACTGAGCTACAAGAAGGACTGACTTACGAGATGGACTGAAGCGCGAGGCTGCCGGCCGCGACCAGGATCCAGAGGATTGCTCCGAGCAGGAGCGGCCTGGGTCCTGCGTCGCGCAGCTCACGCGGCCGCAGCGATAGTCCGATTGCAACTAGTGCCGATGTAATTAGTACGGTTCCTACTATGCCGAGGGTCGGCAGCCAGGACTCGGGTACGGCGCCGGCCGACCGAAGACCGGCGGCAGCAATGAAGCCGATCAGGAACAGCGGCACGAGCTTGCGCCACGGCAGCGGTCGCCGGATCGAGGCGGTGGCGCCCTCGTACGACCCCTCGGATGCGGCGTCGAGCGCACGAGCCGCCCGGTTCTCGCGGCGGATCTTCAACGCGACCAGCGTCAGCACGATCGGGATCAAAGTCAGCGAACGAGTCAGCTTCACCACGATCGCCTGATCACCAGCCGCCTGGCTGTACGCGTAACCGGCCGCGACCACCGACGAGGTGTCGTTGACCGCCGTACCCGCCCACAGGCCGAACGCCTCCGAGCTCATCCCGAGCAAATGACCGAGCGGCGGAAACGTCAGTACGGCAACGATGTTGAAGGTGAAGATCGTCGCCATCGCGTACGCGACCGAGGACCGTTTCGCGCCGATCGCCGCCGTCGCGGCCGCGATGGCCGAACCACCACAGATCGCGGTACCGACCCCGATCAACGTCTGAGTGTCGCCGCGTACGCCGAGCAGCCGCCCGAAAATCCACGCCCCGCCGAGCGCGAGCGCGAGCGTACCCAGCATCACCGGCAACGACGAGACGCCGACGCTGGCGACCTGCTGCAATGACAACCCGGTCCCGAGCACGACGATCGACAACTGGAGCAGCGTCTTCGAGGCGAAGTCGTACCCAGGCCGCCGCACCTCCGCCTGCAGCGCCGGAATGAACACGCCCGCGAGCACACCGAGCAGGATGCCGAAGACCGGACCTCCGACCAGCGGCACCAGCCGCCCGAGCGGAACCGCGACGGCCGTGATCACCAGCACGATCAGCAGCCCAGGCAGCCGACGGCCGGCAGGCCCGAGGCGGCGTTGCACCGATGAGGCGACGCGGCGATAGGCGACGGAGGCGGGGTGAGTGTGACGTGCCCTAACCTCGACCTGCACCACCAGCCGGTCCCTTCCGTTCGAAATGTGCGTACATTTACGGTAGGAGATGACCGGACATTTGGCAACCGCGGGAAGGGACGGATGGGCGTACGGAGGCTGGACCGCAACGGTGGCGAGTCGTTGTGGAAGCAGTTGCAGGCGGATCTCGTCCGGCGAGTGCGGTCCGGGGAGTTCGACGCGTCGTTCCCGGGCGAGCTGGCCCTGGTCGAGGAGTACGAGGTCAGCCGGCACACGGTGCGCCAGGCGCTCGGACAGCTGCGTACGGACGGCCTGATCGTCGCCGAGCGCGGTAGGCAACCGCGAGTCGCCGCAGTACCGGAGATCCGGCAGCCGATGGGCGCGCTGTACAGCCTGTTCTCCTCGGTGGAGGAGTCCGGCCTGCCCCAGCGCAGTGCGGTTCGCGTACTCGACGTACGCGCCGACGGCGTGATCGCGGCCCGGCTGAACCTGGAGGAGTCCATCCCGCTGCTCTACCTCGAGCGCCTCCGGTACGCCGGGGATGAGCCGCTCGCGCTCGACCGCGTCTGGCTCCCGGCCGCCCTGGCCGAACCACTGCTCGACGCGGACTTCACCCACACCAGCCTGTACAACGAGCTCGCCGAACGCACCGGCATCAACCTCGACCATGGCCGCGAAGACATCCGCGCCGTCAACCCGACCGCGGCCGAACGCGCGTTGCTGCACTGCCCGCCCGACGCCGCCGTGTTCGCCATCACCCGCCAGGGCACGGCGCAGAACCGGCCGGTCGAATGGCGGCACACGGTGGTCCGCGGCGACCGGTTCGCGCTGTCCGCCGAGTTCTCCGCCAACACCGGCTACCGCCTCACCCCAGCCCCGAGCAGCACCGCGCTGACCCAAGCCTGGTAAGCAAGCCCGGCAACCAAGCGCGTGCTGTAAATCATGCGCAGGCGGTGATCGGGCTCGGTGATACTGGGCGCATGACGGTCAAGGAACTGCGGTTGGTCGTGACAGCGGACGACTACGAGGAAGCGGTCGCGTTCTACCGGGACATCCTCGGCCTGCCCGAGCGGGCGTCCTACTCCTCCCCCGACGGCCGGGTCACGATCCTCGAGGTCGAGCGGGCCACGCTGGAGATCGCCGACCCCGGGCAGGCGGATTTCATCGACGAGGTAGAGGTCGGCCGCCGGGTCGCCGGGAAGTACCGGGTCGCGTTCGAGGTCGAGGACTCGGCCGCCACCACCAAGCAACTCGCCGACGCCGGCGCCGCGGTCATCGCCGAGCCGACCCGGACGCCGTGGAACTCGCTGAACGCCCGCCTCGAAACCCCCGGCGGGATCCAGCTCACCTTGTTCACCGAGCTTGACCTCAAGTGAACTGGAAGTGTTGAGGTGGTCGGCATGTGGAACCACGAAAGCCTCGACCTCGACGCCTACCTCGACCGGATCGGGTACGGGCGGGTGGCGCCGTCCGCGGATGCGTTACGCGAGCTGCATCGGGCGCACGTACTCGCGATCCCGTTCGAGAACCTCGATGTCGTACTGGGCACGCATCCCGGGATCGGACTGGACGCGATCCAGCACAAACTGGTCGGCCGCCACCGCGGTGGGTACTGCTACGAGCACGCACTGTTGTTCGGTGCGGCACTCGAACAGCTCGGGTTCGAGGTCGTACGCCGGGTGGCGCGCGTACAACCACACAAGTCCGGGCCGCGTACGCATGCGCTGTTGAAGGTCGGGGTGGAAGGTCAGGAGTTTCTGGCGGATGTGGGGTTCGGCGCGGGGCAGCTTTACCCGACTCCGTTGAAGGACGGGATCGTGGTGGATCAGGCCGGCTGGGATCACAAGCTGACCCAGGAGGGCGATCTGTGGACGCTGTCGAAGCGGACCGCCGACGGCTGGGAACCGCAGCACGCGTCGAATGACGAACCGGTCCGGCCGATCGACTACGAGGTCTACCACCACTACGTGTCCACGCACCCGAACTCCCCGTTCACCGGTCGCCCGGTGGTGATGCGAGTCGCGGACGGCGTCGTACGCCGCTTGGTCGGCGACACCCTCACGATCGAACACGCCAACGGCGAAACCACCACCCGCACCATCCCACCCACTGGCCTTCCCGACACCCTCGCCGCACTCGACGTAGTCCTCAACGACGAGGAAGTAGACCGCCTGCGGCTCCTCTGACCCTTCCGGCGGAGCTTGAACACTCCGCGAAGAGTGCGGACACCTGTTCAGCTGTCCACGGCCCCCGCCGAGTGTTCACGGTCCACATCCGGCAGCTCTACAGGTAGTGCACCCCCGAGACGCTGTACACGCCCACCCCACCACGCTCAAGTGCACTACCCCACTCAAGACACATCCTGTCCAGCCGCACACGACGAGGTCGGCGTCTCCGTGCGGAAGGACTCGCCGAGTTGGGGGCCGAGCGGGAAGTAGTGGCGGAAGCTGTAGATGAGTGGGGACCAGGCGGCGGGGTCGACGTAGGACGTGCCGGGTACGACGACATGCTCGGCCGCGTGCACCCGGAGTACTCGAGCCTGGGCGATCAAGAAGTTGCCTTGAGCATCGATCTCCGCCTGCACCGACCGCGCCTCGAACTGTAGAGGGCATCCCGCTACCCGGGGCGGGGCGACGAGCTCGGACGCAACCGGCGTCAACCCAGCGGCCGCGAACTTCTCCCGTTCGTACCGGAAACGCTCCTGCTTGTGCTCCGGAACCGGACGCCGGCCAGTCAGATCCGCCAGCCGCTCAACCGCCTTCCACTGCTCCGGAGACGGGTAGTTGATCACCACCTCCGCCCGCGCCCGCAGGTTGATCGCGGTTTGCCCGGACAGTCCGACACCGAGGACAACGACGTCGCCGAGCGCCCAGGCGGACGACATCGGCGCGAGATTCACGGTGCCGTCCTCGTTGATCGTGCTCAGCAGGGCGACCGGAGTGCCGACGTACAGGATCGAGGGTTCGATGGTCAGGTGGGTCATGGGATCGACGCTAGGTACCAGATTGTTCGGCCGTGGCCGGAGTGTCGGGGCGGCATGATGGGGGCATGACTGCCGAAGGCGAGGAGTTGGCCGGGTGGGCGCGGATGCTGGCCGACGGGACGCGCGCGACCGTCTGCTTGGCGTTGCTGGACGGGCGGGCCTGGACGGCGACCGAGCTGGCCAAGGTCGCGAAGGTTTCGCGGTCGACGATCAGCGAGCACCTCAACCTGCTGGTCGCCGGTGAGCTGCTGACCGAGGTCCGGCAGGGACGGCATCGGTACGTGAAGCTGGCCGGCCCGGATACCGCCGAGCTGATCGAAGGACTGGCGGCCCTCGCCCCGCGCCGTACCGAGGTGGTGAACAGCTTGTCCGCCGTGAGCCGGCGGGACGCGTTCGCCCGGGCGCGGACGTGCTACGACCATCTGGCCGGCAAACTCGGCGTCGCCCTCGCGGACGCGATGACCGAGCGGGGCTTGATCGACTGGTCGGACGGGATCGCGCTGACGCCGGAAGGCCAAGCCTGGCTGGCGGATCTCGGCATCAAGGTGGAGCCGCGGCGCGGGCGTCCGGCCGTACGCTCCTGTCTGGACGTGACCGAGCGGCGGCCGCATCTGGCCGGGGCGGTCGGTGCGGCCTTGTGCGCACATGCGTTAGGGAACGGGTGGGTGACGCATATCCCAGGCGGTCGCGCACTGAAGGTGAACGGCGCGGTGCAGGAACTCGGACTGCCGACCGGAGTGGTCCGAAGTCTGAGAACTGGATGACGGAACACGCTCTCAAGAGGCGAACGGCCGCGATTGCCCCTAGCCTTCGGCCATGACTGAGTTCGAGTCCGGCACCGAGCTGGTGTCCAACCTGCCTCTGCCCAGCCACGTGATCGTCCTCGCGGACGGCCAGTGGCGGCGCGGGTGGCTGATCGGCCGCGAGCACGAGGAATCGGGATGGACCGCGATGGTGCAGTACGAGGGTGACGACGGCCAGGAGCGGACGGAACGCCTGCCGGCGGACCGGATCGCCCTGCCGGAGTCGAGCGGCCCGACGGAACAAGCGTCCTAGGGAGGGAACGCGGCGCGAGGGCCCCCGGGTGAGCATCACCGGGGGCCCTCGTGCGTAACGCACTGCCGGGCGCCTCGGGCGGCGTCGAGAATCCCGGCCCAGGCCCTTCGGGCGGATTGACCTGGGACGGGAGCCTCAGTGGCGTTACGTACGGTGTATCGGCGCTCGACGCCCCGCTGTTACAGGTTTCGGGTGACTTTCTTCCGGGCTGACACGCCCGTGACAGGTCGGTGGCAGGGTCAGTGACAGGCCAGAGCCGGACGTGCGGCGACCCCGGTGCACGTCCCTGAACACCGGGGTCTCGATCGATGGCCTCTCGAGCGACCACCGCTCTTCATCGTCTGGTGCCCCAGCCAGCCGTAGTCATTCGTGCTCACGCGGCAACAATCAGAAGTGCACCGCAAGTAGGACACGTCCGGTCTCCGAGCTGCGGATGTCCAAGGCCCGGATCTCGTTGCGTTGCAGCTTGGTGGTGGCAGCCGGCTTCACCGTCGTACCCGGCGCGGACGTCCAGCTGGCGACCAGCTGCGCCTTGCCGGAGGTGTCCGTGACGTACAACTCGTACCCGCGGCCGCGTTCGTTCGGCGTCGCGAGTTCGTTGTACCGGCAGCTGATCTCGATCGTCGTACCCCACCGCTCCGGCACCAGCCGGGCGTCCGCGGTCAGCTTGCTGTTGACGGTCGATGCGAGTACGACATAGTCGCCCTTGGGTTGGTCGCGAGTGAGCGGGATCGCGATCACCACCCCGACCGCGGCGGCCGCGACGGCGACGCCGGTCATCAGCGCGCCCAGCCGGAGCCGCCGCTTCCGCCGGTCGCGCTGCACGCTGCGCGTCAGTCCTGGCAGGAGATTCGGTGGGTCGGCAGCGATCGTCGCCAGCGCACGCTCGGCCGGAAGGGCGGCCAGCGCACCCGGTACGCCGGCCAGCGATGCGACTTCGGCAGAACAGTCCGCACAGCCGTGCAGATGTTCCTCGTACGCGCGCCGGTCCTTTGCCGACAGTGCGCCGAGCAAGTACGCCGCGTCCCACTCGCAGTACGGCTCACTCACTGGCTGGTCACCCCCTTCTCCTGCAGCGCCAGCTTCAACGCGCGGAGCCCGTAGTGCAACCGGGACTTCACGGTGCCGGAGGGGATGTCCAGCTCCTCGGCGATGTCAGTCACGGTACGGCGGCCGTAGTACGCGCGGACGATCACCTGCCGGTGCTCCTCGGACAGTTGCGCGAGTGATTCCGCCACCAGCCAGGCGTCCAGTACGGCGTTGGCGTGATCGGCGCTCGGGTTCTCGGGGAGGTCGTCGCTGGCGACCTCCCGGCTGACCCGGGCGCTGCGCCGGTCGTCGATGACCAGGTTGCGGGCGACCGTGTACAGCCAGGCGCGGGCGCCGGCTTCGTCCTCGGTGAGGATGTGCGGCCGCCGCCAGGCCCGGAGCAGCGTCTCCTGCACGACGTCCTCGGCCAGGCGGTCGTCACCGGTGAGCCGGACGACGAAGCGCCAGAGCGCGGGCGCGTGCACGTCGTGCAACTCACGCAGCATCGCCGCCCGGTCATCGGCCATCGGCGCTCCTGCTCGGTGGGACTGCGGCTCGGACATCGGTCACTTCGCTGCGGGTACCGGTTGTGCTGCTGTCCGCTGCACCGACCAGGCACCGCTGCCGAGGAAGGCGATCAGCAGGAAGGCGAAGCAGAACATGGCCGCCAGCTCGCCACCATTCTGCACCGGCAGCAAAGCGCTGGTCTGGTGCACGGTGAAGTACGCGTACGCCATCGATCCGGAGCAGAGCAGCGCGGCGTACCGGGTGCCGAGCCCGAGCATCACCAGTGCGCCGCCGATCGTCTGGATGAGTGCCGCCCACCAGGACGGCCAGGCCAGCAGAGCGAGTTTCTCGGTCCCGAGGACGCCGAACAGCGCGGCCGCGCCGTGGGTCGCAAACAGGAATCCGACGACGATCCGGAACACGCCGGTCACTTCACGCTGAAAACGATCGAGCACCTGCACAGGGCCTCACTCCTCGCGGTGGGTTTGGTCTTGTGCCCGGTTCAAACGATTGAACGCTCTACTTGGTTCAACTGTGCGTGGCGTGAAGATCACATTCCGAATCGATTGTTTTCTGGCGGCCGAGTTGGTAACCGCGTGTCGCGATGGTGAGGCCGGCGCCCCAGGCGACGTACGCGGGGACTGCTACCCAGAAGAAGCTGTCCGGCAGGCCGATGTCCGCGTACACGGGCTCGCCCTGGACAGCGGACGTGATCATTTGGATCAGACCGACGCCGAAGTACGCCGTGATGCCGATGCCCAGGGCGTACCCCGGAAGGAGCAGGATCCAGCGCGGGAAGTACCTGCCGAGGGGATGCACCAGCAAGAACGGCAACAACGTCCCAACCAGGAGGAATCCGCCTTCGAACAAGATCAGCGAGAGGCTGCTTCCGTACGGGGTGTGCCCGAAGCCGACTACCGCCTGGGCGCCGATTCTGATCAGGCATCCGGCGACCGCGAGAGACGCCCCTGCGGTGGGGACCCAGGCGGACCAGGGTTTTGGGGTGGGTTGGTGCTGGCGGGCGATGAGGACGAGCAGGACGGCGCCGGCGACCGCTGCCAGGCGGCTGAGCATGCCCCTTGCGTCGAAGGGGATGCCCAAGCCCGGAAGGACGGCGGCAACCAGGTCGAGCAGGAGGAAGGCGGCGGACGCGATCCAGGCGGCTGCCAAGGCCCAGAGCAGGCGCGGGCGGATCTTGAGCATGGCGAGGGCGGTGAGTAGGCAGCCAGCTACGGAGACCCAGTTGGGGACTAGTAGGTCGTCGCCTGGGAGCTTCCAGGTTGGGGCATGGCCAGTTGCAAACCAGATGCGTACGCCGCCGTACGCGACTGCCCATCCGACGACTGCGCGTTTCATGTCGCCAGTCTGTTCGGGCGTACCGGTCAGTGGATCACCCTTCGGAGGGAATGGCCTCCATCGTCAGCGTGAGCTCAGCTGTCCTTGGCGTTTCGGATCTCGACCAGCAAGCGAATGAAGGTCTTGCGGTCGGCCGGGGAGAGGGCGGTCAGGACGCTCTCCTCGCGGGCCTGGATGTCCTTGCGGACGGCGCGCCGGACCCGGCGGCCCTGGGCGGTGATCGACAGCAACCGGACCCGGCGGTCGTCGGGGTCCGGCGTGCGGTCGATCAGGCCGGCCTGCTGCAGCTCGTCGAGGGTGCCGATGATGCGGGACTTGTCCGCGCCGATCGCCTGCGCCAGCGCGGCCTGGGTCCGGACCGGGGTGTCGTCGAGCGTGCTGAGCACCGAATAGCCCCACATCGACACCTCGTGCGCGGCGAGGATCGGCAGTTCGAGCGCGATCAGTTCCCGCACCAGCGGGTACAGCATCGCCGCCAGATCCGGACGCTCGGTTGCCATAGCCCGAAAGGTAGCATTGGCGAAACGATAGGCGCCCGCATATGATGTGCGCATGCCTACTATTGATTACGTCGCGCTCGACGCCGAAGCCGTCCGGGCCAGCATCGAACTGGTCAGCGCGGTGACCGCGGACGACCTGGCCCGGCCGACGCCGTGCCGGGCCTGGACCCTCTACGGCCTGCTCGCCCACATGGCCACCCAGCACTATGGTTTCGCCGCCGCCTCCCGCGGCGAGTCCGACCCGGCGGTCTGGAAGCTGGTCGACCTCGGCGACGACCCGGCGAAGGCGTACGTCGCTTCCGCCGAGCACGTGCTGGCGGCGTTCGGCGAGGACGGGGTCGCGGAGCGGTCGTTCCCGCTGCCCGAGTTCGGTCCGGGGCTGTCGTTCCCGGGTGCGCAGGCGATCAGCTTCCACTTCATCGACTACGTGGTGCACAGCTGGGACGTGGCGAAGTCACTCGGCGTGACGGTTTCGTTCTCGCCCGAGGTGCTCACGGCTGCCCGGGGCGTGACCGACGCGATCCCGACCGGCGACATCCGGACGGCGCCGGGGACGCCGTTCGCCGCGGATGTTCCGTGGTCCGGCGACGACGTGCTGGACGGCATCGTCGCCCACCTGGGCCGCAACCCGGACTGGAAGGCCTGACTCGGCCCGGAGCCTGCTTGGGCCGGGCTCAGCTTGGGCCGGATGGGTCTGCCGGGATGTAGCTGCCCGCGGTGTGGGTGTTGCTCTCGGCAACCGTCCGGCCGGGCTTCGGTGTGGATGGCCGGCCCAACAGGGCATCGTATTCGTGCCGGAACATGGTCAGGTACGCCGTACCCGTCACCGTCCCATCGTCGCTCCGATCAACCCGCGCGCCACCGTCCCGATCAACCCGGCGGCGCTCGTACCCGAGGTGATAGACGACACCAGCCTTCACCGTCACGATCTCCGCGGTCTCGAACACCGAAGTCTCATTGCGGTTCCCAGTCGTATCGGTGACTCGCTCACCGGCCTGCTCCCCGCTCGACGCGCCGGCCTGAGCACCAACGGCCGGCGCCGAGCCACCACCGGACCGCGCAGCAGGCAGCGTCCGGTTGCTCTTCGTCGTCAGTTGAGCAATCCGCTGCTGCCGATCGATCTGACCGAGCTGCGCGGTCCCGTCCGCAACCACCTGCAGGCTCGTCAGCTCTGCCCGGACCTGTACGGCCACCATCCGCGCCGTACGCCCCGGCACCGGCAACTGCACCATCGTGTGCCCGTCCGTCGAAGCGATCCGCTCGAAAGCAGCGAGCCGGGCCGCGGCGGACAGCATGTTCTCCAGCGCAATCCGGTGCTGCGCGACACCAGCCGCAGTGAGCAGGTCGGACTTCATCAACCTGTTGCTGACTGTTTCGACGAGCCCATCGGCTGTCGTTCCCTCCACAACAGTTCCGCTCGGCAGCGGTACGCGGCCGGTATGCACGGTCCGCGACGGCTGCGCATTGATCACCGACGCCGGTACGAGCTGCGTCATCCGGCCGGTCAGCGTACGCGCCTCGGCGCCGTCGATCTCTACGCTCAGGTGGAACGCGCGCGAGACTCTTTTCGTCTTGCTCCACAGGGATCTGGTCATCCGGGTGTTCTGCTCGGTACTCGATGCCGTGGTCGCTGTACCGAGATCGGTGCCGAGGCCGGTGGTCGCGGAGGCGCCTTGCGTCATCGCGGCGCCGGCTTGACCGCTGTACGTCGTGCTGCCCGTGACGCTGCGACCGGCTTCGTGGTAGTCGTAGTTCTGGATGATGTTGAAAACGTTCTCCTTGCCGCCCTCGTCCGGTACGCCGTCGATCGTGATCGGGCCGTCGTACGTGAGTTTGAAGCGGACTGTGCGCTGCTGGGAACCACTGGTCGGGTAGTACGCGGCGAACCCGTTGGTGCTCAGCATATCGTCGAGATGCCCACGCCACCGCAGCCCCGCCAGATCGCCTCGCAAGGCCGCCGCCAGCACCGGGTCATCGAGCGCCGGTTGGCCGAGTGCATTGATCACCTCGGCGAACAGGTCCGTTTCGTTGCCGTCAGCATCCAGCAGCACGCTCTCGTCAACCACGGCCGCGCCCATGGAGTTCTCGTAGAGCTCTGGGAGAGTTACCTCGGTGCGTTGAGCCACCAGCACCTCCGCCGCCGGCAGAACCAGGTCAAGCGTCGGGTACGCCACTTCATCCAACCCAGTGAGGGTGCGAAGGCTCGCCGCGAGCTGTTGCTGGAGGTCTGGGTTCGCCGGCCCGCCCTGTTGCTGGTGGTTGAGTGGTGTGCCGTTGGTGAAGCGGCGGAACAGGGCGACCGTTGTCTGACGATCCAGATCCAGCGCACCCGTGAGGACCCGGTTGACGGCATCGGCCACCTTGGTCGCGGGCAGGTCGAGTTCGCCTCGCCCGTACAGCTTGAGTGCGTTGCGCTCCGGAAGCGTCAGCATGATTGCGCCGTTGCTCAGCTGCACGGTGCGCGGCGCGGCGCCGATCGCCTGCAGTTCGGCTTCCAGGACCAGATCACCCCAGAACTGGTAATGCTGTCCGTCCCGAATCCCCAGCCGTTCGATCCCGCCGATCTGAGTCTCGCTCGCACCAACCGACCGGCTTCCGGTCCGGCTGCCGCCGAGCGAGCCACCTGCCGAGTCACCGTCAACGCCGACCGCCCCGAGACTTCCACTGAGCCCAGCGGTGTTGCCGGTCGACGAACCAATCGAGATCCCTGAGCTCTGGAGTGTCAGGTTGATCTCGCCGTTCACCGGACTGCCGGCACCGACGTACCGGAGGTTCTCCACGGCCGAGCTGATTGTCAGACTGGCCTGTCCGGTGGTCAGGCCGTTCTGCAGCTGGGCCTGCGCCGGGTTGGACGGGGCCGGGCTGATCATCAGGTTGGTCCGGTACGGCGCCGTCAAGAGCTCCGGGCGCGCTGCCAGGTTACGCGGGTTGAGGAAGGCACTCAGGTGATGCAGCGCTGAGCTGTCACCGCGAGCGAGCTCTGGGAGTACGGCGGTCAGGCGCCGCACCGGATCACCGGCATCGACCGCCTGAAATGTTGCCGACTGCAACGAGAATGGATTGACCCGGCCCGCAATTGCTGTCGTCGCGCCGTTGGAGTTGCAGAACTCGCGGTCGATGGAGAGCCGGGCAGTGCCTTCGACCTCCGCGATCGGCGCCGAGTCGCCGGTGGTGGTGACCTCGGTGACCACGAGCGTATGCGGCACTTCGAACACCGCAACCTCGCCCGTGCTCTCTGTCAGCGAAACCCGGTTCACCGTGCTGCCCGACGACCAACTGATCGAACGACCACGCGACGATCGTCCGTAACTCGGCCCTCCGTCCGGCGTCGAACCAGCCTGACCGATCGCCGGTTTGTTGCCGAAGCCAACCTTCGCCGACCATGGCAGACTCCGCGACCATCCACCCGACCGGCTGGTGGTATTCGTCCCGATATCGAGATTGACCACAGTCTCGCCCGTACTCACCCCGATCAGCCGCGCGTCACCGGGATGCGGCCGAACCACGATCCGGTACGTACGCTGTTCCGGCGGAAGCCCGGTCCGATGCAGATCGAGCCGGAACACGATCCCTTCCTGTGCCGCCGGGTCGTACCCAGTCTCCAGCCGATGCTTCGCCAGCTGCTGGGCCACCCGCTCAAGATTCGCCAACTGCTCCGCCGTCGGGGCCTGTCCCGGCACTAGTCCTTGCTCTTCAAGGTGACTGAGGACCTTCTGCAGGGTCTTATCGGCACCTGTGAACTCCTGGACCAACGCTGGCCCCGCGCCGCGGATCTGATGGCGGCCAGGCTGCATCCAGACCGGGAGGGCGATCGGTTCCTTCGTCGGCTGCGGATCGCCGCGGAGCAGTACCCGTCCGTCGACGCCGTGCTGTGGTTGCCCGTCCGGATCGAGGACAAGCGCGTCCGCCGGTACCGGCAGGCCGTACCGGAATGCGTCGTTCTCTGGCATCCGCAGGATCGCGTCTCCAGCGGTGGTCAGGGAGAAGCCAGGTTTTCCGTCGAGCCGCTCGACCGTCAGCCGGTGCTCGAGCCGTAGCTTCACGCCGAGTGTCGGCTGCATTCGCTGCACGCTGGGGTGAATCGCCGTGTCACCGGTGCTGATCGTCACATCCTGGCCAGTACTGCGACCCGCTTTCGCGCTCGGCCCCGCATCCCAGCTGGACGAGCCAAGATCCGTCAACGCGGTGCCGGCGTAGCTCACCGAGCCCGCGACCGACGTACCGCTCGAAAACGTCTGGCTGCCGGACGTACCGGAGAACCCGACTCGAAGCCGCTCGACCTTGTGATCGCTCGAACTGTCGCTGAGCAACGTCGCGCGATCCCACACTGCCACCGTCTCCAACCGCGCGTACGCGACCGGTCGCCCGCCATTGGTGATGATTCGCGTCAAGCCGCCGGGGCGAGTAGCTTCTGTCAATCGACCAGGACCGTCCTCGGTCAGCAATCCGCGCAACTGATCATGCCCAACCCGGTCGAGCGATCCAAGTCGTTGCCGCAGGCCCGCAATTGCCTGATCGGCGAGCTCGCTCAAACCGTCGACCCGCGACGCGACATGCTCCGGCAGTTCAGTCCGCCGATCGTCGCCAGGTCCCAGGGTGATCGTCTCATTGGGAGCGCCGACGGTGTAGGAGTGGCTGAACCCGAGATCCAGTGTCGACCCGTCGTGCTCGGCTCCGCGACTCACCACGTGATGCGCCGACCACGCGGCAACTGCCGACGTACGCATCCGCCACGACCACCGCGGTCGCGTCGACCGGAACCGCAGTACCTCCCCTTGGATCACCTCGACCGATCCCGGCAGTCCGTACTCCGTCGCGCCGCCGGTCAAACTCCGGCCGGTGTTCCGCGCGTACTCGATGCTCGGAGCAACCAGATGGGAGACGGCCTTCATCGGGTTCGTCTCCGGAAGCGCCGCCAGGGCCGGGGCCAGGCTCAATGAACCGTTGTGCCCAAAGGTTGTGGTGGTGGTCGTGCCGACGTTGTACCCACCTTGCACCAACTGACCGAGCTGGGCTTCCTCGAATGTCGCCGGGGCATCAAGTACCTCTCGCAGTTCGCCGGGCTGCAGCGTGATCTCGAACTGGATCAGCCGGCTGACATCGGCCTGCGGATCATTGCCGACGGTCAGGACGACGCCACCCGGTGAAAGTACGCGGCGCGTCTCGGCGCGCAGTGTCCGGTGCAGCATCTCCGGTGTGAAGCGGTGCGCGCTGCCCTGCGCGGCGAGTGCCTGGTTGAGCTGCTCGGTCAGTGCGGTTAGGTGCGGCAACCTGCCGGAGACGGTTGCCGTCTGCAGGACGTCCTTAGATGGTAGGGAGTCCTTGAGATGCTGCTGGTAGAGGTTCTCCTCGTGCCGGGCAGTCTGTAGTGTCGCCTGGCTCGGGTCGGCGCGGAACGTCTCCCAGGCGGCGCGGGCACGCTCGGCGTGGCGCGCGGCCGTCGTACACACTGCAGCGATTGCCTGGTGGCGCTTGGACTTCCCCGTGTCGTCTGTTGTCGCTGCACTGGCCAGCCGGGCAGCTGCCCTCGCTGTGAGGTCAGACTGCTGTTGGTGCAAGGCGCGGGCGTGCTGCCCGGCGTACGTGGTCCAGTCGAGCGGGTCGCGCTCTTGCTGGATGAGCCGGGCGGGTACGGCACGCGCCTGGTCGGCGGTGAGCGCACGGTGGAAACTCACTCGAGCTGCCAGCGCCCGTGCATCAGCGGAACTCCACATCGGCGTACGACGTCGTTCCGCGGTGCCGATGAGGTCAGCGGCGATGTCCACGATGCGGCGGCCGGTACTGGTGTGCGCACGGACTTGCTCCAGGGACAGCGGGCCGTACCGGTCATTGGTGGTCTGCTGGATCTTGGCGGCGATCAGGGCGGCGTTCTCCGCGTTGACGCTCGGCAGGTGGTGACGGCCTGCCCAGGTCAGGTCGGTGAGGTTGCGGCCGTTCAGCGGGTCGTGGTGCAGGACAGAGGCGCTGACCGGGCGGTTCTCCGGTCCGCCCAGACGTACATGTGGGTCCAGGCCTAGCTTGTGCGTGGCGTTGGCGTACTGGGAGAGCGTGCTGGAGATGTCGACGTACACCTCGGTCAGCTCCTGCAGCTCAGTCGGTTGGCCCTGGTCGAACTGGTTGAGCAGGCGTTGGCGCTGGTCGTCCAGACCGGCTAGGCGCGTCAGTAGGCGGCTGAGCTCGGCGGACGGCTGCAGGTCGAGGTCCTGGCGTTCGGACTCGATGAAGCGGCCCAAGGCGGTTGTCGGCTGCGGCCGGTTGCGCGGTGGCTTGCCGTCGATGTGGTCACCGAGGCGGTTCACCTGGTGTACGGCGTCCGCGGCCGCTGCACGATCCCGGTCGAGTTCTGTCGCGGCACGCTGCTCGGCGCTGCGGTCACGTACGTCGAGGTCCGCTTTGACCCGCATCCGGCGGCGCAGGTACTTGGCGTAGTAGCTGACCGGCTGGAACGCACCCGCTACGGCGGCCAGGTCCAGGTAGATCGGGTCGAGGTGGAAGCTGTGCACCATCCAGGCGGCGACGCCGACACCCGCACCGCCAATGGCTGTCGCGCCGGCCGCGTACCAGCGCCGGTTGGTGGTCGCCTCGCGGTCCGGGTGGATGACTGGCGACCACGGCGGCAGTGGTGGGATCTGCAGCTCTGTCTGAGGTGCGGTGGGGTTGGCCAGCAGGTGGTCGAGTTGATCGAGTACCGGGTCGGCGAGTGCTTCGGAGCGGGTCTGCACTTCCATGCGGAGCAGTTCGAGCCAGTTGTGGACGCGGCGGTCGAACGCGTGGCGGTTCGCTTCCGCGTGAAAGGCCTCTACTACGCCGGACACTGCGCCGATGGCGCCTAGGCGGGTCATTGCCTCGAGTACAGTCGCGGTGGCCGCGGCCAGTTGCTGTTGGACGTACACGCTGGCGGTGCGGTTCGCGAGGGGTACCACACCGAGCAGGAGTTCACGGATCGCGAAGAGCGGTTTGGCGGGGATGACGCCGCGACCGGTGTGGTCCGTTGGCGCGTCGAAGTTCCAGGTCGGGAGGTGGACTTTGCTCTGTCGTTCGTTGCCTAGGGCGTTCAGTCTGGTGAGTACGTCGGAGGCTCGCCGCAGCTCACCGACCAGCTGCCGCCAGCTACGCCACTGGTAGTCGCGGACCCTGCGCTCGTCGTCGAGCGTTGCTTGGTGCTGCGCAAACCGGTAGTGCGCGTACCCGACAACCGCCGCGGCTATCCCAATAGTCGCGCCCACAGCCAACGGCGGTACAACGAGCGCCATCGGCAACGCGGCAGCCGCCAACGGCACTGAGCTCCGCAGCGGATAAGTCCACCACTGTGCAGTCAGAGGAGGCGCCTTCTCCACAGGAGCTGGCAGTCCAGCCCGCGGGCCTCCTTTAGTGGCTTGAGGGTTATGCGTGGTGGTTGCTTTGAGGACTTGTTGGTAGGCGGTGCGGATTGTGGTGGTGATGGTGGCGTGTTGGGGAGCTCGGGACTGTTCGTCCAGGTCTCGGCGGTAGTTGCGGCGGTTTGACTTGGTCTGCTCGTCGCGCGACTCCACGAAGCGGTTGACTACTGCGCGGAGGGGCCACGCGAGGGCTGCACCGGTGAGAACGGCGGCTGCCAGACCGACCTTGCCGTGGTCTGCGAGGACAGCCGCTGACACCACCCCGGACGGCACAGTCTCGGCGAAACCAAGGATCAGCTCCGCCCGGAGGCTCGGCAGTGAACTCACACCATTGTCGATCGCCCGGTTTATCCGCTGCAGCAGACTCGGCTCCAGCTCCGCGACAGCGGCAGCCAGTTCATGCGGAAGCGCAGCCCGCAAGTCGTGGTTGTCGATCACCCCCAACGCCTGAGCGAGTTCGGCAAAGTGCCTCCCCGCCGTACGCCGCTGCCGCCACGAATCAGCATGCTCTCGCTGACCCAGCAACGCCTGAAGCTTCGCGAACACAGCAGCCACCGCGTGCTGATCAGCCGGCGCGATCTGCTGTGTGAACTCATCCATGCCAAGCGCGCCAAGTACCGCGGCCTGATCCGTCCCGTGGTTCTCGACCAGCTGGCGCAGCAACGGCTGCTCGCGAAGAACCTTCTGCTGACTGACCGAGAGATCTCCACCAACGGCAACGTCAGGCTGTTGTGCAAAGTGCTGAAAAGCCCTGTGGACAAAGCGATTCACGGCATCAGAACGCGTACCATTAGTTGCGAGGGCATCAACAGGGAGGTCTCTTGGACGAAGTACACCAGGATCAGTGATCCGATCCTCGACGTGGTCGATTCGCGGCATCACCGTGTCCGCCAGCCACGTGAACGCCAGGTTGCGATGCAGTGCATTTCCGACCCGTCGCCGCAACCCCCGCGGCAACGGCGGCAGGTCCCGGATGCGCAGTGCTGCAGTCGATCCAGACCTCGCCGACGAACGCTCGAACTTGTTCATGTGCTGCAGCAACAGCCGCAGCTCCTTCCGTACCCGGTGCGGCGATTCCCCCGCGTCCAGGCTGTCGAGCAGGTACCCCACCTCCGCTCGCCGGCCGGCGCGTTCCTGAGCCGCTGCCGATTCACCGCGGTACGCCGCCACCACACCCGCAATCGCGTTCGCAACAGCGCGACCGACAACCTCATCCCGCGCCCGTGGCGACACAGTGATCCGCGCCCAGTCGGTGGCAGTAGTTGTACGTTCCCAACGCACCGGCCCGGCATTCGTGAAGTCACCGGAGACATCCAGCAGCGCGGTCACCTGCTCGCCCGAGTCCAAGGTGATCGTCACCCGATCCGCGTCAACCGTCACCTCCGCCGCCTCAGCCCGCGCGGCTGCCACCGCGCTACCGATCCGCGTTACAGCAGCCTGCGTGGCCGCCCGTACCCCCTCGGCATCCGCTACCCGTCGCCCATCCCCCCGAAAGTCACTCCGATGAATGCTCCCCGCCCCACCCCGCGGCTGGTCACCATGAACCCGCCGATCCCGCTCCTCCGCCGATCCCTGCTTGAGCTTCTCCACAGCCGCCGCGAGCAGCTCATCACTGCCGTCGACAGCCGACGTCGCTCCGGCAGAGAGGGGCTCCAACCCGGTGAAGTCGGCCGGCCGGAAGTTGCCGTGCTCGTCCACAGCCGCGGTCAGCCCGGGGTGGTGGTAGCCGAGCGCGCGCAGGCGGCGTACGTAATCGTGCAACTGCAGCACCGTGTCGAGCGTGACGTCGCCACCCGTCGTGGTGGGTTCGGTCGCGTACCCGATGTACGGAGCGCCGTCGATCGTGGTGGTGATCAGACCGAGCGGAACAGGCGCGTACCCAGTACGTGCCGCGATGAGCGCACGTTCCAGCTCGGCAACCACCTCCGTACGTGCGTGCGGAGTGTCCGGGACGAGTTTGATCGACGGGTCGACGGCGTCGAGGTGAGCAGCGGTGGTCCAGTCGGTCGACGGCGCCTTGATGGCCTCTGGCAACGACGGGGCGCCGCGCGGTGGGCCGGTCGGGGCGAAGTGCCGGTCCGACCCGAGGCGGTCAGCGGCCCAGGCGATCCAGGTGTCGATGATCTCGAGCGCATCGGAGCCGGCCCGGTTGAAGATCGCCAGGTTGACTCCGGCGACGGCTGCGGGCGGGACCATCGGGTTGGTGGTCGGCAACGGGCGGACGCGGCCCACGTCGTACACCCAGAACCGCCCGTCCGGGGCAATGCCGAACTGCAGATCGGTGACGACCAGACCGTTCGCGACGAAGAAGGCACGGATCGCCAGCAAGCTGTCGAGGCTTGCCTGGGTCGGATGCAGCGGCTGGTCCGGCCCGAAGTCGGGAACGCGTGCCCAGACGTCACGGCTGATGGTCGGGAACCGGTCGGCGACGAACGCATCGCGCTCGAAGAGCGTCGTGTACCGCAGCGGCGCGATCACCTCGGCGGCGCCAGGTTTGCCCAGCAGGTCCAGCGTGCGGTTGAGCTGCTTGAAGAACGACACCTCGATCGTCGGCAGCGCGACCAGCACCACCTTGTCGTACAACGCGAACGCTGCCTTCGAACCACCGACGCCGAGCAGCCGGCCGAGGTGCGGCCCGAGATCGTCGATCGGCACGCCATCGGGGTTGTCCGGGGTGCGCAGGATCAGCGTTTCGCCGGGGCCGAACTCGATCGTGCCCTCGCGGCTCAAGGTGGGATCGGGCTGCGGGTGCAGGGCTTGCCAGCCATCGGAAGTGCGGACGGCGAGGTCCAGCCCCATGATGTTCGCGAGCTGCTGGGACAGCGCGAGGGCGGCAGGGGTCGGTGTCGCGAGGTCGAGTGCGAGCGCCAGGGCCTGGTGCAGGTCGGTCATCACGGCGAGGTGATGCGGGGTCAGCCGGGTGCCTTCGATCTCGAAGGTCTGCTCGTCGGTCGCGCTGATCAGGAAGCGTTTCACCTTCGACGCGTTCGCGGGCAGGACGGCCGCGAGGGCGAGTTCGTCAGCGGTGCGGAGGTCGGCGTACGCGGACTCGACGACACCGGAGCTGAAGGGTGCGAGTCCGCCGCCGTCGTACCGGTTGAGCTCGGCGGGGCGGATGCGGGAGATGTTCGGACCGGGGTTGGTGGCGCGGGAGCGCGGCGGGTAGTAGTTGGGGTGGAGGGGGCGGTTCTCGCGGATGGCATGGACCAGGACTCGGATGATCTTGTACAGCGGTTCCATCCGCTGGTGGTAGCGCGCCTGCTCGAGGGTCTCGCTGCTGATAGCTCCGATCCGGTGCAGCGCGGTGCCGAACTGCGTGGTGAGGAAGGAGTTCCAGGCTTGCCGCAGGCGCGACGGCACACCGCCCTCGGACAGCCAGGCGAGGAACTCCTCGTCACGGACATCCCCCGGTTGGTCCGCGTACAAGTGGTCGATCTGGTGGGCGAGGTCGGGGTCGCGGTGCCGGAGCTGCCGGACTACGTCGAGCAGCTCGTAGCGGGTCTCTGGGCTGAACAGGCGCCACCCGAAGTGCCCGACAATCTCGTGCCAGACCGAGGCGGCGACGTCCTCGGGCGAGGCATGCTCGTTCGCGGCCAGGTACGCGACACCGATCCCGTTCTCCATCCGGAACCGCGCCTGCCACGGGCCAGTCCGCGACAACCCGTACTGCCGAGTCAGCGTCTCCGCATCCGGCCCCACCACAACCCGCACCCGAATCCCCACCGGCAACCGCATCCGCCGCCGAACCCCCGCCACAGCCGCCTCCACCCCCGCAACACTCATCCCCCGCCCACCCCCCGGCTCCACAGCCCTGGACGGCCCGCCGCTCTCCTGCCCGCTCCTGCTGCCAGCCCGGGTCGTACCGCCCGGCCCGGTCCTGCTGCCAGCTCGGGTCGTACCGCCCGGCCCGGTCGTACCGCCAGCTCGGGTCGTACCGCCCGGCTCGGTCGTGCTGCCAGCTCGGGTCCTACTGCCGGGTTCGGTGGTGTTTCCGGGTTCGGTGGTGTTTCCGGGGTGGTTCCGCTCGGGCGAGCTGTCCTGCCGCCGTGCGCGGTCGGTGCCGTCTTCCGCTGGCTTCGGCTGTCTGCGTTGGATCTTGAACGGCTTTGCGACAGGGGTCTGAGGAGGTGCGCTCTCTTGGGTTCCGAGCTGGGTTTTGGCCCAGGTGATCCAGGCGTCGAGGGTGGTCAGCGCGGGATCTTCCGGACCGGTGATCGGACGAGTGCCATCCACGTCGTACGCTCGGAACCGCCCGTCCGCACTGATCGCGAACTGCAGATCTCCAGGCAGAACCTGGTTCTCGATCGCGAACGTCCGCAGCGCTTCCAGGCTCTCCAGCGTTGCCCGCGTCGGCAGACCGGGCCGACTGAGACGCGACTCCGGGTCGGGTGCTTCTTCGTCCAACACGTCGTGGCTGGACGCCGCGAACCGGTCCACGACGATCGCATCACGCCCGAACAAGGTAGTACGCGTATGAATCGGCGCGATCACCTCCACACCACCAGGCAGCGCACGAAGCACGTTCGTCCGCTCCACCTCAGCAGTCAGCGACACCCCCGGATGCGCGACCAACACCACCTTGTCGTAAAACGCGAACGCCGACTTATCCCGCCCAACCCCAAGCCGCACCCCCAGCTGATCCTCGCCAACCTCCACCTCCATCCCAGCCACAGCCCCCACCCGAGGCCTCCGAACCCACTTCCCCCCTTCCCGCACAACCACCCCCCCCCCCCCCCCCCCCCCCCCCCCCCCCCCCCCCCCCCCCCCCCCCCC
>NZ_BAAAPH010000042.1:0-31387 GCF_039531045.1 Kribbella hippodromi | reverse complement strand
GGGCTCGGGATCTTGGGGCGTCGTTTGCCGAGTTCCGGCTGGAGCGGATTCGGTCCGAGTCCATTTCGTTGCGAGACAGCGGGCGGTTGTTTGCCGGGTTTGAGCTCAGCGGCTGATCGCCCTGGACCGGCAGCCGAACGCTCGGCGCGGCGGAAGTCGTCCTGTGGTCGTCCATCCGAGAGCTCAGCGACGATGGGACCAGATCCCCGGCCGGAAGGACCGCAGCTGCGATGCACCTGAAACCGTGGGGCCACATCGAGTCCTTGGTGACGGAAGTATGCGGAGATCGGACCCGGCTGACGGATCTGGTGCTGCGGATCGGACTCGACGCCACCATGGACGTGATCGTCGACGAGCTTCGGTTGCATTGCGACTGTGCACCGGACCAGACCTTCGAAGTTCAGCTCGACGTCGAGTGCCGGGATCAACGTGCGACTCGCGTGCTGACGCTCACCTCAGCCGGGCTGTCGACGCGGACCGGCTGGGAAGGCGCCACCGCGGTGACGATCCGGTTCGAGGCCGTGGAGCTGCTCCGAGCTCTCTTCGGGCCGCCCAATCTGAAAGGTCTCGCGGCCGGCGAGATCAGTTGGTCGAAGGCGTTCCGGGCCGGCGCCACGGACATCGGCGCGGATCCCAAGTCCGTCGCGGAACGCTGGGATCGCCGCTGGAAACCTCCGACGGCCGCGCTGCACGCGGTGTTTGCTCCCTTCTTCAGGCGCGACGGGATACTCGGAGACCTGTCGGTTCGGTTCGGCTCGGACAAGTGGGCCGGCCTGCATTGGTACACCCAGCACTACGAGCGGCATTTCGAGAGGCTCCGCTACGAGCCGGTCAGACTGCTGGAAATCGGTATCGGTGGTTACCACGACCCGCATCTCGGCGGCGCTTCATTGCAGATGTGGCAGCGGTACTTTCCCCGCGGCCTCATCTACGGGTTGGACGTTTTCGAGAAGCCCGGAGTGTTCGGCCCGCGCATCCGGGCAGTGCAAGGAGATCAGGGCGACGCGGAGTTTCTCGATGAGCTGGGCCGGCAGCTGGGGCCGTTCGACATTGTCATCGATGACGGCAGCCACCTGAACGATCATGTTCGAACGTCATTTCAGGCACTCTTTCCGCATGTGTCCACGACCGGCGTGTATGTCATCGAGGATCTCGAGTCCTCGTACCTTCCGCGGCTGGGTGGCGATGACAAGAATTTGGACAACCCGGCCACGTCGATGGGCCTGCTGAAGCTGCTCGCGGACGAAGTCAACCAGGAGGAATTCACACGCGCCGGTTCGCGCACGTCGGGATCAGCAGGCTGGATTACCGGCATTCACCTGTACCACAACCTCGCGTTCGTCGAGAAGGGACGCAACGTCGAGGGGTCCGTGGCAGAGCTTGGCCATGGGATGACCCTGGGCTGATCCCGGCCCAGGGTCATCGCGCGGCAGGTCCGGTAGCGGTTCAGCGGCTCCACAACAGCGGATTCACGTCGTTGTCCCGCAGCTCGTCGCCGACGGTGAGCGTCTCCAGGTATTCCGGCGGCAGCGCCACGTTCGGCCGCCCGTTGTACGTCGAACCCATCGGCATGAACTGCAAAGTCATCGCGCGGCGCGGACGATTCGTCATGTTCGCACCCGCTCCATGCGCGGTGAACGCGTTGTGGAACGAAGCGCTCCCGGCCGGCATCGCGGCCACCGCGGGCTCGATGTCGGCCCACTCCGGGAAGCTGACGAAGAGCGCACCGAGGTCCTTGCCGATCGACGGAGTTTCATAGCGCTGCACCCGCTGGCTGCCCGGGATGAAGGACAAACACCCGTTCTGCGGCGTTGCGTCATCGAGTGCTATCCACATCGACAACGCGGCCGGATTGGCGAATGACCAGTACGGCAGGTCCGTGTGCCAGCTCGTGGGACTCCCCCAAGGTTGCTTGAACAATGCCTGGTCGTGAAACAACCTGATGCCGTCGACACCCGCCAGCTCGGCAGCGAGCCGACCGATGCGGCTGTCCAGCACCAGCTCACGGACCGCGGGCGAGGTCTTCCAGAGGTTCAGGCGCTGGACGAAGACGGTCTGGTAGTACTCGACGTAATTCTCCATCACCTCCTGGATCGGCCGCTCCTTCAGCGCGGTGTAGGCCTTCCGCGCATGCGCAGGAAGATCCGGCCTGCGGAGCATTGCCTCGATGTCCTGCTGCAGTTCCGCGGCCGACCCCGAGGAACTGCTCATCCCAGGGAACATTTCGGAACGCGACTCGACCGCGTCGGTGACCACCGCGCGCCATTGCTCGAGTTCGGCGGGGTTCAGCACCTCATCAAGGATCACGAACCCGTTCTCACGGTAGAACCCGACTTCCTCCGGCGACACCTGCGTTCGCATGCCTGACCTCCACGGCAGCTCGACTCCGATGGATCGATGAAATTTTTGAAACCGCAGTTTCACCAGTTAGCATAGGAGCGGCTCGAGCGCGTACACAAGCCCCGATCCGGCCTGCTGGATCCGAGCGCGACCGGGCCGGGTTCCGTGTATAAGGTCGGGGGCGTGCCTGATATTGATGCTGTGTTTCTTGCGTTGCCGCGGGTGGAGTTGGCTGGGGCCGCGTTGCAGCGGGCTCGGGATCTTGGGGCGTCGTTTGCCGAGTTCCGGCTGGAGCGGATTCGGTCGGAGTCCATTTCGTTGCGGGACAGCGTGCTGGAGAGTGCCAAGGACGATGAGGATCTCGGTCTTGCCGTTCGGGTCATCCACGACGGGACCTGGGGGTTCGCGGCCGGGGTGGCGCTGACCGTTGACGAGGCGGTCCGGGTGGCCGAGCAGGCGGTGAACATCGCGCAGGTGTCGCGGCCGATCAACGCCGAGCCGATCGAGCTGGCGGACGAGTCGGTGTACGACGACGTGACCTGGGTGTCGGCGTACGAGATCGATCCGTTCACCGTCCCGCGCGCGGAGAAGGTCGCGCTGCTGACCGACTACAGCGACCGGCTGCTGAAGGCCGATGGTGTCGCGCATGTGAGCGTCCACGTCGCCGCGGTCCACGAGTGCAAGTACTACGCGAACACGGCCGGCACTTCGTACACGCAGCAGCGGGTGCGGATCGGACCGGACATCACCGCGCACGCGGTCGCCGAGGACCGCTTCGACTCGATGTCGTCGTGCGCGCCGCCGGCCGGCCGCGGCTGGGAGTACCTGACGGGTACGGGCTGGAACTGGGATGACGAGCTGGCCCGGATCCCCGGCTGGCTGGCCGAGAAGATGGCCGCGCCGACCGTCGACGCCGGCACGTACGACGTGGTGATCGACCCGACGAACCTCTGGCTGACCATCCACGAATCGATCGGCCACGCCACCGAGCTGGACCGCGCGCTCGGCTACGAGGCGAACTACGCCGGCACCAGCTTCGCCACCCTCGACAAGCTCGGCACGCTCAAGTACGGATCGCCGGTGATGCACGTGACCGGTGACCGCACCGCGGAGCACGGCCTGTCGACGGTCGGGTACGACGACGAGGGCGTCGCCGGGCAGCAATGGGATCTGGTCAAGGACGGTGTCCTCGTCGGGTACCAGGTCGACCGCCGGATGGCCAAGAAGAACGAGGACGTACTCGGTACGCCCCGCTCGAACGGATGCGCGTACGCGGACTCGTCCGGCCACATCCCGATCCAGCGGATGGCCAATGTCTCCTTGCAGCCGGCGCCGGACGGACCGTCCACCGAGGAACTGATCAGCCGGGTGAAGAACGGGATCTACATCGTCGGCGACAAGTCCTGGTCGATCGACATGCAGCGGTACAACTTCCAGTTCACCGGGCAGCGGTTCTACAAGATCACCGACGGCAAGCTCGACGGCCAACTCCGCGACGTCGCGTACCAGGCCACCACGACCGACTTCTGGGGCTCGATGGAGGCAGTCGGCGGCCCGCAGACGTACCTGCTCGGCGGCGCGCTGAACTGCGGCAAGGCCGAGCCGGCGCAGTCCGGCGCGGTCACCCACGGCTGTCCGTCCGCGCTGTTCCGCGGTGTCCGCATTCTCAACACGACGCAGGAGGCCGGCCGGTGACGGGCATCCAACTCACCCCGCAGGACACGATCGAGCGGGGACTCGCCCTGGCCGCGGCCGAGGGCGCCGACGGCTGCGTCGTCCTGGTCGCGGAGACCTCCAGCGCGAACCTGCGCTGGGCCAACAACACCCTGACCACGAACGGTGCGATGCGTGGCTCGAGCGTGACCGTGATCGCCACGGTCGGCGCCGGCGAGGGTACGGCGGCCGGCGTGATCGGCCGCTCGTCGGTCACCGAGGACTCGCTCCAGGAGATCGTCTCCGCCGCGATCGCGACCGCCCGCGCGGCCGGCCCGGCCGAGGACGCGCGCCCGCTGGTCGAGGGTACGACCGGTGCCGACTGGGCGCTCGAACCCGAGGAGACCTCGGTCGGCGTGTACGAGAAGTTCGCGCCGGCGCTCGGTGAATCACTGCAGCGCGCGACCCAGCAGAACCGCCGCCTGTACGGCTTCGCGGACCACGAGGTCGTCACGCTGTACGTCGGCTCGTCCGCCGGGCTGCGGCTGCGGCAGGCACTCCCCCGCGGCTATGTCTCGTCGACCGGCAAGAACGCCGACCTCAGCCACTCCGCGTGGGTCGGCACCGCCACCCGCGACTTCACCGACGTCGACCCGCTGGCGCTCGACGCCGAGCTGACCCGGCGCCTCGGCTGGGCGACCCGGACTGTCTCGGTGGACGCCGGCCGGCACCCGACGATCCTCCCGCCCGCCGCGGTCGCGGACCTGATGACGTACTTGTTCTGGCAGCTCGACGGCCGGGACGCGTTCGAGGGCCAGACGGTCTTCTCCAAGTCCGGCGGCGGTACGCGCCTTGGTGACACGCTGTCGCCGCAGCCGGTGAACCTGCACTCCGACCCGTCGCTGTCCGGGCTGGAGGCCTTCGCGTTCGCGGTCGCCCGTACTTCGGGCGGTTCGTCGAGCGTGTTCGACAACGGGCTGACGCTGGCCGCGACGGACTGGATCCGGAGCGGCAAGCTGGAGAGCCTGATGACGAGCAGGCACACGGCCGACCTGATCGGCGTACCGGCGGCGACTCCGAACATCGGGAACTACGTACTGTCCGTCGACGGCGCTTCCGGTGCCACCGACGATCTGGTCGCGGGACTGGACAACGGCCTGCTGCTGACCTGCCTTTGGTACATCCGGATGGTCGACCCGCAGACACTGCTGCTCACCGGCCTGACCCGGGACGGCGTGTACCTGGTCGAGAACGGCGAGGTGACCGGTGCGGTGAACAACTTCCGGTTCAACGAGAGCCCGGTCGACCTGCTGGCCCGGTTCACCGCCGCGGGCGCCACCGTGCCGGCGTTCTCGCGGGAGTGGGGCGACTACTTCTCGCGGACCGCGACGCCGCCGCTGCTGGTACCGGACTTCAACATGTCCAGCGTCAGCCAGGCCAGCTGAGCCGGCCCGACTGAAACTAGGCCCGACTGCTAGGCCTGACGGACACCAGAACGCCCCGCGGAGAGCTCCGCGGGGCGTTCTGTGCTGTCTGTGCTGTCTGCGCTGTCCGGGGTGATCAGACGGTCGGGTAACCCGGCTCCGCCGGACCGGCCATGCCCGGGCCGCCGAACCGCTCGGCTGCCTTCGGGTCCGGACCGTACTGGTTGTCCCCGGCGTTGCCCTCCTGGGCGGCCAGCACGATGAACCAGATGAAACCGACGCAGGGGATCAGGTTGATCAGGATCCACCAGCCGGAGCGCCCGGTGTCGTGCATCCGCCGGATCGCCACGCCGATCGTCGGCAGCAGGACGGCGAGGCTGTAGATCGTCTGCAGCCAGCCGCCGGAGGAGCCGTTCGTGCCGAAGTCGAGCCCGAGGATCCGGTCCAGGATGGACAGGATGATCGAGGCGATCGTGCTGAAGAGTACGAACATCCAGTACTCTTTGCGCCGGGCCCGCCCAACGAACACGGCGTACTTCTTGAGGACGTCGATGTACCACTGCATTGCTGTATCTCCGATGGTCGAAGGTAAGACGCGGACAGAGCTTGTCGGAACAGGTTCAATTCGTCAATGCAAGTTTTCGCTTTGGTGACCACACCGCAATCTGGCACGCCGGTTCCGCAGGCAACGTCACCAGTTCGGGACCGTTGCACCTAGACCCGGCTTCAGCTTTCCGTCCGGTTTTCCGCTGCTGTCTCCATCGACGTGTCCGCCGTGGTTCCGGTTCCGTCGGCCTTGGTCATCGTGACCCGCCACAGCTGCCGCCGGCCTTCGAGGTACGGCGCGATCTCGTCCAGCCGCCAGTTCGCGCCGAGCTCGGTCACCAGCGCCTGGTCGAAGAACCGGCCGACGAAACCGTCATGGACGGACAGGCCGTCGCCCAGCTGCTGCCAGTTCTCCGCACACGGGTCGTCCGTCGACCACACCGCGTACACGAATCGGCCGCCGGGGCAGAGCACCCGGTGGATCTCGGCCACCAGCGCGCGCAGCTCGGACGGCGCGAACGCCATGTTCAGCAGGAGATTCGCGAACACCGCGTTGACAGTCGCGTCGGCCGGCGGCAGCGGGTCGCGGACGTCATGCAGCGCCGCGGTCACCCGGTCGTCGAGCCCCTCCCGCTGCGCCGCCAGCCGCAACTGATCGAGCGCCGTCTCGCTGAAGTCGGTCGCATGCACGCTGAAACCCTGCCTGGCCAGGAAAAGCGCGTCCCGCCCGTGCCCCGCGCCCAGCTCCAGCACGTCATCGATGCCCGCGGCACCGAACGCCTCGACCGCCCACCGCGCCGCCGCCGACGGCTCGGCGCCGTGCAGCAATGCCTTCCGTGCGTACGCCGCGTCCCACCGTTCCTGCTGCGCTCTGGCGAGCTCTACATGTCCGCCAGTACTCGAATAGCCGGTGTGTCCAGTGTGCATGGTGGTGCTCCCCGTGTTCGTCCCACCGATCTGGACGATCGACGGACCGCAGCAGCCTACGTCAACAACGTCCCGTAGACGTAGCCGAAAGCCGATCAGTTCCGTCCAGGTGGCCAAATCGGCTTGTTATCCACAGCTTTACCCACAAGCTCAACTCAAACGCTTGCGCGCGCAGTCACTTCGCTGTGTGTAGTGGGTTCGGGATGGTTCCGGTGGAGGGGATCGGCGGCCGGGTGTCGAGGTCGGCGTAACCGAGCGTGAGCCGGTAGCCGTTCAGCGGAAAGCGCAGGAACGTCTCGGCGGTCAGGGCAGTGGCGGCCAGCCGGTCGGCGTACTCGGGGTGGGCGGCGGCGTAGCGGTCGACTTCAGTGCGGGCAATGGACCAAAAGGCGGATTCCGGGATCAAGTTGCGGGCGGCAAGCGGGTTCAGTACGCCGAGGAGCAGCGCGTCGACCACGTACTGGCGGAGGATGTGCCACGGCTTGCGGGGCAGGACGCGGTCGTGCGAGTCGGGCTCGATGCCACGGGCAACGACGGGGGTGGTGGAGACGTTGATGTCGTCGACCAGGTCCTTGATCACCAAGCGGGCGGGCAGGCCGTGAGCGTCGCAGATGACGGCGAGATTCTCACCGTGAGGGTTGACGGTGATGCCGTAATGGTGCAGAACGTGCAGCAACGGACGCAGCAAGGTCGACAACAGGCGGGTGAGCCAGATCTCGGCGTCGACGCCGGCCCGGGCGATCAGGGCGTCGGCGAAGCCGGGATGGAGTACGGCGGCCAGCGGCCAAACAGATTCGCCTTCACGTAACCGAGGGTCGATCGGATCCCGCCAGATGCAACCGAGGGTCTCGGTCCACTGGTACGGAATGCCGGGGTGGCCGGACAGTTGCGGGTGGCGGACAGTGACGGAGGCGACCTCGCCGAGGAGTTCCGTACCGAGCTCGCGCAGGACTTCGTCATCGGACCAGAGGCCGCGAAGCCACTGGGTGATCATGGGTGCAGCCAACGTACAGTGCTCCGGGATGCCCCGGTAGACGGACGTGTTGAGGATCTTGAGCGGCAACTTGACCTGGTACCGGTCGTGGTCGGCGAGGTTGACCATGGTGCGGATCGACTGTGTGGGCAGGTAGTCCTCGGGGCTCTCCCCCAGCACGACGACCTCGCCGGTAGCCAGTTCACGGGCCCACTGGGTCCGTACGACGTGGTCCAGCTGCCACGGGTGGCACGGGAGCCAGACGTACGCGTCGGGGTCGTCCAACTGGTCGCGGAACGCCGCTATGACGTCCGGTGGTAGCTCGTGTTTGATGACTGCATACTCCGAGAGGTCTGGCGTGCCGCGGAACTCGGCCAGACCGCGCCGTACGGCCAACCAGGTGAGGCGGAGAGGTGTACGCGCCTCGGGGGCGTAGCGCTCGCTGTCGGCGGCGGAGAAGCCCAACCGGCCCTTGTTGGCCACCAGCAGCGGGTGGCCGGTCAGATGGCCCTCCAGGCGGCTGTGGTGCAGGTCGAGCAGCTCATCGGCCGGTACGGTCGTCGCAGCCATGCGTACGTCGGCTGCGAGCGTGCTGGTGAGCTCGGCGACGTACCCGGCTACCGTCGGCCCGTCCACGCCCAATACCGCGGCGGCTTCGACGAAGAACTGGATCGGGTCGGTAGCAGGCTCGCTCTCGTCGTTGCCGAGGATGCCTGCGGTCGTACGCCGGATGGACGCCGGATCGACCCGCCAACTGCCGAAGCCACCACGGGTTGCCTCGAACGTGTACGCCACCGGTCCGAGGTCCAGGCGGTTGTCGACGGGTTGGAGTAGTCCCTCGGTGCAGAACTGGCCGATCAGCTTGGCCAGGAGTTCAGCTGAGCAGGTGGACCATGCGTTCATGACGCTCCGGGGACGGCGAAGGTGGTGAAGGCGGTGGACTTGGGCAGGCGGTACACCTCGCGCCCGGCGATGCTGTTCAGGATGCCCGCGTTGCGGATCGCGCCGATGCCCAGGTCCGGTGCGGCGACGCCGTGACTGTGCAGGTCGGCGTTGGCAACGAAGATGCGGCCGGCCAACTGCTCGTCTGCAGCTTGGACGCTGTGGTCGCGGTTGATCACCCACCGACCAGCCGCGTCGTGCTGGATCTGCTCCTGCAGTGACTCCATGAAGGGCAACGACCGGTTCCGATAGCCGGTGGCCGCTACTACCGCATCTGTCGTGTGCTGGAACGTCCTACCGCTGTCAGCGTGCAGCATGGTCAACTCAAGCCCGTCGGCACGCGCCACTGCCGACACCACGGCTACGCCACACTGTAGGTCAGCCCGTAGATCCCTTGCGTACAAGACGTCGTGGATGTCATCCAGCGTCTCTGACGAGATGCCCTTGTAGTGCCGCCACTGCTCCTTCACCAACCTGTCACGGACTGGTTCGTCCAGTGCGTGGAAGTAGTCGACGTACGACGGCGTGGTCATCTCCAGGACCAGCTTGGAGTAGTCAAGTGGCGCGAAGGACGGCGTACGCGTCAACCACGACACTGCGGGGCGATCTGCTCGTAGCAGGTCCAGCGCGCACTCCGCACCGGATTGGCCTGAACCGACGACAGTTACCCGTCCAGTACGCAGGAGGTCGTCGCGGCGGAACAGGTAGTCCGCGGAGTGCAGGAAACGCTCCGGCGGCAGCCCCGCTAGTGCATCCGGGACGAACGGCTCAGTGCCGACGCCTACTACCAGGTGGCGCGCTTCGTACGTCTCCAGTACGTCCCCGCGCTCTACTGTCAGCTCGAAGTGCGATCCGTTCCACACGGCGTTCCGTACGTGGTGTCCGAAGCGCAGTGAGTCGAGCTGTGCGGCACACCAGCGCAGGTACGTCTCGTACTCACGTCGCGTCGGATGGAACTTCTCGCGTACGTAGAACTGGTACAGCCGGTCGTTGTCCTTCAGGAAGGACAGGAACGACAGGTGGTGCGCCGGTTCCACCAGACTGACCAGGTCCGCCAGGAACGACACCTGCAGCATCGCGTCCTCGAACATCAGTCCGCGGTGCCAGGTGAACTCGGGCCGGCTGTCCAGCACTGCGAGTTGCAGGTCGTCCACACCGTCGGCCAGTGCGGCCAGACCGAGGTTGAACGGTCCTGCGCCGATCGCGATCACGTCGTACATCTAGTGCCTCCTACGGACCATCAGCAGTGCTGTCTTGTCGGGCAGGTGCAGCTCCCCAGACGCTTCGAAACCGGCTGCACCGAACGCACGGACGGATGGGGTGTTCTCCAGGTCCGGCTCCGCCACTACCCGGCTACAGGCTGGTTCCGCGTGCAGTAGCGCGTCGGCGAGCGACCGGAGCAGCTGGCGGCCGAGCCCACGTCCGACTCGGGTGACATCGCCGATCGCGACATGCACACCCCAGTCGTGCTCCTCGTACGCGTAGTGCTCCGCCAGGCGGTCATGCCGTACGCGATACAACTCCACGTACCCGAACTCCTCCGCGTCGACCGAAGCCACGCACGGCGCCGAATGCACACCAGCTGTCTGCCGCTCGATCTCCTGCGCCCAGCGCTCCACCGGCCAGTCCTGCTTCCACCAGTGCTGGATGTGCGGCTGAGCCATCCAGAGAGCGATCCGCGGCGCGTCGGACGAGTCAGCTGGACGCAGCGCGAACCCACCGTCCAGGTTGAGCTCGTACTTCACCGGAGCGGGTTGGGGATGTCGAGGTACACCGACTGGGCGTCCAGTGGCGCCACTACCTCGTCGATACCGCGTAGCCGAGTCAACATGTTCGCCTTGCACGGCAGCGTGTCCGCTTCGAGCCATCTGCGTGCCAACCGGTCGCCGTCCGGACCAGCGGACTTCAACAGCGGCAGCGCTGCCGTCAACCGCTCCCGGACCACACCGAGCAGCTCCCCCTCGTCCGCCATCCCATCCGCTGCAAGACAGCCGACAACAGCCAGCGCCTGGTTGTGCAGCAGGTAGTAGGTCAGTCGATCGTCGACAATCGGATCGTCCACCACCGCCAGCGTCGAGTCCCGCAGTCCGGTCACCGCCAGCAGGCTCCGGAGGTACGACGACGCCAGGTAGTACCCCTGGTTGTCGCGGTACGCGCCGCCCCTGATCCGCCCGAGCCCATCCAGCCGTACGAGCGTGTTCTGCTGATGCGCTTCCAGACCGATACCGGTCTCGGCGTACAGGTGCAGCATCGGGATCAGCACATTGTCGATGTACTCCGCCACCCACGCGGCCGGGTCCTCGGCGGCGAACGCACTGAGCCGGCTGATCCCGCCTGGGCGCGGTGCGACGAGACCTGCCAAACATGCATAACTGTTGACGTCTGCCGGCACTTCTCGTACAGCAACGTCAAGACCAGTCAATGTTGGTCCACCTTCGTCAAGAGCAACCCAAGCCGGGTCGCGGACGATGCTGAAGCGCGGATGCGCGGTCGCCGTGCCGGCGTTGTACGCGGCGTCCAGCAAGCGGTTGATCTCCAGACCACGGCGCAACTCGGTCGGCGTCGACTCCCGCCGCGAGTTGGTGATCCGCAACCCGAGCGACAGCTTCAGCATCACCGGCAGATCCGGGTGGAACAGCGTCCGCAGGCTCGACGTCGGATACCACTGCGCCCCCTGCGGACCTAGGGACTTCACGCGGCCCGCCGCGACCAGCTCGGCGACTCGCGGCCGCTGTAGCACCGCCGCCGCCTGCCAGGGGTGCGCGGGAACCAGCACCCGCCCGTCCGACGGAGTGATACCGGCCAGCGCGCCCATCAGCTGTAGAGCGTCCAGTCCCTGCAGTGAGGGCGCGCCGGCCACCTGGTCCGACGACACCAGCTCGGCGTCGGCTTCGAACCAGTGCACTGCGAAACGACCGCCGAGCTCCGGCGAGTACGCCGCCAGCTCTGCGCCGCTCAGTCCGTCCCGGCTCTTCGGCGCCGGGTGATTCAGGTGCCCGAACAGCAACGCCTGCTCGAACTCCAGGAAGCGTCCAGGCCCCCGCTCACCATCGGCTTCCTCGACAAAGCGCGCGACGTTGCGTACGGACTCGGCCGTACGCGCCGCCAGGTCGTCGATCTCCGCCGGGTCAGCGTCCGCGGACAGCACCCGTACCAGGTCCTGAGGCGCGGGCGGGGCACCGTCCAGCAGCACGTCCGTGAACTGATGCAGACCAGTCCGGGACGCGTGCTCGACCCGGGCCGTCACGGTCGACGCGCCGACCGTCAGCGTCAACGGCCCGGTCGCGACCGGAACCGAGGCCTCCCGGGTGTAGCACCGCAGAATCGCGTTCAGATGGGCTTCGACAGCTACTTCGACTGCTATTGGGCTCACGCCGCTCCCTCGCCGGTCAGGACGTCGAGGCCGGTGGCCACGACCTGGTCGAGCAGTTCCTCGATGTCCGTCGCGGTCGCGTTCGGGTTCAGCAGCGTCAGCTTCAACGCGACCGTCGCCGGCCGGCCACCGCGAGCAGGCAGCTTGGTCCGGCCGATCAGCACCCGGCCGGACGTCAGCAACCGGCGCCGGACCTCCCCCTGGACCGCGTCCACTCCGGCCGGGTCCAGGCCCTGCCCGGCGACCCGGAACAGCACCGTGGTCAGGGTCACCGGCGCCAGCAACTCGAGGTTGCT
The DNA here is from genome assembly GCF_039531045.1 of Kribbella hippodromi. Lineage (NCBI taxonomy): Bacteria > Bacillati > Actinomycetota > Actinomycetes > Propionibacteriales > Kribbellaceae > Kribbella > Kribbella hippodromi. The sequence goes on along the minus strand of NZ_BAAAPH010000042.1, from coordinate 18,913 downwards.
GTCGGCAACGACCCGGGCCGCGGCGGCATGCGCCAGCTCGTGGCAGGTGTCCAGCATCGTGCCCAGCCCGGACCGGCCGTACGCGGTCAGCGTGGTGGCAACCTTGACCGCATCCGGACGCCGGGTGGTCTGCAGGCTGCGGCCGAGCAGACCGTCCAGCCCGCAGTCGATGTCGTCGGCCGGGTTCAGGTAGTCCACCGACCGGTCGAACGCGGCGAGCCTGGTCCGGTCCGCGACCAGCAGCACACTGGTCGCGGCCGGCTGCCAGCCGATCTTGTGCAGGTCGAGCGTGACCGAGTCCGCCAGTGCCACCTCGGCCAGCAAGGGCGCGAGCCGCTCGGAGAACAGTGCGCCGAACCCGTACGCCGCGTCGACGTGGACCCAGACGTCGTGCTTGCGGGCCAGCTCGGCGATCGGTGCGATGGGGTCGATCGAGCCGAAGTCCGTGGTCCCGGCCGTGGCGATCACCGCGATCGGAGTCCGGCCCGGTAGCGCGAGTTCGTCCGCGAGTACGTCCGTACGCATCCGGAAGTTCTCGTCGGACGGGATCGTGATCACGGCTTCCTCGCCGAGCCCGAGCGCGGCGCAGGCTCGCTGGACCGAGAAGTGCGCGAGCTCGGAGCAGAACACGACCGGGCGGTGCAGTCCCTGCAGACCGTTCCGCCGTACGTCGATCCCGGCCGCGGCGGCCGCGCTGTCACGGGCAATCAGTACGGCGAGCAGGTTCGAGATCGAACCGCCCGGGGTCAGTACGCCATCTGCTTCCCGGCCGAAGCCGGCCAGGTCGGCCAAGGCGCGTACGACCCACTGCTCGATCGCCAGCGTGGCCGGACCGGAGTCGTACGTGTCCATCGAGGCGTTGCTCGCCGACGCCAGCGCATCCGCGTCGACGGCCACCTGGAGCACCGGCGGCTGCAGATGCGCGGCCGCGTGCGGGTGGCTCAGGTCGATCCCGCTCTCCGCGAGCAGCCCGGCGATCAGGTCGAGCGCGGCGGACTCCCCCACGCCGGTCGACGGCACCCTCGGCTCGCCCAGTACTTCGGCCGCGCGCCGCAGCACCACGCCCGGCGAACCGTGCGGCAACGGACCCCGATCCCGGTCCGCAACTGTCGAGGCCAGCGGCCAAAGGTTGGTGAACGGGGTGCGGAGAGGTGCGGTCACGGCGGTCAGACGCGCGGGCTGCGGCATCCAGTGCTCCCGGGAAGTTGTCGAGTAAGGCAACCCTTACTAAGGCAGCCCTAACTTTTGCCCGCCGCACGCACGGTGTCAACTCGACTACCGCCGAAAGTGGCGATCCTCACCCCCGGGCCGGCGCGGCCGCGCTCAGGCACGGCCGCGCCGGGAATCAGGACCGAGTGACCGACTCCAGCGGTTTCGGCTCGGAGGCGTCCTCGGGTGACTTCTGCCGGTCCTGGTGACCCGGCCACCAGGCCGCGTGGCCGATCAGGGCCGTCAGGCTCGGGGTAAAGAACATCGCCATCACGAAGGCCGCGACCACGATGCCGAACGAGACGGCGAATCCCATCTCGGTCAGCAACGAGTTGCCGGCCAGCATCAAGGTGGCGAACGTCGCCGCCAGGATGAACCCGGCCGCGGCGACGGTCGGACCGGCGTGCCGGACTGCCATACTCGCAGCCTCGCGCGGATCCCGGCCCTCCCGCGCCTCTTCCCGCAGTCTGGCGATCATCAGGATGTTGTAATCGGTGCCGATGGCAACGACGAACAAGTACATGATCACCGGCAGCATGAACATCAGTCCGGAATGCCCCAGGCTGTTCTGGAAGATCAGTACCGTCGCACCGAGCGTCGCGCCGAAGCCCAGCCCGACCGAGATCATCAGGTACCACGGCGCGACCACACTGCGCAGCAGCAAGGCGAGGATGATCATGATCAACAGCGCGGCCAGCGGGAACACCGTGCGGTAGTCATGGTTGACCGCGGCGTTGATGTCCTTGTAGATCGACGACATTCCACCGACGAGCGCCTTCGTACCCGGCGGGGCGTCGGCGTGCGCGACGTCGCGGACGGCACCCACCGTACGCAACGCCTCATCGGTCGCCGATCCATAGCCGAGCGTGACCGTGATGTTCGCGGTCCGGCCGTCCTTGCTGATCGCCGCCGGCAGTACGTCGGCAACGCCCGCGACCGCGGCAAGCTTCTTCTCGTACGCGGGCAGCGTCGCCGGATCGAGCCGCCCGCCGCCGGTCGTGGTGACCAGAACCGAGGTCGGCTCGGCCGCACCGGCCGAGTACGCGGACTGCATCTCGGTCTGGACGACCATCGACTCCTTGGTCTTCGGCATCGAACCGGCGGCCAGATCGAAGGTCGCCTTGAAGCCGAGCGTGCCGAGCGCGAGCGCGACCATCACGATCCCGGACACCGCGGCGAACAGGGCCGGCCGGCGCTGAACCCCGCGACCGAGCGCCGCGAACCGCGCGTTCGAAGGCTCCTTGCGCCACGCCTTCGACGGCCAGAACAGCACCCGCGGCGGAATCAGCGAGCAGATCGCGGGGAACAGCGTCAGCGCGGCAACGAGCGTCACGGCGACCGTGATCGCCAGCGCCGGCCCCATCTGCTTCAGGAAGCCGAGCGACGACAGAAGCAGCGCGAGGAACGCGATCATGACCGCACCGGCCGCCGACGCGATCGCCTCACCGACCCGCCCGACCGCGTTGATCATCGCCTCCTTGGACTGCTCACCCGCCCGCAGCCGCTCGCGATAACGGAACATCAGGAACAGGTAGTAGTCGGTGCCGACCCCGAGCAGTACCACGATCAGCAACGCCGAGATCGAACTGCTCGCCTCCAGCCCGAACAGCTTGGTGGCGTCGGCGATCAGCCCGTTGGCCGTCGTCGACACCAGCGCGAGCAGGACGATCAACGGCAGCAGCGCGAGGATCGGCGACCGGAAGATGATCAGCAGCGTGATCAGGATGATCGCGAACGTACCCACGAAGGTCAGCATGTCGGCCCGGCTCGACGACTCCTGCTGATCCAGGCCCTGGACCGCCGAACCGCCCAGCTTCGCGTCCAGCTGGGTACCCTTCGTCAGCGCCTTCGCGTCGTCGCGCAGCGTCTTCGCGGCGTCCAGCTGACTCTGCTGGCCGGCGTTGTTGGTGTCCATCGACACCAGCCCGAGCACGTACTTGCCGTCCTTCGACGGCGGCCCCGGCACGACCTGCTCGACCTGATCGATCTTCTTCGCGCCGAGCTCGGTGGTGATCTTCGCGGCGTCCTTCAGATCGGCGGGACTGAGCCGCCCGCCGTCGGACCGCGAGTACAAGACGATGGCCGACGGCGTGAACGCGGTCGGGAACGCGCTCTGCTGGAGCTCCGCGGCCTGGATCGACTCGTAGCTCTTGGGCAGGAAACTGCTCTGGTCACTGCTCGACGGCAGGCTCGGCGCGGTCGCCACCACGGCGACCGCGATCACGAGCCAGGCCACGATCGTCCAGATGGGATGACGGACGGCAACGCGCCCGATGCGATGGAACATTTCGGTCTGCCTCCGGACAGGAAAGAACTGAGGCAACCACCATCACCGAAGCCGCTGACACCGCCCTGACATCAGCCTGACAGCCCCTGGCACGAGCTAGTGGTTCCCGTACGGCGTCCTGGTGAGAACGAAGGTCGCCACGTTCAGGTGCGTGATCGTGGCGCCGTCGCGGATCACCCGGAGGCGTTCGCCGGCGAGGTAGCCGTCGCGCCCCTGGTAGAGGTCGGGACCCAGCGGCGTCAGGCGGGTGGTGAGGCCGCCGGACAGTTGCAGGATGCCGCCGGAGACCGTGATGGTCATCGGCGTGTTGCCCCAGTACCAGTGGCCGAGCAGATCGGTGCCCTGGGCCAGCGTCGGTTCGGGCACCCACTCCTGCGTGATCGGCGGTTCGTAGCTGGTGAGGATGCGGATCAGGTCCGGAGCGAGCGACGCGACCCGGCCGTACGTCGCGTTGCCGAGGGTGACCGCGCCGACACGGCGATCACGATCAACGAACAGGCCGGCCAGGAAGCCGGGCATCGAGCCGGTGTGACCGATCAGCAGGTGCGGATCATCCGCGATCAAGCGCAGGCCCAGCCCGTACGACGCGGTCAGCCCTTCCTGCGGATCGGACGCCACCGGCGCGGCCATTTCTTCGACCGAGTCGCGGCTGAGTACGTCGGTCACCGGGTCGATCCAGAACGCCGCGTACCGCGCCAGGTCCTCGATCGTGCTCCACAGCTGCCCCGCCGGGGCCATCGCGCCCGAGTCGTACGCGGGCTCCGGAACGAGCTGCCCGCTGAACGGATGCACCGAAAATCCATCCGCGGCCGGGGCAGTCGGGAAGTACGTCGTACGCTTCATCCCCAACGGATCAAGGATCCGGGACTGCACCAGGTCCAGCCACGCTTCGCCGCGTACCCGGCTGACGATCTCGCCGAGCAACCCGTACCCGAGGTTCGAGTAGTGATGCCGCCGATCCGCCGGGCCGGCCGCGTGCGCGTCGTCCATCGCCGCGACCAGCTCGTCGTACGAAACCCCCGGATTCCGTTCCCACCAAGGGCCTTCGGGCTCCGCGTTCATCCCGCCACTGTGCGCGAGCAGGTGCCGTACGGTCAGATCCCCGAACGCCACGCCCGGCAGATGCTTGCCCACGGCATCATTCAGCCCGAGCAGCCCTTCGTCCCGGCACTGCATGATCAGGACAGCCGTCAACGTCTTGGTGATCGACCCGATCCGGTACTGCACGTCCACGCCCGGCAGATCCCCACCAGCAGTGGCGAACCGCCCGCGCTCCCCCGCCCAGGCCAGCGCCCCGTCCCGCAACACACCAGCACAAACCGAAGGCACCTTACTCCCACCCTGCCCCGCCGCCACCTCGGCAAACAGCGCAGCAGCAGTATCAGGACGCACACCACTCACCACACAACCTCCACAACTCCAAACCGTCCAGACATCCTAAATGCCGCTCGCCGCCACCACCGCTCGGCGGCTCGACAGTACGTATATCTCCACAGCTTCGTCTCCAGCCGCCGCCCCCGCCTGCGGGCGGGCGCGGTGGCCGTATACGTACTGTCGAGCTGCCGGATTCCTGGGCAGGGCGCGGTTATTGGAAGGCCTCTGGGGAGGGGCAGGAGCAGATGAGGTTGCGGTCGCCGTGGGCGCCGTCGATTCGGCGGACCGGTGGCCAGTACTTGGCGGCGCGGTCCACGGAGCGGGGGAAGGCGGCTTCCTCGCGGGTGTAGTGGTGGTCCCACTTGTCGTTGATGACGGATTCGGCCGTGTGCGGCGCGTTTACCAGCGGGTTGTCGGTGGCTGGCCACTCGCCGGCCGCGACCCGGTCGATCTCGTGCCGGATCGCGATCATCGCGTCGCAGAACCGGTCGAGTTCGCCGAGGTCCTCGGACTCGGTCGGCTCGACCATCAGGGTGCCGGCGACCGGGAACGACATCGTCGGGGCGTGGAAACCGTAGTCGATCAGCCGCTTCGCGACGTCGTCGACGGAGATGCCGGTCTCCTTGGTCATCGGCCGCAGGTCGAGGATGCACTCGTGCGCGACCAGGCCGTTCTCGCCGGTGTACAGCACCGGGAACGCACCCTCGAGCCGCTTCGCCACGTAGTTCGCGGTCAGCACGGCCGCCTTGGTCGCGGCGGTCAGGCCCTCGGCGCCCATCATCCGGATGTACGCCCACGAGATCGCCAGCACGCCCGCGGAACCGAACGGCGCGGCGCTGATCGGACCGACGCCCGACTCCGGACCGGCCTGGTCGAGCAGCGGATGGTTCGGCAGGTACGGGGCCAGATGCGCCGCGACCGCGACCGGACCGACGCCCGGACCGCCGCCACCGTGCGGGATGCAGAACGTCTTGTGCAGGTTCAGATGGCTGACATCGCCACCGAACTCACCCGGCTGCGCGAGACCGAGCAGCGCGTTCAGGTTCGCCCCGTCGACGTACACCTGGCCGCCGTGGTCGTGGACGATCTTGCAGACCTCGCGGACACTCTCCTCGTACACGCCGTGGGTCGACGGGTACGTGATCATGATCGCGGCGAGCTTCGTGCTGTGCTCGTCCGCCTTCGCTCGCAGGTCGTCCAGGTCGATCGTGCCGTCGTCGTTGCCCTTGACAACGACCACCTTCATCCCGGCCATCACCGCGGACGCCGCGTTGGTCCCGTGCGCGCTGGCCGGGATCAGGCAGATGTTCCGCTCGAAGTCGTCGCGGCCGTGGTGGTACCCGCGAATCGCGAGCAGCCCGGCCAGCTCGCCCTGGGATCCGGCGTTCGGCTGGATCGACACCTTCGCGTACCCGGTGACCTCGGCCAGCCAGCGCTCCAGCTGACCGATCAGCTTCACGTACCCGGCCGCGTCCTCCACCGGCGCGAACGGATGCAGATCCGCGAACTCCGGCCAGGTCACCGGCTCCATCTCGGTGGTCGCGTTCAGCTTCATCGTGCAGGACCCGAGCGGGATCATCCCGCGGTCCAGCGCGTAGTCCATGTCGGACAGCTTGCGCAGGTACCGCAGCATCGACGTCTCGGACCGGTGCGTGTTGAAGACCGGGTGCGTCAGGTACTCGGTCGTCCGCGGTACCGCGATCGCGCCGGCGTCGAGCGTGTCGTCGTACTGGACGCCGAACGACTGGCAGACCCGGGTCAGCGTGGCGACATCGGTCTTCTCGTCGCAGGAGATGCCGACGTGATCCGCGTCGACGAGCCGCAGCCAGATGCCGTTCTGCCGGGCGGCGTCCACGACATCGGCGGCACTGCCAGGCACGCGCGCGAGCACCGTGTCGAAGAAGTCGCTGTGTACGACCTCGACCCCGCCCGCGCGCAGCGACGCGGCGAGCTTGCCCGCGTACGAGTGCACCCGCTCCGCGATCGCGCGAAGCCCTTCCGGACCGTGGTACACGGCGTACATCGACGCGACCACGGCGAGCAGGACCTGCGCCGTACAGATGTTGGACGTCGCCTTTTCACGCCGGATGTGCTGCTCACGCGTCTGCAGCGCCAGCCGGTACGCCGGGGCGCCGTCGGCGTCGATCGACACGCCGACCAGGCGACCGGGCAACGACCGCTCGAGACCGGAGCGTACGGACATGAAGCCGGCGTGCGGACCGCCGTAGAAGAGCGGTACGCCGAAGCGCTGCGACGACCCGATGACGATGTCCGCGCCGGCCTCACCCGGTGCCTCGAGCACCGTCAGCGCGAGCAGATCGGAAGCGACGGCAACCAATGCGCCGCCCTCGTGCGCCGCCTCGATCAGCGGCTTCAGGTCACGGACAGCACCGTTCGAACCCGGGTACTGCACCAGGAACCCGAAGAAGTCGCCCGCCGGCAGACCGTCGGTGGTGTCGGCGACGACAACCTCGATGCCAAGGGCCTCGGCGCGCGTACGCACCACCGCGATCGTCTGCGCGAAGCAGTCCGCGTCGACCAGGAACCGGTCGGACTTGCTCTTCTTGTTCGAGCGGTGGGCCAGCGTCATCGCCTCGGCGGCCGCGGTGCCCTCGTCGAGCAGCGACGCGTTCGCGGTCGGCAGGCCGGTCAGGTCGGAGACGACGGTCTGGAAGTTCAGCAGCGCCTCGAGCCGGCCCTGGGAGATCTCCGGCTGGTACGGCGTGTACGCGGTGTACCAGGCCGGGTTCTCGACCAGACGGCGGACGATGACCGACGGGGTGAAGGTGCCGTAGTACCCCTGGCCGATCATCGAGGTGGCGACGTTGTTGCGGGCGGCGAGCTGGCGGAGCTCCGTGAGCGCGTCCACCTCGGAGGCCGGCTCCGGCAGCCGCAGCGGCTCGGCGGAGCGGATCGAAGCCGGGACCGCCGCGTCGACCAGCGCGTCCACGTCGGCGTACCCGAGGAGCTCGACCATCCGGGCGATCTCGTCCGGGCGCGGCCCGATGTGCCGGTCGGCGAAGGTCGCCGAAAGCTGCGGTGAGTTGTTCATCTAGAGGCTCCGTTGCTGGCAAATGCGTCCGGTCGCCTCCCCCTCTGTCACCCGCGCGCGGTCTCGCGCGCAACGCTCCAGAGTCGCCTGTGACACTCGGTCCATGGGCCTGAGAGGTTCCGGGGAGGAATTGCCCCTTCGGCGCCCGATGACACGGGTCTCTCCCGAGTGTTGTGTACGGCTGAACCGAGGCTACCAGGAATCCGGGAACAGTTCGGGCAGCAGCCTGCGGGCGTCCGGCCGCGCCGCCGCGACCTGCTCGGCCGTGGCCGACTGCATCGGCCAGCGCACCCGCGTCCCGGCGTCGTCCCAGTCCCCCACCGCCCAGTCCCCGACCGCGGCCAGGAACTTGTCCAGCGCCGGGTTCGACAGGCCGGCCTTCTGCAGCGGCGCGACATGCGCGGCGAAGAACTCACCGATCCGCCGCTCGACATCCAGATCGGTGGCGTACTTCACCGCACCGTTCGGTGAGAGCGCCGCGACGTTCGAGTAACTGCCGTGCGCGCCGAGTGACGACATGCTCGCCAGGAAATGACCGGGCACGAAGATCGACAATCCTGACTGCAGCGCTTCGTCGAACCACGCCTTGTCACCACCGGCGGTCTTCAAGCCGATCAGACTTGGTACGGCTTCCGCGAGCTCACCCAGTTGCCGCGGACCGATCGTGGTCTTCGCGTGGGGCGGGTTGTACAGCACGAGTGGTACGCCATCGGCCGCATCGGCAGTCCGGCGAAGGAAGTCGAGCACTTCGTACGCGTTCAGCGGAAGCCAGTCCGGGACGATGACCTGGATCGCACCGGGCGACAACCTCGCGGCACGTCGTACGCGTCCGAGCTGCACTTGGGCCGACGGGTGACTCGCGCCGAGCTGGAACGGTTTGTCGGCGCCCGCCAGCAGCTCGTTGATCCGGTCGAACTCGGCTTCGGTGAGCGTTTGAAACTCCCCGGCCGTGCCATGCGCGTAGAGCCCGTCGACTGTCGTCCTGGTCAAAGTCTCAGCTTGAGCTTCGAGCCGGCTGAAGTCGATCGAGTCGTCCGGGTTCAGCGGCAGCAACAACGTCGCCCACACACCGCGGAGCGAGTCGGCAGTGAGTGGGCGCACGGGACGTACGTTACGTCAGCCTGTCATCCGGGCGCGACGGCGCGCGGCGAGTTCGTCGGTGTGCGACTCGGAGTCGCCGTCGTCGTGACCGTCGGCCCGCTCGGTCGGCAGCTCGGACAGTGAACCCTCGACCTCACGCCAGACACCGCCGAGCGCGATCCCGAAGACACCCTGGCCGCCGGCCAGCAGGTCGATCACCTCGTCCGGCGAGCTGCACATGTACACCGACGCGCCGTCGCTCATCAGCGTGATCTGGGTCAGGTCGTCGAAGCCGCGCTTGCTCAGGTGCGCGATCGCGGTCCGGATCTGCTGCAGCGAGATCCCGGCGTCGAGCAGCCGCTTGATCACCTTCAGCAACAGGACGTCGCGGAAGCCGTACAGACGTTGCGTCCCGGAGCCGGTGGCCGGCCGGACCGAAGGCGAGACGAGACCGGTCCGCGCCCAGTAGTCGAGCTGCCGGTAGGTGATCCCGGCCGCGGCGCACGCGGTCGGGCCGCGGAACCCGACGTCCTCCGGCATCGGCCGCAGGTCGTCGTCGAACAACAGACCCTGGACCCCGGCGGAAGCCTCCGCGGCCGCCATGGCCTCGGCGTGCGCGTCGGACGTCGACTGCGCCGTCAGATCCGTGTCGCCGGTGCGTGTCACGCCTGAGCCTCCCTGGATACTGCTTGGATACCGACTGGTACGAGCCATCTGCGTGGAGTGACAGCACCCCACGACTTCTTCACGGTAAGCCGCCGCCCGAACCGGGTCAACGACAACCGCATCGAGCCGAGAGCGTGTCGCGACCGCCGTACGAATCGTTACTTAGCCGATCTTGTACCAATCCCGCACCGATCCTGCCGTGGGCGGCCGGAACCAGCGGCTCAGCTCTTGTCGAAGTCCTCCGGAGTCACCTGGTCGAGGAACTCCCGGAACCGCTCGACCTCCTCTTCCTCCACGACCTCGTCGGCGCCGTCCGTCTCACTCTCCGGGACGGGGATCCCGGCCTCGGCCAGGATCTCCTCGGTGCAGAACACCGGCGTGCCGGTGCGCAGCGCGAGCGCGATCGAGTCCGACGGCCGCGCGGAGATCTCCGTCTTGTCGTCGAACACCAGGATCGCCTCGAACACGCCGTCGGTCAGGTTCACGATCCGGACCTGACTGAGGGTGTGCCCGAGCACCCGGAGCGTCTCGGCGAACAGGTCGTGGGTCAGCGGCCTGGGTGGTTCCATCCCTTGCTGGGCGAAAGCGATCGCACTTGCCTCGGCAGCGCCGATCCAGATCGGCAGATACCGCTCCCCACCGACCTCCCGCAACAGCACGATCGGCTGACTCGAGGGCATCTCAACCCGGACTCCGACCACGTCGACTTCGCGCACACCTTCAGCCTACTCCGCGGTCAACCCAGAGCGGATATCAGCGCGGGTCAGCGTGGGAGGCGGGAGCGGACCAGAGCGGTGTGCAGGCGGACGGTGAGGGCGGCCAGCTCCGCGGTCTGGTCGGTCCGGCGCGGGCCGGTGACCTGCTCGATCAGGCCGACTTCGCGATCGGCGGCAGTACGGAACGCGCGCAGGTGCCGCGGCTCGAGGCCGTAGCCGGCCAGCTCGGCGGCGACCTGGGCGATCACGATCGCGTCGCCGGAGTAATGGTTGCCGCTGGCCACCACCAGGCCGTGGCTCTCCAGCTCACCGAGCAACTCGGCGGAGACGCCCGCGGCGGTCCGGAGCTCCTCGCGGGTCAGCCGCAACTCGGTGCTCGCGGCACCGAAATCGTCCGCGACCGGCTGACCGGGTGTCTGCGGCAACGAAGCCGGCGCCACCGGCGGACCGGCGGCGGCCGGACGCAAGCCGCGGTCGATCGCGCCGAGGTGTTCCTTGATCACCTTGAGCGGCAGGTACTGGTCGCGTTGCGCGGTCAGTACGTACCGCAACCGCTCCACGTCGGCAGCACTGAACTTCCGGTACCCGGAAGCGGTCCGGGCCGGTGTGACCAGCCCTTCCGCCTCCAGGAACCGGATCTTCGAGATCGTGACGTCAGCGAACTCGGCCTGGAGCAGCTGCAGCACCTCGCCGATGCCGCGGCCGTCGGCGGGCCCTTCGGTGCCGGCCTCAGGCCTGGCCACTGGCGTAGTAGACCAGCCGGTACTTGCCGATCTGGACCTCGTCGCCGTTGTTCAGCAGCACCTCGTCGATCCGGTCCCGGTTCACGTACGTGCCGTTCAGGCTGCCGACGTCGCGGACCTTTACGCCGTACGCGTCCCGGCGGAACTCGGCGTGCCGGCGGGACACCGTCACGTCGTCGAGGAAGATGTCGCTGTCCGGGTGCCGGCCGGCGGTGACCACGTCGACGTCGAGCAGGAACCGGCTGCCCGCGTTCGGGCCGCGCTGGACGATGAGCAGGGCGGACCCGGCCGGCAGCGCGCCGACGGCGGCCTCGTCGTCGGCGGTCAGCGGCTCACCGGTCTGCTCCGGCTCCGGCTCGGCCCCGATCGGGGTCAGCATCGCGGTGTCGGTCACCCCGGGCACCGGCTGGGGAGTCGCCGGGGCTGCCGCCGGGCGGTCCGCGCCAGGCAGCATCGCTCCGCACTGCGAGCAGAACCGGCTGCCCTCGGAGTTCTCGTGCCCGCACTGGTTGCAGAACGGCATGCTGTGATCCTCCCGATCGCCGGTGGTCCGGCGACGTTTTCGATAGACCCCGTATTGACAGTGTGGACATAGGCCTCAACCCTCGACCAGCGGTTGAGGCCCGGTAACGCTATCAGTTGGCTGTCAGCTCTGGTCGAGCTGTCCCTGATAGGTGTCGGCATCCATCAGCGCCGCCACCTCGGCGGCGTCCTCGACCTCGATGTCGAGCAGCCAGCCCTCGCCGTACGGGTCGGTGTTGACCAGGTCCGGCTGGTCGCCGAGCGCCTCGTTCACCGCGGTCACGGTGCCGTTCACCGGAGCGAACAGATCGTTCACGCTCTTGGTCGACTCGAGCTCGCCGCAGGAGTCACCGGCCCGCACCACGGTGCCGACGTCGGGCAGCTGCACGTACACGATGTCGCCGAGCTGATCCTGGGCGAAGTCGGTGATACCGACCCGCACCGGTCCCTCCTCGGCAGCCTTCACCCACTCGTGCTCGGCCGTGTACTTCAGGTCTTCGGGGTACACCGTCGTTCCCTTTCGTTAAACTGCAGAGCCGTTGCGGACTGCAGGGGGCAGCTACTTGGTCGGGCTGGCCGCCGGGCGAGCGTAACGATGCTCCTCCGGCGCGTGCAAGGCAGTGATCTGGAGGTTCGTCAGCTCGGTCACCTCGGCCGTTCCGCCGACCTGCGGGCCGGTCACCTCGCTGACCAGACCGCCCGGGAAGTTCGCCGCCCCGGACAGGTTGTGCGACTCACCGATCGCCTCCACCACGTACGGAGAAGTCACCTTCTTGCCGTCGATCGCGATTCCCGGCGCATCGTCCACGAAGTCGGTACTCGCCACCACCCGGACCGCTCCGTTGATCTGGATCGCCTCGGCGCCCGCGTCGCGGAGCTCCTCGATCGCGTCCAGCAGGTTGCTGGAGGTCATCTTGCCCTGTGGGTCGTTCAGCGTGATTCGTACCCCCGGGCCTTGCGCCGGCAGCGTACCGGCCAGGATGCCGAGCGTCCGGACCTGGGCCTCGGCCTGTTCGCGGGCGGTCTGGGCCTTGTCCGCGCTGGAGGACAGCGAGTTCTTCCGCTCCTCCAGATCGGTGATCTCGCTCTCCAGCCGGCGGGTGTTCTGGCCGAGGCCGTCCAGGATCGCGATCAGGTCCTCGCGGCGGGCGTTCTGGTAGCCGTCGTCGGCCCGGTTCACCCGGACCTGGACGACCGCCATGCACGCCACCAGCGCGAGCACCAGGGCGACGATCGCCTGGCCGCGGGACGGCTTGAACCCGGTCCGGAGCCGGCGCAGCGCCAGGTTCGGCGTCTTCGGCTTGGGCATCGGCGTCGGCACGGGCTTGCTGCCGGGCTCCGGCTGGGCAGCCGGCTCGGGCTGGGCGGCCGGCTTGGGTTCGGGCTGGGCGGACGCGGTCGGCTCCGGCTTGTTGCCCGGCCGCGGGTCGGGGGTCTGGCCCGGGGTCTGGCCCGGGGTCTGGTCCGGTTTGTCGTCGGTCATGTCAGGCCCGGAAGATGTGCCGGCGGATCGCGGCCATGTTGGTGAAGATCCGGATGCCGAGCACCACGACCACGCCGGTGGACAGCTGCGAGCCGACCCCGAGCTGGTCACCCAGGTACACGATCAGGGCCGCGATCAGCACGTTGGACACGAACGACACCACGAACACCTTGTCGTCGAAGATCCCGTCCAGGAAAGCGCGCAGCGCACCGAACACCGCGTCCAGCGCCGCCACCACCGCGATCGGCAAGTACGGCTGCGCCCACTCCGGTACGTCGGGCGCGACCAGCAGGCCGATCACGACACCGGCAACGAGTCCGAGTACGGCGATCATTTCGGACCCACCTTCGCGTAACGCAACGCGATCGTCGCATCGGCCGGCACCAGCAAGGAGTCCTCCGTCGTGATGGTGGATCTAACATCGAAGTTGCTGACCAGGTACTGCACCCACTGCCCGCCCGAGCTCTGCGCGAACCGGGCCGGCATGGTCGCGGTGTCACCGATCGCGAGCACCGTGTACGGCGGGGTGAGCGAGCTGTAGTCGACCGTGATCGCGCTGCCCGCGCCGCGAATCGCGGTCAGCGAGGTGATCCGGTGACCGTTCACCGAGATCGCCTCCGCGCCGGCTGTCCACAGGCCGTTGACCAGCTGCTGCAGGTCGACGTCGAGGATGCGGCCCTCTTTGGCGTCGGCGTTCTTCGCGTCGTCGATGACCGCCTTGATCCCGGGCCCGGTGGCCGCGATCGCCCCGGTCTGCAGCTCCAGGTCGTCGAGCTTCTGCTGCAAGGCCGCACCGCTGCTGTCGTTGCTCAGTCCGCTCGCCTGCAGGCCGCGTACCTCATCCGCCAGCCCGGACTGCCGGCTGCGCAGGTCGGACAACCGGGTGTCGGCCTGGTTGATCCGGGCGATCAGCTCCTTGCGCTGTTTCTCCGCTTCCGGCGCGGCGCGGTAGTTCTGCGCGGCGGCGACGGCCAGCAAGAAGCCGAGTACGACGGTGGCCGCGACCAGCATCACCTTGTGCCGGGACCGGGCGGACTTTCCGTCCTGACTCGGCCGGGTCCTGGCGGCAGCGGCGTACCCCTCGTCGATCGGGTGCGCCATCAGGTTGTTCAGCAGCGACATCGACGCGTCGACGCGCCGTGGCTTGGACGGGGCTTGCTGGGTCACCTGTCTACCCGGCCGTGTCCTTGATCGGTTTCACCGTCTGGATCAGGTGCCGGAGCTGGGCGAAGTACAGCGCGCCGGCCCAGTAGTACAGCCCCGTACCCCAGATCGCGAACGCCCAGCCGAACACGCGGGCCAGCATGTTCAGTGTGCTGTCGCCGTCACCGAGCAGGAGCAGCGGGAACGCGTAGAGCAGGCAGAAGGTCGCGGACTTGCCGAGGAAGTGCACCGGCAGCGCATTGAAACCGCGGCGGTGCAGCGCCGGCAAGGTGAGTGTGAGCAGTACGTCCCGGAGCGGCAGCGCGATCGCCAGCCACCACGGGATGATGTCGCGCAGCGCCAGGCCGATCACGGTGGCGAAGATGTACAGCCGGTCCGCGACCGGGTCGAGCATCTGGCCGAGGCGGGTGGTCTGGTTCATCCGGCGGGCGATCTGGCCGTCGGCCCAGTCGGTGAAGCCGGAGATCGCCAGCACCAGCAGCGCCCAGCCGTCCGCCTTCGGGCCGAGAATCAGCCACAGGAACAGCGGCACGCCCAGCAACCGGAGGAAACTGAGCGCGTTCGGGATCGTCCACACCCGGTCGGACACTTCCAAGTCCGGCACGCGACCCCTCCCTCTCTCACCCTGAGTACCCGTCGTAACTGTACTGGGGCACGCCGACAGGTTTGCCCCCGGCCATGCCGGGGCATGCCCTCCGTTTCCCCTGATACCTGAACGCTTGGGTCGCTGCGCCGCTATGGGTGGTATGAAGCGGTGACCCGATCGATACCCCTTGGTGATGCTTACGCTGAGCAGATGAAGTTCCTGGTACTGATCTACGGCAACCCGGAATCGCGTGCGGTCTGGGACGCGCTGACCGACGAGCAGAAGCGGGAAGGGATGGCCGGGTACGCCGCTCTGCACGAGGCACTTGCCGCTCGCGGGGAGCTGGTGGCATCGGAATCACTCGACGATCCGGGGCTGACCAAGCAGGTGCTGGTACGGGACGGGAAGGCGCTGACCACGGACGGACCGTTCGCGGAGGTGAAGGAGCAACTGGCCGGCTTCTACCTGCTCGACTGCGACACGCTGGAACGTGCTGTGGAGATTGTCACGCAGATCCCGGAAGCACCGTTCAGCGTGGTGGAGGTACGCCCGGTCCGCGATCTCGGTGCGTTCGCTTGATCGAGGACCTGCTCCGGGAGCTGACTCCCCAGGTACTGGCCGCGCTGGTACGACGGTACGGCGACTTCGACGCGTGCGAGGACGCCGTACAGGAAGCTCTGTTGGCGGCGGCGCAGCAGTGGCCGGGAGAAGGTGTTCCGGACAACCCGCGTGGCTGGCTGGTCACGGTCGCTTCGCGGCGGCGGATCGAGATGCTGCGGAGCGAGACCGCCCGCGTACGCCGCGAGGAGACCGTCGCGTCGTGGACCGCACCAGAACCGGCCTCGTCCGCCGACGACTCGCTCACGTTGCTGATGCTCTGCTGCCACCCGACGTTGACCGCACAGTCGCAGGTCGCGCTGACGCTGCGCGCGGTCGGCGGGCTGACCACCGGTGAGATCGCGCGCGCGTTCCTGGTGCCGGAGGCAACCATCGGGCAGCGGATCAGCCGCGCGAAGGCGAAGTTGCAGGGAGCACGGTTCGCGATGCCGCCGGTGGCTGAGCAGGCGGAGCGGTTGGCGGCCGTACTGCACGTGCTCTATCTGATTTTCAACGAGGGGTACACGGCGTCGTCCGGCGCGTCGCTGCACCGGGTCGAGCTGAGCACGGAGGCGATCCGGCTGACCCGTCAGCTGCGGACGCTGCTGCCGGCGGAGGGCGAGGTGGCGGGGCTGCTCGCGCTGATGCTGCTGACGGATGCGCGGCGACCAGCACGAACCACTGCGGACGGTGCGCTGGTGCCGTTGCCTGAGCAGGACCGTACGTTGTGGGACACCGCTGCGATTGCCGAGGGCACCGAGCTGATCACGTCGACGCTGCGTACGGCGCCGGTGGGGTCGTACCAGTTGCAGGCCGCTATCGCTGCAGTACATGACGAGGCTCGGCGGGCCGAGGACACGGACTGGCGCGAGATCCTGATGCTGTACGAGCTGCTTGAGGCGACTGCGCCGGGGCCGATGGTGACGCTCAATCGGATCGTGGCGGTTGCGATGGTGCATGGGGCGGCTGATGGACTGGCGTTGCTTGATGCTGCTGATCCGGCGTTTGATCCGGCGTTGAAGGGCCATCACCGGTTGGCCGCCGTACGTGCGCATCTGCTTGAGCTGGCTGGGGATCGTGCGGGGGCGCTGGCCGCGTACGAGCTGGCCGCGCGGCTTACGCAGAGTGTTCCGGAGCAGCGGTACCTGCAGGCCCGGGCGGCTGAGTTGGGCGGCCCCAGCTGAGTTGGGCTTCGATGGACAGGTCGAGCACGCCGTCCTGCGCGTACGGGCTAAGGGTTTGTTCGACGCTCCGATCGAAGCTCGTCGCTTCGTCGGCTGTCATCAGCTCGCGAGCCAGGCTCGACGTCGAGTGCAGCTTCTCGATGTAGTCGGCGACCGATTGCCGGTACGCGACCCGCGCGGTGCGTGTCGTACCGGTCAGCTCGAGCAGACCGCGCTCCCGGATCGCGTCGGCCACGTTGAACGACGGGTCATGGGTCTTCTTCCGCGAATGCCGCTCGAGGATCGGCAGCAGTTCGTCCAGCCACGGTTCGTCGACCGCGCCGTGCTCGATGACCACCAGCTGGGCATTCGGGGTCAGGTGCGGGACGATCCGGGCGAACGTCTCCTCCCAGGGCATCCAGTGGATACTCGCACCGGCGGTCACCAGGGCGTACGGGCCGTCGAGATCAGCCTTCTCGATCGGGCTGACCTGCCAGCGGAGGTTCGGCTGATCACCACCGGTCCGCCGCCGCCCCGCGTCGACCATGTGCTGCGAGAAGTCGATCGCGTCAACCCACTCGACCCGCGGCGCCAGCGGACGTGCGATCGCGCCTTCCCCAGCGCCGATATCCAGCACCCGGCGAGGCTCGTCGGTGATCAGCCCTACAAGCCGGTCGAACACCTCATCCGGATACGGCGGGCGAAAACGGTACGCCTCAGCCACCGCCTCGTACTGGAAGGTCGCCGCCAGCTCAGTCATACCCCAGACCCTAGCCCGCTCCGCTCCCACCCGGCGTTTCTGCTCCCGCCCCACCAAGCGGGTCTCGCGCTTGCGGGCTTTCCGCTGCCGTCATGTCCCACACCGTCGCGTGCTGCTGGAAGTAGGCGGGCTCGCTGTGCACCGGGATCACGCACAGGAGATGTCCACCGGGCGCCCGCAGCGTATGACACCCTTGCCAACTACTGACCTCCCGCGCGCCCAGTGCGATCAGCCGCGCGACCTCCGCCCGTACATCATCCGTCTCGATGTCCAGGTGATACCGCGGCTCGTCGTCAACGGACTGAATCGCGGCGACATACCCCGGCATGGCGTCATGCAAGCTGATGAACTGCGGCTCCCCCGCAGGCGACGACGTACGCACCCCAAGCGCCGCACCCCAAAACGCAGCCGCCTCCCCCACCTGATCTTCCCGAACATCAATCAAAACCGTAGACACCCGACTCCGATGCATACCCCAACCTAACCACCACCCACCGCCGCGTACAGCCGCACCGTCGCGTGTACAGCCGCGCACAGCCGCACCGGCCGCACCGCCGCACACAGCCGCGTACAGCCGCGTACAGCCGCACCGTCGCACCCGGCCGCACCGCCGCACACCGCCACACCCGGCCGCGCCGAGTCCGGCGTTCCGGGCGCGTGCGCTGATCACGCGCCAGCCGACCACCTGCACAACCCGCTCCCCCGCAATGCCCCAACAGCTTGACCCCTGAGTAGCAGGGTTGCCCCCTCAAATTCTCAGGGGGCAACCCTCCATCGCACGGGTCAACCCCCGCCACGAATCAACATCACGCTTCCTCAGCGTTCGGGGTACTCGGCGGCGGCCGGCAGGCGGGTATGTGCTCGCTGGCGGGCTATGTCATCGCTGGCGGGTTATGTGATCGCTGGCGGGTTGCAACCTGCCAGCGGTGAAACAACCTGCCAGTCACCGCCGGGGTCAGTCGTAGGTCGCCTCGGCCAGCCAGGTGTTTTCGCGGAGGATGAAGAGCCAGGCGTGGGTGTCGTCCGTCTGGAACTGGAACCGCGCCTCCCGCGACCCGCCAGCCTCGTCCCACCACCGCTCATCACTGATCCAAGGCCCGGCCCAGCCGGCTATCACATACACCTCGTTGCCCTCAGCAACTTCCCCTCCCCTTCCAGAACCTCCCACCAAGCGGATATGAGAAGCAGGCCCGCTCTTACGAGCACGAGCACGAGGACCAACAGCCGAGACTCCGGAGACAGCACGCTGGGTACCCGCGGCGCCGGCGGCGGTACGCGCTCTACCGGAGGCGGCGCGCGAGGGGCTCGAGTCAGTGGGCGAAACGCCGGAGTCGACGCGCGGGATGCCCGCGGTGCTGGAAGCAGTTGGCGCGGTGCCGGACGTGGCACGCGGGGTGCTGGAAGCGGTAGGCGGAGCGCCGGAGGTGATGCGCGGGGTGCTGGAGGCGAGTGGGGCGCTGGAAGCAGTTGGCGCGGTGCCGGACGTGGCACGCGGGGTGCTGGAAGCGGTA
>NZ_BAAAPH010000041.1:0-33485 GCF_039531045.1 Kribbella hippodromi | reverse complement strand
GAGCTGGGGTTGGGTTGAGCGGTTGGCTCACCAGCTGGGGTCGGGTTGGGCGGTTAGCTCACCAGCTGGGGTCGGGTTGAGCGGTCGGCTCACCAGCCGGGGTCGGGTTGAGCGGTCGGCTCACCAGCTGGGGTCGGGTTGGGCGGTTGGCTCACGAGCTGGGGTTGGGTTGGGCGGTCGGCTCGCGTGCTGGGGTTGTCCAGTGCGGTTGGCTCGCGTGCTGGGGTTGGGTTGAGCGGTTGGCTCACCAGCTGGGGTTGGGTTGAGCGGTCGGCTCACCAGCTGAGGTTGGGTTGAGCGGTTGGCTCGCGAGCTGGGGTATTCGCCGTGGGTGGGCTTATCGGTTGTGGTTGCTCTTCGGGTTACATGCGGAGGTGGGAGGCGCCGTTGAAGTCGAGGATTGTGCCGGTGGCGAATTCGGCTTCTGGGGAGGCTAGGTAGAGGATTGCGGCTGCTACTTCGGAGGGGGCTGCTACTCGGGCCAGGGGGCTTTCGTCGCTGCGGCGGGTGTAGCCGGGGCCGGAGAGGTTTTCGGCTGCCATGTCGGTGACTGTCCAGCCGGGGGCGATGGCGGTTACGGCTATGCCTTCGGGGCCCAGGGCCCTGGCCAGGGACTGAGTGAGCGAGACGATAGCCGCCTTGGAGGCGCCGTAGGCCGGCTGGTTGGGTTCGCCTCGGAAGGCGCCTCGGGACGAGACGTTGATGATGCGGCCGCCGCGGCGCATGTGCCGGACGGCGCACCAGGTGGTGTTGGCCGGGCCCAGCAGGTTCACGGACAGGGTGTCGGTCCAGGCTTGTTGCCACTCGGCGTACGTGGTCTCGCGGATGCGGTGCGGGTGGTACACGCCCGCGTTGTTGACCAGTACGTCGATGTTGCCCAAGGCGCGAGCCGCGTCCTCGACCATCTGTTCTATGGCGGCCGGGTCAGCTAGATCTGCTTGCACCATGACGTGGCCGGTGCCGGGGAGTTCCTTCAGGAGTTGGGCTGCCGCGTCTGCGGATGCGCCGTAGTGGACTGCTACGCGATCGCCTGCTGCCGCGAAGGCGCGGGCGGTCGCGGCACCGATACCTCGGGAAGCTCCTGTCACCAGCACAGATCGGTTCATGCCGCCGATCCTTTCACCCGGCGGCGACGATCAGGGACGGGGCTTCCACTCGCGGCGGTACGACCTGGCGCCGCGTACTGCCTCCTTCTTTGCCTCGGTGCGTGCGCGTACGTCGGCCCGGCGCGCCATGTACGCCGCCTCCCGCCGCAGCTTCACCCAGCTGTCATAGCGCCGGTACGGCAACGAGCCGTCCTCCAAAGCAGCACGCACCGCGCAGTCCGGCTCCATCACGTGCGAGCAGTCCTTGAACTTGCACTGCTCCGCCAGCGCGGTGATGTCCGGGAACGCAGCCGCTAGCCCCTCCCCTGACTCCTGCAGCCCGATCCCCCGCAGACCAGGCGTGTCTATGACAACCCCACCGCTAGGCAACACAATCAGCTCACGCCGTACGGATGTGTGGCGACCCTTCCCGTCCTCACGGATCGCCTGTACATCCAGCAGCTCCACCCCGGCCAGTGCGTTCACCAGCGACGACTTACCGGCGCCACTGGAGCCCAGCAACGCCAGCGTGGCATTTCCATCCAGCAACGCGCGTACGGAGTCCATGCCCGCACCCGTGGTCGCACTGCACACCAGCACGTCCGCCCCGGGTGCAGCCAGCGCCACGTCCTCGGCCAGCGCATCCGCGTCGCCAACCAGGTCGGACTTGGTCAGTACGACAACAGGACGCGCACCGCTCTCCCAGGCCAGTGCCATGAAGCGCTCGATCCGTACGATGTTCGGCTCTGGTACCAGGCCGACCACGATGGCGATCACGTCGACGTTCGATGCGAGCACCTGGCCGCGTGACGACCCGCCGACCTCTGCGCGGACGATCGCTGTGTGGCGGGGCAGTACTGATTCGACGGTGATGCGGTCGTCCGGCCAACAGCGCAGTACGACCCAGTCCCCCGTACACGGACTGGCCTGTGCGTCGGCGGCGATCTCGGCGAGCAGTGCACCGGACCAGCTGGCGCGGACCGGACCATCGGCGGTGAAGACGACGGCCAGACCTTTGTCGACCCGGGCGACGCGACCCGGGACCAGGCCCGCCGGAACGGACTGCAGAACCTCGGCCGTGGAACCGTCGAGTCCCAGGGCCTGGAGTGTGGCTGACATGCGGCGAACCTTTCGAAGGGTCCGGCCGCGAGATCAGCTCAGCGGACGGACGATGTGGGAGACAACGGCCCGTCGGGCCACGTCGTAGCTCATGGCGGGTTGCCTCCCTCCAAGTCCAGGGCCCGAGCAAGGGGCCGGTTTCGCGATGCCCTCAGCCTAGGTCGTCGGTATCCGCCTGCGCACCGGATTTTCCGACCGCAGCCCGCTTCCGCCGCGCCGCCGGCACCTCCTCCGGCACCTCCGGCCGCGCCTCCTTCGGCGAGTCCGGATGCACCTCCGCCCCCGCCTCCGCCGGCTCCTCCTCCGCAGCCCCCTTCTCCACTGCGGCAGGTCGCTCAGCCAGCTTCTCCACCTTCTCCGCCGCGGCGACCCCCGCGTGCTCGTCCGCCTCCGTCGGGGTCAACGGATGCGCGTGGTGCTGCTCCGGCTCAGCCTTCATCACAGGCTCGACCTCGGCGGCGTCCTTGACCTCCACCACCTGCGCCTTGTGCGGCCACAGCCGGTCCACCACCGCGTTCAGCGCTGCCCCGATCAGCACCGCGATAGCAGTCATGTACAGCCACATCAGCACCGCGATCGGCGCCGCCAGCGGCCCGTAGATCGACGTACCCCCGACAGTGCTCTGCAGCACCCACCGCAGCACAAAGCTGCCCAGGATCCAGATCGACAGCGCCAGGAACGACCCAGGCAGGTCAGAGACCCAAGGCGTCCGGATCGGCACCGACAGGTGGTACAGCGTGTTCAGGAAGCCCGCCGACAGGATCGTGACGACCGGCCAGTACAGCTGGTTCAGGAAGTCCAGCCGGTGCGGCAGCAGAGCGTCGACCGCACTAGGACCGGCCAGCACCAGCGGCAGCACGATGACGCCGATGACGAGCGCGGCGCAGTACAGGGAGAAGGACAGCGCGCGGGTACGGATGATGCCGCGCTTGCCGCCCATCCCGTACATGATCGTGATGGTGTCGACGAAGACGTTCAGCGCCCGGCTGCCGGACCACAGCGCGAGCAGGAAACCGATCGAGATGACATCCGGCCGGCCACCGTTCAGCACCTGGTCGAGGGTCGGCGTGATCACGTTCTTGATCGAGTCGTCGGTCAGCGCCCGCGCGGCCAGGTCGACGATCTGCTTCTTGACGTCGTTGATCGTCTCGACCTCGAACCACTTGCTGGCGATGTACCCGAGACTTCCGGCCAGCCCGAAGATCAGCGGCGGCAGCGAGAGAATGGCGAAGAACGCCCCCTCCGCCGCGAGCCCGGTGACCCGGTAGCGCATGCAGACGCCGATGGTCTGGGTGAGCAGCTTCCAGGTCGTCGCGGGGATCCGGCGAACCCATGAGAGGGAGCTCCCACCAGTGGGTCCTGCCCCGATACGTGCCATACCGCTTACCGTACTGACATGGCGGACCCATTCGCGGTAACGAATCAGGCTCCCCCACTGCGGGGCGTGAACTTCTTCACCCAGGACGTGGGCCTCGGTGACGCTCTGCGGTCGTACGCGGACCTGGCCGAGGATCCGGGTCTGCAGCGGATCGGCGCGGTGGCCGGGTCCGAGGAGGCCCGCGCGTACGCCCTGCCGGCGAACCAGAACCCGCCGGTCCTGCGCACCCACGACCGGTACGGGAACCGGGTCGACGAGGTCGACTTCCACCCGGCCTGGCACTGGCTGATGACCCAGGCCGTCGGCTTCGGGCTGCAGGCGGCGCCCTGGACCAGCGACCGCCCGGCGCCGCATCTGACCCGCGCGGCCGGGTTCTACCTGTGGTCCCAGGTGGAACCGGGGCACGGCTGCCCGATCTCGATGACGTACGCGAGCGTGCCGGCGCTGCGCGCGGACGAGCGGCTCGCGGCGGAGTGGGTGCCGCGACTGGCAGCCACGGAGTACGACGTACGCCGGCTGCCGCCCGCGGCGAAGACCGGTGTGCTTGCCGGGATGGGGATGACCGAAAAGCAGGGCGGGTCGGACGTGCGCGCGAATCTGACCACTGCCACACCGGTCGGCGGCGACGGCGAGTACCAGCTGAACGGCCACAAGTGGTTCTGCTCCGCGCCGCAGGTCGATGTGTTCCTGGTCCTCGCGCAGGCGCCGGACGGGCTGAGCTGCTTTGTCGTACCGCGCGTCCTTGCCGACGGCAACCGGAACCCGTTCGCGCTGCAGCGGCTCAAGGACAAGCTCGGGAACCGGTCGAACGCGTCCTCCGAGGTCGAGTTCCACGGCACGATCGGCTACCGGCTCGGCGAGGAAGGGGCCGGTGTCCGGACCATCATCGAGATGGTCGCCGCGACCCGGCTGGACTGTGTACTCGGATCGTCCGCGCTCCAGCGCCGGGCCCTGGTCGAAGCGATCTGGCACACCCGGCACCGCTCCGCGTTCGGCGGCCTGCTCGCCGACAAGCCCGCGATGCAGAACGTACTCGCCGACCTCGCCATCGAGAGCGAGGCGGCGACGGCGCTGGCCATGCGCCTCGCGGCCGCGGTCGACTCGGCCGACCCGAAGGAGGCTGCCTTCCGGCGGATCGGGCTGCCGCTGGGGAAGTTCTGGGTGTGCAAGCGGACGCCGTTCATGGTGGCCGAAGCGGTCGAGTGCCTCGGCGGGAACGGGTACGTCGAGGAGTCCGGTATGCCGCTGCTCTACCGGGAATCACCGTTGAACTCGATCTGGGAAGGCTCCGGCAACGTCAACGCCCTCGACGTACTGCGTGCGCTCCGCCGACCCGAGTCGCTGGACGCCTGGCTGATGGAAGTCGCCTCGGTCCAAGGCGCCGACACCCGCCTGGACGCGGCGGTGAACGACGTACTGCAAGCGCTTGCTGATCTGGACAATGCCGAAGCCGGCGCGCGCAGGCTGGCCGCGCAGATGGCCCTGTGCCTGCAGGGATCGCTGCTGATCCGGCACTCGACGCCCGAGGTCGCGGACGCGTTCGTGGCGTCCCGGCTGGCCGGCGACTGGGGCGGCGTGTTCGGTACGTTGCCGCGGACGACGCCGTTCGAGCGGATCGTCACGCGCGCGATAGGGTAACTGTGCCTTTTCACAAGGGCAGCGACTGGCGCGCTGAGGTGGAGAACCACCGGGGAGCGAAACCGGTCGGCACCGTGCGCCTGGGTGCCGACGACCCACTGCGACCGCAGGAGAGACAACGATGACTCAACCGTTTGACGCCGCCGCCGCGTCGGCCGCGTACAACAACGCGCTGCAGGTGATCGCCTCGGTGGAGCCCACCATCGCCGGTGCGATCCGGTCCGAGCTGGCCGACCAGCGCTCGTCCCTGAAGCTGATCGCGAGCGAGAACTACGCCTCCCCGGCGACGCTGCTGACGATGGGCAACTGGCTGTCGGACAAGTACGCCGAGGGCACCATCGGGCACCGCTTCTACGCCGGCTGCCAGAACATCGACACCGTCGAGCAGACCGCCGCCGACCATGCGCGGGCGCTGTTCGGGGCCCCGCACGCGTACGTGCAGCCGCACTCCGGGATCGACGCCAACCTGGTCGCGTTCTGGGCGATCCTGGCCCAGCGGATCGAGTCGCCGGCGCTCGCCGAGGCCGGCGCGAAGCACGTGAACGACCTGACCGACGAGGACTGGACCAAGCTCCGCAAGGCACTCGGCGACCAGAAGATGCTCGGCATGTCGCTCGACGCCGGCGGTCACCTGACGCACGGTTTCCGGCCGAACATCTCCGGCAAGATGTTCAACCAGCACTCGTACGGCACCGACCCCGGGACCGGTCTGCTCGACTACGACGAGGTCGCGCGGAAGGCCCGCGAGTTCAAGCCGCTGATCCTGATCGCCGGCTACTCGGCGTACCCGCGGAAGGTGAACTTCGCGAAGATGCGCGAGATCGCCGACGAGGTCGGTGCGACCCTGATGGTCGACATGGCGCACTTCGCCGGCCTGGTCGCGGGCAAGGTCTTCACCGGCGACTTCGACCCGGTGCCGCACGCGCACGTCACCACCACGACCACACACAAGTCGCTGCGCGGACCGCGGGGCGGCATGGTGCTGTGCCAGCCGGAGTACGCCGAGTCGGTCGACCGCGGTTGCCCGATGGTTCTCGGTGGGCCGCTGAGCCAGACGATGGCGGCGAAGGCGGTCGCGCTGGCCGAGGCGCGGCAGCCGCAGTTCCAGGAGTACGCGCAGGCCGTTGCGGACAACGCGGTCACGCTGGCCGAGGGGCTGATGAAGCGCGGCGTGAAGCTGGTGACGGACGGTACCGAGAACCACCTGGTGCTGCTGGACGTTTCCTCGTACGGGATCACCGGCCGGCAGGCGGAGTCCGCGTTGCTGGACGCGGGCATCGTCACCAACCGCAACGCCGTACCGCGCGACCCGAACGGCGCCTGGTACACCTCGGGCGTCCGGATCGGTACGCCGGCGCTGACCACGCGCGGCTTCGGCGCCGACGAGTTCGACCGGGTGGCCGAGCTGATCGTGGACGTACTGTCCGCGACCACCCCGACCACGACCTCCGCCGGTGCGCCGTCCAAGGCGAAGTACGTCCTCGCCGACGGCGTCGCCGACAAGGTGAAGGCCGCCTCCGCCGAGATGCTCGACAAGCACCCCCTGTACCCAGGCCTCGAGCTCAGCTGATCACGAGCAGCGTCCGCTCCAACTGGGGCGGACGCTGTCCGGTCAGGCGTCCGACTGGACGCCCATCAGTGCGTCCTGCGAGGCCTTTGCGGCTCGCTTCGGCATCAGTACCGCCGCGAGCACCGCGCCCGCGACCGCGATGCCTCCCGACACCCACATCGTGGTGTTCAGGCTGCTCATGAACGCATCCCGCACGTCGGCGAGCAACTCCGGCGAACCTGTCTTCGCCGCGACCGCCAGCCCACCGCCGAGACTCTTCTCGACCGCGTCCGCCGCCGGCCCCGGCAGTGCGCTCGTATCGACGCCGTGCCGGTAAACCGAGTTCAGGATCGTCCCGAGTACGGCGACCCCGACCGTCCCGCCAACCTGGCGAAACGCCTGCAGCAGCCCGGATCCGGTGCCCGCCCGCTCCGGATCCAGCACCCCGAGCGCCGCGTTCATTGCCTGTGGCATCGAACACCCCAGCCCGAACCCGACCACCACGAACCAGATCGCCGTGTACCCGTACCCGGTGCTCAAGCCGGTGAAGGCACCGAGCACGAACCCGGCCGCCATCACCAGGAACCCGGTCATCACGACGAGCCGCGTACCGAGCTTCGCCTCCACCGGCTCGGCCAGCTTCGCACCGACCGTCATGCCACCGATGAACGGCAGCAGCTTCAGCCCGGTGTGCAGCGCGTCCGACCCGTTGATGCCCTGGAAGTACTGCGGCATCGTGAACAACAGCCCGAAGATCGCGAACACCGAGACCGTCAGCAGTACCGCTCCCCCGGTGAACACCCGCTGACTGAACAAGCGCAGCTCGATCAACGGTTCCCGGGTCCGGCGCTGCCAGAACAGGAAGCCCGCGATCAAAAGGACGGCCAGGCCGAGGAACAGTACGGTCGCCGCATCGCCCCAGGACGATTCACCGGCCTTGGTCACGCCGTACACCAGCGCGGCCAGGCCCGTACTGGACAGGATGATGCCCAGCCAGTCGATCGCCGGGCGATTCGTACTGCGGGACTCCGGGATCAGTGCGGTGACCGCGACCGCGGCGATCAGCGCGATCGGGACGTTCATCAGGAAGATCCACTCCCAGCCGGCGTGGTCGAGCAGCAGACCGCCGACGATCGGGCCGAGCGGCATGCCGATGCTGTTCGCGACCACGAAGAAGCCGATCGCCTTCTTCCGCTCAGCCTCGGAACGGAACAGCACGGTGATCAGCGACAGCGCGACCGGCACGATCATCGCGGCGCCGATCCCGAGGAACGCCCGCGCCGCGATGAGCGCGCCGGCGGAGTCGGCGAGCGCGCAGGCCAGCGATGCGGCGCCGAAGAGCGTCAGGGCGATCGCGATGATCTTGCGCCGCCCGTACCGGTCGCCGAGCAGGCCGGCGGGGAGCAGTAGCGCGGCGAGGACCAGGTTGTAGCTGTTCGCCATCCACTGCAGCTGGCTGGTCGAGGCGTCCAGGTCCTCGGCCAGGGTCGGCAGGGCGACATTCAGCACGGTCGTGTCCAGGCCGAGGACCAGGACGGCGAGGCAGAGCGCGATCAGTACGCCGAAGCGGCGGCCGCCCGTGAGCGCCGGCGCCGAAGTGTCGAGGGAGGAGGTCATGAATTCAAATTATCAGAACTTTGTGATAGTTGCGATAAATCCGATTACTGTAAGCTTCAACCATGGTTGCGGAACCCGGTCCGGAGGCAGTGAGTCAGTTCGTCGAGCGGTTCGCGGGCGTGCTGGCGAACAGCGGCGTACCGACCATGTCCGCCCGGGTGATGGGCGCGATGCTGGTCAGCCCGACCGGCACGATGACCGCCGCCGAACTGGCCGAGGCGCTCAAGATCAGCCAGCCCGCGGTCTCCGGCGCCGTCCGGCAACTGCTCCAGGTGTCGTTCATCTCCCGCGAACGGCTGCCCGGCTCGCGCAAGGACCACTACCGGATCCGCGAGGACGTCTTCGCCGCCATCCTGGAACGCCGCAACCAGGCGCTCGGCGAATGGGAGTCGATCAGCCGCTCCGGCGCGGCCCTGTTCGGCCACGACTCCCCCGTCGGCACCCGCCTGACCGAAGCCGCCGACTTCTTCGCGTTCATCCACACCGACCTGGAACAGATGATCAAGAACTGGCGCGCCGAACACTCACAATGAGCCGGCCGTCGCCGTGTGAGGCATCTCTCGGTGACAGGCCGCATAAAGCACTGGAAGCGCTTGGATCAATCTCCAGCAGGCTGGTGTACATAACCACATCGTGAGATCAGGTCTCAGGATGTAGGAATGGGAGTTGATTTGTCAGCCGCTGGCGCTGACGCTTGTGGACATGCTCGCTGCCCGCTCCACTCACCTCGTAGGTCGGATTCATGTCGACCTCGGGCGGATGCGCAGCGCCATCTGTTGTCCTTCGATGTTCTGACAGCCACCCTGCCCGGGCCACTGACGGCCCCCTGATCTCTCCCGATCACCGCTGGGTGCGCACCGCGCGGAACGCATCGAATCGACGACGCTTCGATCTCGCCGCCCGCCGGTGGGCACCTGTCACGAGGACAAGGACACGCCCCCGATGACTGCTGGCGTCACCGCACCTGCCCGCAAACCCGCCCGCCCGCGCAAGGGCAAGGGCGAAGGCCAGTGGGCGCTCGGCTACCGCGAGCCGCTGAACAAGAACGAGGAGAACAAGAAGAACGACGACGGCCTGAACGTCCGGGCCCGGATCGAGAACGTGTACGCGCACCGCGGGTTCGACTCGATCGACCCGGCCGATCTGCGCGGGCGGTTCCGCTGGTGGGGGCTGTACACCCAGCGCAAGCCCGGGATCGACGGCGGCAAGACCGCGACGCTCGAGCCGGAGGAGCTGGACGACCGCTACTTCATGATGCGGGTCCGGATCGAGGGCGGGCAGCTGACCACCGAGCAGCTGCGCGTGATCGCGGACCTCTCCACGGAGTACGCGCGGGACACCGCCGACATCACCGACCGGCAGAACATCCAGCTGCACTGGATCGCGATCGAGGACGTGCCGGCGATCTGGCAGCGGCTCGAGGCAGTCGGCCTGTACACCACCGAGGCGTGCGGTGACGTACCGCGCGTGGTGATCGCCAGCCCGGTCGCGGGCATCGCCGCCGACGAGATCATCGACCCGACACCGGCGATCGACGAGATCGTGTCGAAGTACATCGGGTCGGACGAGTTCTCGAACCTGCCGCGGAAGTTCAAGACCGCGCTGACCGGGCATCCGTCGCACGATGTCGTACCGGAAGTGAACGACATCGCGTTCGTCGGCGTCGTGCACCCCGAGCACGGGCCGGGCTTCGACCTCTGGGTCGGCGGCGGCCTGTCGACGAACCCGATGCTCGCGCAGCGGCTGGGCACCTGGATTCCGCGCGAGGAGGTGGCCGAGGCGTGGTGGGGTGTCACCAGCATCTTCCGCGACTACGGCTACCGCCGGCTGCGGAACCGGGCCCGGCTGAAGTTCCTGGTCGCCGACTGGGGCGTGGAGAAGTTCCGTGAGGTGCTGGAGGAGAAGTACCTCAAGCGGAAGCTGATCGACGGGCCGGCGCCGGAAGTGCCGGCGGTTCAGGGCGACCACATCGGCGTACACAAGCAGCAGGACGGGAAGTACTTCGTCGGGATCGCGCCGGTCGTCGGCCGGGTTTCGGGTACGTCGCTGGCGAAGGTCGCGGACGTGGTCGCCCGGCACGGCTCGAACCGGATTCGGACCACCGCGCAGCAGAAGCTGCTCGTCCTGGACGTGGACGAGGCGCAGGTCGACTCGCTGGTCGCCGAGCTGGACGCGCTCGGGTTCCAGGCGAACCCGTCGGCCTGGCGGCGGAACACGATGGCCTGCACCGGGATCGAGTTCTGCAAGCTGGCGATCGTCGAGACCAAGGCGAAGGCGGCCCGGCTGATCGACGAGCTCGAGGAGCGGATTCCGGAGCTGGACGTGCCGATCACGGTGAACGTGAACGGCTGCCCGAACTCGTGCGCCCGGATTCAGACCGCGGACATCGGTCTCAAGGGCCAGTTGGTGATGGATGCCGACGGCAACCAGGTGCCCGGGTACCAGGTGCATCTCGGCGGCGGGCTCGGGCTGGACGCCGGCTTCGGCCGGAAGCTGCGCGGTCACAAGGTGATCGCCGACGACCTGACCGACTACATCGAGCGGGTCACGCAGAACTACCTGAAGGAGCGCAACGAGGGCGAGCGCTTCGCCCAGTGGGTCACCCGAGCGGACGAGGAGGCTCTCCAATGAGTGAGCGCGCCGCACCTCTGTACTGCCCTTACTGCGGAGACGAGGACCTCCGGCCCTCCGACGAAGGCCATGGTGCGTGGGAGTGCCGGCCGTGTGCACGGGTGTTCCAGCTGAAGATGATCGGACTGCGGGTGACGGTGGAATGAGTACGGACCTGAAGACGCTCGCCGAGGAGGCGAACGAACGGCTGGCCGACGCGTCGCCGCTGGAGGTACTCGTCTGGGCGCGGGAGACCTTCGGCGACGAACTGGTGGTGACCGCCTCGATGGCCGACGGCGCGCTCCCCCACCTCGCCGCCGCCGCGGCGCCCGGTGTGGACGTGCTGTTCCTCGACACCGGCTACCACTTCGCGGAAACGATCGGCACCCGGGACGCGGTCGCCGCGACGCTGCCGATCCACCTGATCAACGCACTGCCGAAGCAGACCGTGGCCGAGCAGGACGCCGAGTACGGCGAGAAGCTGCACGACCGCGAGCCGAACAAGTGCTGCGCGCTGCGCAAGGTCGAGCCGCTGAACCGGTACCTGTCCGGGTACAAGGCGTGGGTCACCGGCATCCGCCGCGAAGAGGCACCGACCCGCGCGAACACGCCCGTCGTCGAGTACGACGAGAAGCGCGACATGGTGAAGCTCAACCCGATCGCACCGTGGACGCAGGAGGACCTGGACGCGTACATCCAGGACAACGGCGTACTCGTGAACCTGCTGCAGTACGACGGCTACCCGTCGATCGGCTGCGAACCGTGCACGCAACGCGTCGCCCCGGGCGAAGACCCCCGCAGCGGTCGCTGGGCCGGTACGGGCAAGGTGGAATGCGGGCTGCACACATGACCGCGACCGTGACAGAGCTTGATGCTCTGGAGAGCGAATCCATCTTTGTGTTCCGTGAGGTGGCGGCGGAGTTCGAGCGGCCGGTGATCTTGTTCTCCGGTGGTAAGGACTCGATCGTGATGCTGCACCTGGCGCGGAAGGCGTTCGCGCCGGCTGGGGTGCCGTTCACGTTGCTGCATGTGGACACCGGGCACAACTTCCCCGAGGTGCTGGCGTACCGCGATTCCGTGGTGGAGGAGTTGGGGCTGCGGTTGGAGGTCGCGCGGGTCGAGGAGTACATCGCGGACGGGCGGCTGCGGGAGCGTACCGACGGGACGCGGAACCAGCTACAGACGATTCCGTTGCTGGATGCAATCAACAGCAACCGGTTCGA
This sequence comes from Kribbella hippodromi, assembly GCF_039531045.1. NCBI lineage: Bacteria > Bacillati > Actinomycetota > Actinomycetes > Propionibacteriales > Kribbellaceae > Kribbella > Kribbella hippodromi. The sequence goes on along the minus strand of NZ_BAAAPH010000041.1, from coordinate 21,266 downwards.
CGCGGTGTTCGGTGGCGGCCGGCGGGATGAGGAGCGGGCCCGGGCGAAGGAACGGATCTTCAGCCTGCGCGACGAGTTCGGCCAGTGGGACCCGCGGAACCAGCGGCCGGAGTTGTGGTCGCTGTACAACGGCAAGCACCGGCCGGGCGAGCACGTGCGCGTCTTCCCGCTGTCGAACTGGACCGAGCTCGACGTCTGGAACTACATCGAGCGCGAGGGCATCCCGCTGCCGAGCATCTACTACGCGCACGAGCGGGACGTGTTCGAGCGCGACGGCATGTTGCTTGCCGTCGGCCCCTACTCGCAGCCGCGCGACGGCGAAACCGTTGCCCAGCGCACCGTCCGCTACCGGACCGTCGGCGACATGTCCTGCACCGGCGCGGTCGCGAGCGACGCGACCACGGCAGCCGAGGTCGTGATCGAGGTCGCGGCCAGTGAGATCACCGAACGCGGCGCCACCCGCGCCGACGACCGGGCCAGCGAGGCCGCGATGGAAGACCGCAAGCGAGAGGGGTACTTCTGATGAGCACTCCGAGCGAACGGCTCGCGCAACGCGGCCTGCTGCGACTCGCGACCGCGGGATCGGTGGACGACGGCAAGTCGACACTGGTCGGGCGGCTGTTGCACGACTGCAAGGCGATCCTCGCCGACCAGATCGCGCACGTGAAAACCGTCACTGCATCACGCGGGGGAGCCCGCGGCGGTGGGGACTTCGACTTCGCGCTGCTCACCGACGGCCTGCGGGCCGAACGCGAGCAGGGCATCACGATCGACGTCGCGTACCGGTACTTCGCCACCGATAAGCGCTCGTTCATCCTGGCCGACTGCCCCGGCCACGTGCAGTACACCCGCAACACCGTCACCGGCGCATCGACTGCGGACGTCGTGATCATCCTCGTGGACGCACGGCACGGCGTACTCGAACAGACCCGCCGCCATCTCGCGGTCGCCGGGCTGCTCCGCGTACCGCATGTGGTGCTCGCGGTGAACAAGATCGACCTGGTCGGCTACGACGAGGCCGTCTACACCAAGATCGCCGAGGACGTCGGTGAAGTAGCCGACCAGCTCGGTATCGCCGACCTGCAGGCGATTCCGGTCTCCGCGCTCGTCGGTGACAACGTGGTCGCACGGTCCGCGCAGACCGCCTGGTACGACGGGCCGACGCTGCTCGAGCTGCTGGAGAACGCCAACGGACGGACCGACACCTCCAGCCAGCCGCTGCGGTTCCCCGTCCAGTACGTGATCCGGCCGCAGACCGACGACCAGTACCGCGACTACCGCGGCTACACCGGAACCGTTGCCTCCGGCACCGTCACCGTCGGCGACCAGGTCATCGTGCTGCCGGCCGGCCGCCGTACCTCCGTCGCCGGCATCGACCGCCCGGTCGTCACCGCCACTTCGACAAGCGTTGCCGAGCGGCCGTCCGCGGTCGCCGGTGAAGCGGTCACGGTCCGGCTCGCCGACGACATCGACGTCGCCCGCGGCTCGGTGATCGTCGCCGCGGAGGCCTCCCCCGGTACCCGCCGGGAGCTGGCCGCCACCGTCAGCTGGCTGTCCGACCGGCCACTGACCGTCGGGGCCCGGGTGCTGATCAAGCACACCACCACCAGCGCACAGGCGATCGTCACCAAGATCACCGGCGCGCTGGACCTCGACACGCTCGGCGTCATCGACGCCGCCGAGCTCCACCTGAACGACATCGGCAAGGTGCAACTCAAGATCGCCGCACCGCTCGCCGCCGACCCGTACTCCCGCAACACCATCACCGGATCGTTCCTGCTGATCGACGCCCACGACGGGTGGACGCTGGCAGCCGGCATGATCGACGACGAAGAAGGGGAACTGCTGTGACTGCTCCAGCGCTCGTGATCCTCGCCCACGGCAGCCGCGACCCGCGCTCGGCCGCCACCGTCCACTCGCTGGTGAAGTGCCTGCGGGAGATGCGGTCCGACCTGCGGATCGAAGCCTCCTTCCTCGACCACTGCCCGCCGACGCCGTTCCAGGTCCTCGGCAAACTCGCCGCCGAAGGTGTCGAGGAGATCGTCGTGCTGCCGCTGCTGCTGTCGGCCGCGTACCACGCGCGCACCGACGTACCCGCCGTGATCGACGAGGCCCGCAGCCGGTACCCGCAGCTGCGGATCATCGCCTCCGACGTCCTCGGGTACGACGAGACGCTGCTGGAGGTCCTTGACCGGCGGATGCGCGCCGAGCTGAAGGACGGCCGCGTACGCGAGCTGGACGCCCTTGTCCTGGCCTGCGCCGGTTCGAGCGACTCGCACGCGAACGCGAGCGTCACCCGCCTCGCCCGCCTCTGGGGCCAGCGCCACAAGCTGCCGGTCACCGCCGCGTTCGTCTGCGCCGCGTCGCCGTCGCCGGCCGAGGCCGTCCTGCAGTGGCGACTGGAGGGTCGTCGCCACGTGGCGGTCGGCTCGCTGTTCCTCGCACCAGGCGTCCTCCCGGACCGGGCCGAGTCCACCTCACGCCGAGCCGGCGCCGTCGCTGTCTCGCGCCCGTTGGGTGTCAGCACCGAGGTGGCCCGCCTGGTCCTGCTCCGCTACGGCGTGGCCGGCCTGGATCTCCTCACCCTGGAGCCGGCCCCGCGTCCGGTCCTCGCCCGGCCCGAGCTGGTACGGACCGCCTAGAACCGATGTGGATCGACGAAGGAGGCGTCCGCGAAGGGCGTCTCCTTCGTCGTCAGCTGGGCCAGCAGCTCGCCGATTCCGGCGCAGTGCTTGAAGCCGTGGCCGTTGTCACCACCGGCGATCACCAGCCGCTCGTCGTACCGGCCGACCAGGAACTGCCCGTCCGGGGTGTCGGTCACCATGCACGGAATCGCCTTCACCGGCGCCGGATCGAGCCCCGGAAACGCCCGCCCGACCGCGGCCGCCAGCTCCGCGATGTCGGCGATCGGATGGATGTACCGATCGAGCTCGTCCGGGTCGAAGCCGGTCGGGTCTGAGCTGCCGTCGAGACCGACCTTCACGCCGAATCCGTCGTCCGATCCATGCCCCCACAACCCGCGCCCGTCGGCGAACTCCCAGATGAACGACGGGAAGTTCGCCAGCCGGAACGCTTCTGAGTCCGGATCAGCCGGCTGGAACCAGAACAGCGGCGTACGCCGAGGGGTCGCCGGTAGACCAGGCACCAGCTTGCCCAGCCACGCACCGGCGCAGACCACGAACTGCTCGGCCTCGATGTCCACGGTCGGCGTCCGCACGGTCACGCCGTCCGTTCGTACGTCGATCTCGGTGACCATCGTGTGCGGGTAGACCGTGGCGCCCAACCGCTCCGCCTCCGCGACCTGCGCGCGTACGGTCGGCTCGGCGTAGCAGATGCCCGCGCCCGGGTCCCAGACGGCGACATCGCCGGGCTCCAGGTTGTACTGCGGGTATTTGGCCCGGAGCTCCTCGTGGGACAGATCGATCGTCGACGCCCCGATCGCGGCCGCCTTGCGTGTACCGGTCACCGGGGCGCTGGTCGGGCTTCCGACGTTGAGCGATCCGGTCTGGCGTACGTACGTCTCCCCTGTGCGCTCGCCCAGCTCGGTCCACAACGCCAGCGACTTGCGGGCGAGCTCGGTCAGCCCCGGATGCTCCATACACGCCACCCGGAACAACCGCGTCGTTCCATGCGACGACCCAAACGCATGCCCGATCGCCTGCCGCTCAATGCCAACCACCCGCACCCCGCGCGCCGCCAGCCGCCACAAGCTCGCCGACCCAAACGCCCCCAACCCCACAACCACCACATCAGTCCGCATCCCCCCACCCTCCCCCAAAACCGCGCTTTGAGAACCCACCCCGCGTTTCCCACGCCGGAAAGTGCGTGGTGGCTTCTCAAAGGGGCTTGCTTGATAGCGTGATATCTTGATAGCTATGGCGGCGGATGGGACGAAGAACATTCTTTTGCGGTTGGAGCCGGAGCTCGCGGAGCGGTTGCGGACGGTGGCTTCGGTGGAGGGGCGGTCGGTGTCCGACGTTGCCCGCGAGGCGATCGCGGCGTTGGTCGATCAGCGGCGGCAGGACGTCCGGTTCAGCCGGCTGCTGGAGGAGAATCTCGCCCGCCACGAGGAGTCGTTGCGGGCGCTCCGGAGCGACGACTGATGCGTTACCTCGGGCGGTACGACGTGCTCGCGATCGCCGCCCGCGTACTGCGCCGCGACTCCGGCGAGGTCGTCCGCCGGACCGATCTGGACACCATCGATCGCGTACTCGACAGCGTACGGCTGGCGAGCAGCCTTGCCGAAGCCGCCGGTGTACTACTGGCCGGCCTGGTACGCGCAAGGCCCTTCGACGGCGCCAACCGGGTCGTAGCGGTCGCGGTCGTACTGCAGTTCGTGTCGCTCAACCGGGCCGAGCTGCAACTCGAACCAGTAGCGGACGTCGACGACTTGCTCGACCGGATCACGGCCGGTGCGGCGAGCCACCAAGAGGCGGCAACGTTCATCCGCAGCCGCCTCGAACACCGGCCGGTCACCCCGGCGGACCTGGAAGAACACCTGGGCGTCGAGCTGCTGCTGCAGGAAGAGGATCTGACCCAGGACTGGTGGAGGGGACTCGACATGTACGAGCAATTCGGCGAACCCGCCCGGCAGGTCATCCTGCTGGCACAAGAGGAAGCGCGCAACCTCGACCACACGTACGTCGGAACCGAGCATCTACTCCTCGGCCTGATCGTCCATCGCGACAACGCCGCTGCCCGGGTGCTGTCCGACTTGGACATCACCGCACCGGCCGTACGCGACCTGGTTGTCGAGATCATCGGCCGGGGAAAGGGCGGTGCGACCGCCGGTACGACCCCGTTCACGCCGCGGGCTCGGAGTACGTTCGAGTACGCCTGGGGCGAGGCGCGGGCGCGCGGGGCGCAGCAGGTCGGCCCGGAGCACCTGCTGCTCGGCGTACTGCAGGACGGTGACGGAGTCGGCGGCCAAATCATCACGAAGCTTGCCGAAAGCACCGATCAGGTCCGCCGCAAACTCGACCGGCACCTGACCTGGCGTGAACGATCCGAGGCCGCCGTGGCCGGCGCACTGACCGAGGACGCGACCACCGCCTGGACCACCTACGGCCGCCGGCACCACCTGATCGCCGAGCTCAACGCCGTCCTCGACGAGAACGAACGCCTGCACGAACAGGTCGCCAATCTCCGCGATCTGCTCCGCCGCCACGGCATCAACCCGGACGGCTGAGTTCAGGCGAGCTGGCGCACCAGGCAGATCGCGACCGTCAGGAACCACAGGTTGGTGCTGAGCAGAAAGCCGCGTTCGAACAGGCCGAACACGCGCCGCAGCCGCGGTACCAGTGCGATCACCAGCAGGACGAGCGACACCAGCGCCACGATCCGCAGTACGCCGAGAAAGTCACCGACCGAGGCCCACGCGCCGAGCGTACGAAGCTCGGGCGTGATCCCGGCGACCGCGGAGTACGTGAACGCGAACGCGGCCACCGCGAACACGTAGTGCAGCCGTCCCGACGTCGTCAGCCGCTGCCCTTCCAGGTCGGTCGGGTACTTCAGCATCCCGACCCGGGTCACCGGGATCAGGAACAGGAAGACCAGTTGGAGCACCGTCACGGTCGGCGTACCAGGCTCAACCGCCAGGCCCGCCGCCAACGCGAGAATCCCCAGCGACGAGGCCACCAGCGCCCAGCGGAACAGGCCGGCGTACCGGCCGACACCGTAGTCACTGACGGCATGCCGCACCGGGTGATACCCGGTCGGCAGCAGGTGCAGTGCGACGAACAATCCTAGGTAGCCGGCCATCCCCACCACGGCTACGGCTGCGAAAACCATCCCCATGGCGGTAAATATAAGCTGCCGCCGCAGCCAAACCGGAGGTCAGGTCGCCGCGAGCCGCTTCTTCTCCTTGGCGACGTCGAAGTCTGCCTTCGGCCACTCCGGGTTCAGGTCCTTCAGGGTTTCCAGCAGGATCGTCGTGACGGCCCAGTTCCGGTACCACTTGCGGTCGCTCGGGATCACGTACCAGGGCGCTTCGGCGGTGTTGCAGCGCTCGATCGCGGCGTGGTACGCGTCCATGTAGTCCGGCCAGAGCAGGCGCTCGTCGACGTCACCGGGGTTGTACTTCCAGTGCTTGGTCGGGTCGTCGAGCCGGGCCTCCAGCCGGGTCTTCTGCTCCTCCGGCGAGATGTGCAGGTAGCACTTCACGATCGTCACGCCGCTCGCGGTCAGCTCGGCCTCGAAGTCGTTGATCTGGTCGTACCGCCGGTTCCACACGTTCGGCGTGACCAGCTCGCGGACGCGCGCGATCAGTACGTCCTCGTAATGCGACCGGTCGAAGATGCCGATCATCCCGTTCCCGGGTACGGCCTGCCGAATGCGCCACAGGAACCCGCGCCGCTTCTCCGCCGGCGTCGGCGCCTTGAACGAGGTGATCTTCAGGCCCTGCGGGTCCATCAGGCCCGCGCCGTGCCGGATCACACCGCCCTTGCCGGACGTGTCCATCCCCTGCAGCACCAGCAGAATGCTCCGCTGACCACCGCTGCGGCCCTCGGCGAACAAGCGCTCCTGCCAGTCCGACACCTCGGCGCCGAGGTCCCCCAGCGCCACCTTGCCGTCGTCCTTGGTGCCGTCGAACCCGGCCGTCGAGCGGGTGTCGTACTTCGTCAGGTCGATCTCGCCGAGCGGTACGCGCAGCTGCTCCCGGAGGCCCGCGGGCTTCGCCTTCTTCTTCGCCATCTCCACATCGTGCCTCATCCGCGGCCGAGTTCCACGGAAGTCAGGACGCGCGGGCGAGTGCGATCAAGCGAGACAGCGCGCGCAAGTACTTCTTCCGGTACCCGCCTTTCAGCATGTCCGCGGAGAACAGCTGGTCCAGCGGTACGCCACCGGCGATCAACGGGAGGTTGCGGTCGTACATGCGGTCCGCCAGTACGACCATCCGCAGCGCCACGTTCTCGTCGGAGAGTGGACGGATGTCCGTGATACCGACGGTTTCGACACCGTCGAGCAGCGCGCCGTACTTGCTCGGGTGCAGCTCGGCGAGATGACGGTGCAGGTCGACGAAGTGATCACAGGACGCGTACGGGCGGTCGGCCGCCGTACGCTCGACCTTCTCGTCCGGCCAGGGGTCCGGCGCGACGGGCAGTCCGCGATGGCGATAGTCGGGTCCGTCCACGCGGCGTACGTCGAAATGCGCCGCGAGGCCCTGGATCTCGCGGAGGAAGTCGATCGCTTGGAAGCGGCCCTCCCCCAGCTTGTCGGGCAGCGTGTTCGAGGTCGCGGCGAGCTCGACGCCGGCCGCGACCAGCTGGCCGAGCAGGCGCGAGATCAGCATCGTGTCGCCGGGATCGTCCAGCTCGAACTCGTCGATGCAGATCAGGCGGTACGAGGACAGGGCATCGACCGCCGTACGCAAACCGAGTGCGCCGACCAGGTTGGTGAGCTCGACGAATGTGCAGTACATCTTCGGGCCGGACGACTCGTGCCACAGCGACGCGAGCAGGTGCGTCTTGCCGACGCCGAAGCCGCCGTCGAGGTAGATGCCTGGCTTGCCGGGATCTGGCCGGGAGGTGCGCAGGCGGGACCAGAGGGTCGGTGCGCGTCGGGGCGCCGCGAGTTTGGTGGCGCGGTCGGTGAGGGCTTCCAGCGCCGCGGTTTGCGACGGCTCGTCCGGGTCCGGGAGGTAGGTGGCGAAGCGTACGTCGGCGAATCGTGGCGGTGGGACGCACTCCGACAACAACCGATCTGGTCCGACCTCCGGCCATCGTTCGCTCAACCGGATCACCATGTGATCACCCTAAATGACGCTTGACCTCAAGAATGGGTGAGGTCCTAGTGTTCTGGCCGTGAAAGCAATCAGACTGCACGAATTCGGCCCGGCGGAGAACCTGATCTACGAAGACGTACCGGACCCGATTCCCGGTGCCGGGATGGTGCTCGTCGAGGTGGAGGCGGCCGGCGTACACCTGGTCGACACGATGATCCGGACGGGCCCGGTGCAGGACAGCCCGTTCCCCGTACCCGAGTTGCCGACGATTCCGGGGCGCGAGGTCGCGGGCCGGGTCAGCGCGGTCGGCCCGGACGTGGACTCGGCCTGGATCGGCAAGCGGGTGGTGGTGCATCTCGGGATGGTGCCTGGCGGGTACGCCAAACGCGCGGTGGCGAAAGCCGAGTCACTGTACGAACTGCCCGGCCATGTCGACGCCGCCGATGCCGTCGCCGCGATCGGGACCGGGCGTACGACAGCCGGGATCTTGCGGGAGGCGAACTTGACCGCGGACGACGTGGTCATCGTCACGTCCGCGGCCGGTGGGATCGGGAGCTATGCGATCCAGTCCGCGCGGAACGCCGGCGCCGTGGCGATCGGGCTGGCGGGTGGCCCGGCGAAGGTGGAGATCGTGCGGTCGCTCGGTGCGCAGTACGCGATCGACTACCGCGATCCGGACTGGGTTCAGGTGCTGAAGGGCGAGCTTGGTGATCGTGAAGTGACGTTGCTGCTCGACGGGGTTGGTGGTGAGAACGGGCAGCGCGCGTTCGAGTTGCTCGGGCATGGTGGGCGGGCGTTGCTGTTCGGTGCGTCGGGTGGCGGGCCGATCCAGTTCACGCAGGACGACCTGATCGCGCGCGGGTTGAGTGTGAGTTGGACCCTTGGGGCGAAGATGGCGCGGCAGCTGCGGTCGTTGGAGCGTGAGGCTGTCGACGAGACCGTGGCCGGTCGGTGGAAGGCGCTGACCACACCTTTCCCACTCGCCGAGGCGGCCGCCGCTCACCGGGCGTTGGAGACCCGCGCGGCGGTTGGCAAGGTCGTACTGATCCCCTGAGTTAGGCCGTCGAGTACGGAGGTGTGGGCCGGCGGGACGGTGATTCTCAGCTGCAGGTCCTTCGCGCTTTTTGTGAGGGTGAAGGTGAAGAAGGAGCAGCACTCGGATTCGCGGTCGGTCAGATCCTTGGCCTGCTCGCTGGCACTCAGGCTGAGCGTCAGGTCGAGGGTTTGCGCGTCGACCCGGCGGACGGCGCGCAGGTTGTCCGCGAAGAACTGCTCAAACTCGGCGACTCGAACCGGACGCTCCACGGTAGGAAGTGTGCAGGCCGCCGGCGCCCAGGTTTCGCTCATGGATCGACCGTAAGTGCGTACCTGGGTACTGAAGTCAAGTACTTGGTTGGCCGGGTCCAAGTGAGGCGAGCATTTGGGACTCTTGCGACTGATGTATGGGTCACGTGGGGGCCGGGTGTTGGTGGAGCCTCTTCCTGGAATAGCGCCAGAAAGGCTCCCGCCCAGTGCGGAAAAGGCTCCACCGACAGCGCAGTGGCGTGCAGTAGGCGTGCAGTGGGCGTGCAGTCTCGTGTTGTGGGCTCGGTGTTGGGCGGGATAGGTGGCTGAGGTTGTGGGGCGGGGTGGTGCGCAGGTGGACAGGATGTGTGGGTTGGGTGGGTAGTGCCCTGGAGCGTGAAGAGGTCGGGGTGTACGGCGTCTCGGGGGTGCACTACCAGTCGAGCTGCTGATTGTCGGCTGCGAGCGCGGTCGGTGACGGTCGCGGTGACAGGTCGGTGCGCAAACGGCCGATCGTGAACACCCTCCGGACCGTGAACACCTGCCGGACCGTGAACACTTGGCGGGGGCCGTGGACAGCTGAGCAGGTGTTCGCACTCTCCAGGGAGTGTTCAAGCTCTGCCGGAAGACTGGACCGCGTTCATAGTCCACGCCCCAAACCGGTTCGGGGCGGCGTGGCGATCACACAAATGCCACCCCGCAGGGCCACCCCTCGCGGCCGCAACTGGCCAACACATCAATCACAAGAGCCGTATTTGGTCGGTCCAGACTCAGGTACTTGGCCGGTCGGTCCAGGTGAGGACGTACTCGACGGCGCCGAAGCTGATGTGATCGCCTGGGCGGACTCGCGTCGGGGTGGTGATGCGGAGACCGTTGACCTCGGTGCCATTCATGGAGCCGAGGTCGCGGACCACCCAGCCCTCGCCGGTATGCCGCAGCTCAGCGTGGAACCGAGAAACAGAAATATCAGCCATCCGCAACGTCGCCCCGGCACCACGCCCGATCCGCACCGTCGGAGACCCCGGCCCCGGAAGAGCAAGCGCCGGCGGCGGCACATCCACCGCAGGCCGCAACAACTGCAACCGTGGCAATCGTGGCAACCGAAACCGCTGCCACGCCGACCGCGACCGATACACAACCGAGGAGCCGGCCCGCGAGGCACCAGCCGGCAAATCCACCTCATCACCCGGTGGAACCTGACCGACCGCACCCGGTGGGACGTGCAGCGCGCCCCACCTCACGTGCGCCGCGCTTCGCGGGTCCAGCACGCCTTGTGGGTCTCGCGTACTTCGTGGAGCGAGCGGGGCGACTGTGGTGGTGGTGGTTTGGGGCGGGTTGGAGCTGACGGTCAGGCGCGGGAGGCGGGCGCGGAAAGTACGCAGCCAGGTGGAGACGCGGGACTCTTGACGCGGGAGGTCGCGGATGGCGTCGGCGAGTTCGCCTTGGCTTTGGGCGTTGAGGACGAAGTTCATCCGGCGGATGAAGGTGTCGTGCGACAACCGGCCGGAGCCGGCGCCGTCGCGGAGGACGGCGAGGGCGCGATCCCGTTCGGCGTCCGACGGACGCGTTTCCACCGGTACCGAGCTCATACCGCATTCTCCGTGCCCCGCCGGTTCACTGTCCAGCACAGCACGCTCACGGCACGCACACAGCAAGTACCGCGTTGTCCGTACCCCGCCGGTTCACCGTCCAGCACAGCACGCCGACGGCAGGCGTACAGCAAGTCACGCGCACAGCAACCACCGCATTGCCCGTGCCCCGCCGGATCACCGGCCAGCACAGTACGCGCACAGTACGCGCACGGCAACCACCGCATCGTCCGTACCCCGCCGGATCACCGGCCAGCACAACACGCTGACAGCACGCGTACAGCACGTCGCGCGCACAGCAAGTACCGCATTGCCCGCGCCCCGCCGGTTCACTGTCCAGCACAGCACGCTCACGGCACGCGCACAGCAACCACAGCATCGTCCGTACCCCGCCGGCTCACCGTCCAGCACAGCATGCTGACAGGCACGCGCACGGCAAGCACCGCATTGCCCGTGTCTGCCGGTTCACCGTCCAGCACAGCACGGCGACGGCAGGCGTACAGCAAGTCGCGCGCACAGCAAGCACCGCACTGCCCGTGCCCCGCCGGTTCACTGTTCAGCACAGCGCGCTGACGGCACGCGCACAGCAAGTACCGCATTGCCCGCGCCCCGCCGGATCACTGTCCAGCACAGCACGCTCACGGCACGCGCACAGCAAGCACCGCATCGTCCGTACCCCGCCGGATCACCGTCCAGCACAGGATGCCGACGGCACGCGCACAGCAACCACCGCACCGTCCATGCCCTGCCGGTTCACCGTCCAGCACAGCGCGCTCACGGCACGCATACAGCAAGTGCCGCATTGTCCGTGTCCGCCGGTTCACTGTTCAGCACAGCACGCCGACAGGCACGTGCACGGCACGTACCGCGTTGCCCATGTCCCGCCGGTTCACCGGCCAGCGCAGTGCGCTGACGGCACGTGCGCGGCATCTACCGCGTTGTCCTCCCCGCCGGATCACTGTCCAGCACAGCACGGCTGGCGGCGCGCGGACGGGAAGTGAGGGTTCTGGTGGGTGTCGGTGGTGTGGGACAGAATGGCGGGATGCGACTGCCTGTGATGCCCCCGGTGAAACCGATGCTTGCCAAGCCGGTGAAGGGGATTCCGCGTGGTGACCTGTCCTATGAGCCGAAGTGGGACGGGTTCCGGTCGATCATCTTTCGCGATGGCGACGAGGTGGAGATCGGTAGCCGGAACGAGAAGCCGATGACGCGGTACTTTCCGGAGCTGGTCGAGGCGGTGAAGGCGAACCTGCCGGACCGCTGCGCGATCGACGGCGAGATCGTGCTGATCGGCGCGTCCGGTGATCGGCTCGACTTCGAGCTGCTGCAGCAGCGCATCCACCCGGCCGCGAGCCGCGTGAACATGCTGTCCGAGAAGACCCCGGCGCGGTTCGTCGCGTTCGACCTGCTCGCGCTCGGCGACGAGGACTTCACCGAGCGCCCGTTCGCGGAGCGGCGTACGGCCCTGCTGGATGCCCTCGCCGGCGCGAAGGAACCGATCCACGTCACGCCCGCGACCGCCGATCCCGAGGTCGCGGAGCAATGGTTCGAGCAGTTCGAGGGCGCCGGCCTGGACGGACTGATCGCCAAACCCCTGGACGGTCCGTATCAACCGGACAAACGGGTGATGTTCAAGGTCAAGCCGGAGCGTACGGCCGACTGCGTCGTCGCCGGGTACCGCCTGCACAAGAGCGGCCCGGACCGGATCGGCTCCTTGCTGCTCGGGCTGTACAACGCCGACGGCACCCTCGCCAGCGTCGGCGTGATCGGCGCGTTCCCGATGGAGCGGCGCAAGGAGCTGTTCACGGAGCTGCAGTCGCTCGTCACCACGTTCGACGAACACCCATGGGCGTGGGCGAAGCAGGAGGAGGGCGTGCGTACGCCGCGCAACGCCGAAGGCAGTCGCTGGCAGGCGGGCAAGGACCTGTCGTTCGTACCGTTGCGTCCGGAGCGGGTCGTCGAAGTGCGGTACGACCACATGGAAGGCATCCGGTTCCGGCACACCGCGCAGTTCGTACGCTGGCGCCCGGACCGCACGCCTGAGTCCTGCACCTACGAGCAACTGGAGGAACCGGTGAAGTTCGACCTGGCCGACGTGCTCTCCAGCGCCCGCCGCTGATGCTGTACGGGCTGTACACCCGCCGCCTGCGCCGCCAGCTCCGCGGCCTGCCGGTCCCCCGGCATGTCGCGATCGTGATGGACGGCAACCGGCGCTGGGCCCGCGGCGCGGGGTACGACGACGTCCGGATCGGGCATCGTTTCGGTGCGAATCACCTGGAGCAGTTCCTGCACTGGTGTGCGGATGCCGGCATCACCTGTGTGACCGCGTGGGTCGCGTCCGCCGACAACATGCGCAAACGCGACTCGGCCGAGGTCGGCTATCTGATGGAGCTGACCGAGAGCGTGCTGGCCGCGCATGTCCGGCGTGACCACCGCTGGCGGCTGCACGTCGCGGGCCGGCTGGATTTGTTGCCGGACACAACAGCAGCCGCGCTGAAGGATGCGGTCGAGCTGAGCCGCGACCGGACCGCCGGTGACCTGACGCTGGCGATCGGTTACTCCGGCCGGCTCGAGGTGCTGGATGCGGTCCGCTCGGTGCTCGACGACGCGGCCGCGGCCGGGCGCTCGCTGGACGACGTCGCCGACTCGCTCTCCGAGCAGGACATCAGCAGCAACCTGTACGTCCCTGGGCTGCCCGATCCGGACCTGGTGATCCGGACCAGCGGCGAGCTCCGGATGTCGGACTTCCTGCTCTGGCAGGCAACCGGCTCGGACATCGAGTTCTGCGACCTGTACTGGCCCGCCTTCCGCGAGGTCGACCTGCTCAGAGCATTGCGTACTTATGGACACCGCCGTCTAGAACGATCCAGATGATTACTTCGGCCGTCTCCGGGGGCACTATGGAGGCACTACCGAACCGGAGGTGGCGCCGATGTACGACGTCGTACTGCTCGTCGAGCAGGAACTTTCCGAGCCGGACGCCAAGCGCGTCGTCGAACTCCATCAGGACATGCCCGAGCCGGTCCTGTACCACGTGCTCGTGCCCTGTCACAACGCCGAAGCCGGGGTCGAGGCCTCGATCAGCGCGCTCGGCACCGCGGATCTGTACGGGCCCGGGCTGGCCGGTCAGCGCGAGGATCTCGCCGAGGCCCAGAAGGCGATCGACAGCGAAGCCAAGGGCTGCAGCGGCCGGAGCGTGCAGCGGCTCCGCGACCTCGGGTACCAGGCCGAGGGCGGGATCTCGCACGACCGGCCGATCGACGCCCTGGTGGCGACCGTCCAGGCCTCCCGCGGCCAGGAGGTCATCATCCTGACCAGGCCGCACATCGTGGCGGAGTTCTTCCATCTGGACTGGACCAACTCGGCCCGCCGGCACCTCGGCGTACCCGTGCTGCACTTGCTGGAGCACGACCCGCAGGAAGCCGCCGCGGGCTAGACCCCAGCCGCGGAGCCGCTCTCGCTGAACTGCGTGTGGTACAGATCGGCGTACTCGCCGCCGGCCGCCAGCAGTTGCTCATGCGTACCACGCTCGACGATGTTGCCGTGGTCAACGACCAGGATCAGGTCCGCGTCCCGTACCGTCGACAGCCGGTGCGCGATGACCAGTGACGTACGCCCTTCCAGCGCACGGTCCAGCGCGTGCTGAACGGCGACTTCGGACTCGGAGTCCAGGTGCGCGGTCGCCTCGTCCAGCACCACGATCTTCGGTGCCTTGAGCAACAACCGGGCGATCGCGAGTCGTTGCCGTTCGCCACCGGACAGCCGGTGACCGCGGTCGCCGACCACCGTGTCGAGCCCATCCGGCAACGCGACGACCAGGTCCCGGATCTGCGCCGCGTCCAGCGCGGCGAACATCTCGTCGTCGCTCGCATCCGGTTTGGCGTACCGGAGGTTGGCGCGGATCGTGTCGTGGAACATGTGCGCGTCCTGCGTCACGTACCCGATCGTGTCGTGCAGCGATTGCAGTGTCACGTCGCGTACGTCCTGGCCGGCGACTCGCACCGCTCCCCCGGTCACGTCGTACAACCGGGCGACCAGGTTGGTGATGGTGGTCTTGCCGGCGCCGGACGGGCCGACCAGCGCGACCATCTGCCCGGGCTCGACCACGAAACTGACATCCTCGAGCACCTGCGCGGACACGCGTTTGTCCAGTACGGCGACCGATTCCAGGCTGGCCAGTGACACTTGATCGGCAGTCGGGTACGCGAACGCGACGTGATCGAACTCGACGCTCGCCCCGTCCGCCGGCAGCTCGCGCGCGTCCGGGGCGTTCTTGATCATCGGCTCCAGATCGAGCACCTCGAAGACGCGCTCGAACGACACCAGCGCGGTCATCACGTCGACGCGCACGTTCGACAGGGCGGTCAGCGGACCGTACAAGCGGCCGAGCAAGGCGACCAGGGCGAGCAACGTGCCGACCGTCAGGGTTTGGCGTACGGCCAGGTTGCCGCCGACGCCGTACACCAACGCGGTCGCGAGCGCGGCGACCAGCGTCAGCGCGGTGAAGAACACCCGGCCGAGCATCGCGATCCGGATGCCCAGGTCGCGGACCCGCCCGGCGCGCTCGCCGAAGTCGCGGTTCTCCAGCGCGGGGTGGCCGAACAGCGTGACCAGCAGCGCGCCGCCGACGCTGAACCGCTCGGTCATCGCGGTCGACATCTCCGCGTTCAGGTTCATCTGCTCGCGGGTCATCGCGGCCAGCCGGCGGCCGAGGACCCGGGCCGGGATCAGGAAGATCGGCAGCATCAGGATCGCCACCACGGTCAGCTGCCAGCTCAGCGCCAGCATCGCGCCGACGACCAGGATCAGGCTGATGATGTTCGAGACCACTCCGGACAGCGTGGTGGTGAACGCCTGCTGCGCGCCGATCACATCGTTGTTCAGCCGCGACACCAGGGCGCCGGTCTGGGTACGGGTGAAGAACGCGACCGGCATCCGCTGCACGTGCGCGAACACCTTCGTGCGCAGGTCGAAGATCAGCCCTTCGCCGATCCGCGCCGAGAACCAGCGCTGAACCAGCCCGAGCAACGCCTCGACCACCGCGAGCAACGCGACCACCAAGGCCAGCGCGGTGACCAGACCCGCGTTCCCCTTGGCGATCCCGTCGTCGACGATCTTCTTGAACAGCAGCGGCGACGCGATCACCAGGAACGCCGAGCCGACCACCAGTACCAGGAACAGCGAGATCTGCACCCGGAACGGCCGCGCGAACTGGAAGATCCGCCGCAGCGTGCCCTTGGCAAGCTTCCGGTTGACGACCGACGCATCCTGCCGCCGCCACCCGGGCATCCCGCCACCCATCATCGGTCCGGACATCCGGCCCCCTCTCACTCCTGCCTGGTGCCAACACCCGGCGGCCGATCCTGCTTCCCGCAACCGATGGTTGCGCGTTTGGCGGGCCTGGTCTAAAGTTACATGCAACCAAAGGTTGCGAAAGGACGAGGGGCATGAGCAGGAGCATCGAGCGGGAGATCCAGGTACAGGCCAGCCCTGAGGTGGTGTACGAGGTGATCAGCTCGCCGGAGCACCTGCAGGAGTGGTGGCCGGAGGAAGCCGAGCTCGTGGCCGAGCCGGGCGCCACCGGCTCGGTCACCTTCCGGCGGCCGGAGGGCGACATCATCCAGCCGGTGACCGTCGTCGAGGCCGATCCGCCGCGGCGCTTCGCCTTCCGCTGGTCGTACGCCGGCGAGCCCGCCGCGGCCGAGGACAACTCGCTGCTGGTCACGTTCGACCTGATCCCGGCCGGCGGCGGCACGCTGCTCCGGTTCGCCGAGACCGGGTACGACGTGGCGAACAAGTCCGACGAGGAGCTCGCGGACCACACCAGCGGCTGGGACTACTTCCTGCCCCGGATCTCGCCGTACGCGGCAAAGCTGGCGCAAAGGCCGTGATCGACGACGAGCTCTGGTCGGCGATCGGCGACCCGACCAGACGGCGGATGCTCGACCTGCTGCTGGCCGACGGCGGCGGCACCGCGACCGGGCTCAGCGAGCGGCTGCCCGTCACCCGGCAGGCCGTCGCCAAACACCTCGGCGTCCTCGACCGGGCCGGGCTGGTGCACTCCAGCCCGGCCGGGCGCGAACGCCGCTACACCGTGGACGAGGACCGCCTCGCCCACGCCATCAGTCAGCTGGCCGACGTCACGTCGGCGTGGGACCGGCGACTGAACCGGATCAAGCGGATCGCCGAGGCGATCGAGCGCGATCGACAACCCTGAATCGAGAGGCACGTTCCATGAGCAACATCCTGCACCGAGTCGGCATCATCGCGTCCCCGAAGGACGTGTACGACGCACTGACCACGATCGACGGCCTGGCCGGCTGGTGGACCGAGGACACCACCGGCGATGTCGACGGCGTGATCGCCTTCCGCTTCGCCACCGCGGGCGGCGAGGGGTTCGACATGAAGGTCCTGGAGAAGACCCCCGGCGAGCTGGTTCGCTGGGAGGTCGTCGCCGGTCCGCCGGAGTGGATCGGTACGCACGTCAGCTTCGAGCTCTCCCAGGTGAACGAGTACACCATCATCCTGTTCAAGCAGGAAGGCTGGCGCGAGCAGGTCGAGTTCATGTACCACTGCAGCACCAAGTGGGCCACGTTCTTGATGAGCCTCAAGCAGTACGTCGAAACCGGCAAGGGCGAACCCGCGCCGAACGACGTACAGGTCAGCAACTGGCACTGATCCGAAAGGGCGAGCATTTGAGCCGAAGCATCCAGCGGGAGATCCAGGTCGACGCCGGTCCGGAGGTGGTCTATCAGGTGATCAGCGCACCCCATCATCTGCAGCGGTGGGGTCCGGATCGGGCCGAGTTCGAAGCAGTCCCTGGGGCGAGCGGGGTCGTCGTCTTCCGGCGGGACGACGGCGACAAGGTCGAGCCGCTGACCATCGTCGACGCCGATCCACCGCGCCGCTTCTCGTACCGCTGGAGCTACACCGGTGACGTCCCCACCGCGGCCAACTCGCTGCTGGTCAGCTTCGAGTTGATGCCGGTCGAGGGCGGGACGGTGGTGCGGTTCGCCGAGACCGGGTACGACGAGGCCGGCAAGGCAGACCAAACGCTGGTCAATCACACCGCCGGGTGGGATCACTACCTCCCGCGACTCGCACCGTACGCGGCCGAGGTCGCGCGCTCGTAGCCGCTGGGCGCGGTCCTAGCCGTTCAGCGCGGCCAGGAGTTCTTTCAGACGGCGCTCCTGGGCCTCGCGTTCGGCCCTCAGCTGGTCTTGGTAGGTGCGGTCCGCGGCACCGAGGAGTAGTGCCTTGGTTTCGCGGATCGCACCCGGCAAGGGGCCGAGCAGTGCATCCGACAGATCCTTCACGGTCGCGTCCAGCTCATCGGCCGGTACGACGATGTTGGCGAGACCGAGTTCCTTCGCTTCGGCCGCCTCGACCCAGCGCGAGGTCGTACAAATCTCCAGTGCCCGGGAGTAGCCGATCAGCTCGACGAGTGGTTTCGTACCGCCGAGGTCGGGGACCAGGCCGAGCGCGGGCTCGCGCATGCTGAACCGCGCGTCCGGGGTGACGACCCGCAGGTCGCAGGCCAGCGCGAGCTGGAAACCGGCGCCGACCGCGTGCCCCTGCACCGCCGCGATGCTGACGATCTCCGGCCGCCGCAGCCAGGAGAACCCGGACTGGAAGGTCGCGATCAGCTCGAGTACCTCGTCCGTCGGCTTGGCGCCGAGGGTCAGCAGCGGCTCCTGGCCCAGATCGTTCTCCCCCATGATCAGGCGCCGGTCGAGCCCGGCCGAGAACGACGGCCCCTCCCCCGACACGATCACCACGCGGACCTCGGCCGGCAGCGCCGTACCGAACTCCGCCAAGGCGCTCCACATCGCCGGCGTCTGCGCGTTGCGTACCTCCGGCCGGTCCAGCACCACACGCGCCACCGGGCCGTCCACCGTGAACCGCAGTCCGAGATCCGTCATACGGCGGATATTACTGGGAAGTAATCAGGCAAGCGAGACCAGGTCGGCGTAGTCGTTCGTCCACAGGTCCTCGACGCCGTCCGGGAGCAGCACGACCCGCTCCGGCTCGAGCGCCTCGACGGCGCCCTCGTCGTGGGTGACCAGGACGATCGCGCCGGTGTACGAGCGGATCGCGTTCAGCACCTCGGCGCGGGACGCCGGGTCCAGGTTGTTGGTCGGCTCGTCGAGCAGCAGGACGTTCGCCGCGGACACGACCAGAGTCGCCAGGGCCAGCCGGGTCTTCTCGCCGCCGGACAGGACCCGGGCGGGCTTGTCCGCGTCGTCGCCGGTGAACAGGAACGATCCGAGCACGCTGCGGGCCTGCGTCTCGTTCAGATCCGGGGCGGCGGACTTCATGTTCTCCAGTACGGTCCGGTTGACGTCGAGCGTTTCGTGCTCCTGCGCGTAGTACCCGAGTTTGAGGCCGTGACCGTCGAGCACCTGCCCGGTATCGGCCTTCTCGATACCGCCGAGGATCCGGAGCAGGGTCGTCTTACCGGCACCGTTCAGCCCGAGTACGACCACGCGCGAGCCCTTGTCGATCGCCAGGTCGACGTCGGTGAAGATCTCCAGCGACCCGTATGACTTGGACAGCTCGCGCGCCATCAGCGGCGTCTTCCCGCACGGCGCCGGGGTCGGGAACGAGATCTTCGCGACCCGGTCCTGCGCGCGCACCTCGTCCAGCGACGACATCAGCTGCTCGGCGCGGCGGAGCATCTGCTGCGCGGCGGTCGCCTTGGTCGCCTTGGCGCGCATCTTGTTCGCCTGGTCGACCAGCTGGGTGGCCTTCTTCTCCGCGTTCGCCCGCTCGCGCTTGCGGCGCCGCTCGTCGGTCTCGCGCTGGCTCAGGTACGCCTTCCAGCCCACGTTGTAGATGTCGATCTCGGCCCGGTTCGCGTCCAGGTGGAACACGCGGGTGACGGTCGCTTCGAGCAGGTTCACGTCGTGGCTGATCATGATCACGCCACCCGGGTACGACTTGAGGAAGTCGCGCAGCCAGACGATCGAGTCCGCGTCCAGGTGGTTCGTCGGCTCGTCCAGGAGCAGCGTCTCGGCCTGCGCGAACAGGATGCGGGCCAGCTCGACACGTCGGCGCTGACCGCCGGACAAGGTCGCCAGCGGCTGACCGAGTACGCGATCCGGGAGACCCAGGTTCGCAGCGATCCGGGCGGCTTCGGACTCGGCCGCGTACCCACCGGCGGCGTGCAGGTCGGCCTCGGCCCGCTCGTACCGGCGCATGCCCTTCGCGCGGGTCTTCTCGTCCGTGCTGCCCATCGACTTCTCGGCGCTGCGGAGGCGGCGTACGACGTCGTCCAGGCCCCGGGCGGAGAGGATGCGGTCGCGGGCAAGCACCTCCAGGTCACCCGTACGCGGATCCTGGGGCAGGTAGCCGATCTCGCCCGAACGGGTCACCGAGCCGTCGGCGGCCAGGCCCTCGCCGGCCAGGATCTTGGTCAGCGTGGTCTTGCCGGCACCGTTCCGGCCGACCAGCCCGACCTTGTCGCCGGGACCGACCCGGAACGACGCGGGCGCGAGCAGCTGACGGGCACCGACGCGAACCTCGAGATTGGAAACAGTGATCATCGGGGTGCGGGGGCGTCCTTACGCTGGGCTACTGACTGACGGATTGCTGGTCACGGGGTGTCATTTCGGCGTCACCGGAGGTCACGGCACGCCGGAATCCCCCGCGCTCAGGACTAGTGTATGTGCCGTGAAATTCAACCCGGATGCGGATCTCGACACCAGCGGTATCGAGGACACCCGCGGCAGTGGCGGCAGTGGCCGCGGCGGGGGTCTGCCCGGCGGCATGATCCCGGTCGGCGGCGGCATCGGCGGCATCATCCTGCTGGTCGTCATCCTGCTCCTCACCGGCGGCCTGCCCGGCGGAGGCGGCAACGACCAGCCGGCCGTACAAAACACCGCCGCCGGCAACCTCAACTCCTGCAAAAAGGGCACCGACCTGCAGTCGAACTCGAACTGCCGGTTCGTCTTCTACCAGAACTCGATCCAGACCTTCTGGGCGCAGGAGCTCCCCCGGCGCGGGAAGAAGTACACCCCGGCCCCGATGCGCGTCTTCAGCGGCTCGGTGAACACCGGCTGCGGTCCGGCGACCAGTGCGGTCGGTCCGTTCTACTGCCCGCCGGACATGCGCGTGTACCTGGACCTCGGGTTCTTCCAGACCTTGCAAACGGACCTCGGCGCGCGCGGCGGCGAGTTCGCGGAGGCGTACGTGATCGCGCACGAGTACGGCCATCACGTCCAGAACCTGTACGGCATCCTGAACCGGATCAAGACACGCAACGGCCCGACCTCGGACTCAGTACGCTCCGAACTCCAGGCCGACTGCCTGGCCGGCGTCTGGACCCACTACGCCACCACCGTCCCCGGCAAAAACGGCAAGCCCCTGATCACGGAGCTGACCCAAGACGACATCGCCCGAGGCCTGGACGCCGCCGCCTCCGTCGGCGACGACCGAATCCAGCAAAAAACCCAGGGCCAAGTAACCCCCGAATCCTTCAGCCACGGCACCGCCGCCCAACGCATGCGCTGGTTCACCAACGGCATGAACTCCGGCGACCTGACCTCCTGCGACACCTGGACCGCCAACTCCCTCTGACATCCACCCGCCCCACCCCCGACACAGCCCTCACCGTCTCAGGGGCTGGCCCCTCAGACGGAAGCTGGCGCGGTGGGACTGCGACCGAGGCG
>NZ_BAAAPH010000040.1:0-47422 GCF_039531045.1 Kribbella hippodromi | reverse complement strand
AAGGAGTTGGTCTTGTGAGTTGTCTTCCTAAGACCGCTTGGCCTCCGACTTCCAGACCTGCACCGACACCGAACACCCCGGCGCCATCAACCACCACCGCACGCCCAGCCTCACCAGTCCACGCCCCACACCCCGCGCCACCCACGTACGCACCACGCCCGACGCCGGCACCTCACCCCGTCAGCGCAGTACCCACCTCCACCACAGCACCTGCCACGTACGCGACACCATCCCCCGCACGCACCACCGCGCCGGCGCCCGGCTACTCCACCGGAGCGACCGCCACGTATACCCCCGCTTCGACCGCAGCAGCATCAGCCGCCGCGACCAGGTCCGCGCCCGTCGGCACACCGCGGCCCGTACCCCACCCAGCAACCACCACCGCAGCTACACCGGTCGGAGCGTCCACCCCCAGCACCAGCCACCGGCCCCGGGTAGGCGTGGGACAGGCGGTTTGCTGGCAGCTTGTGATTGGACTGCTAGCTGCCTCAGCGGGACACAGCTGGGTGTTCGAGGTAGTAGCTGGACTACTCGCACTAGTAGTGGCTGCAACAACAGCAACCTGGTGGAACGGGGCCTGGACGTACACCTGGGTCCACCTGGCAATCAGCTACCTGATCCGCGGCACCAGCTTCACCCCGCTGGAAGGCGTACGCGGCCACCTCACCCTGGCAACCAACGACCTAGGCACGATCGTCCGGTCAAACGGCATCACCGTCCTGCTGGAAAGCGACCTCCCCACCGACGTGACCCCCGCAGACCTGCTGGACGAACAACCCCACCCGAAACACCCAGCACTCCACCTGAAGCTGATCCGCCGCCCCGGCCGCGTCTGGATCGGAGTCACCGCAGTGCGCTCCCAGGAGCGGCCCCAAGACACCGACCTGGAGCTACTGCTCACCAACACCATCCGCCGCCTCACCAAACGCCTCCACCGCCGCGGCCTCCGAGCCGAGCCACTCACACCGGACGAGCTATCCAACCTCCTCACCACCCTCACCCCCAAGCACGTAACCGAGGAATGGGACGCGCTGGTCCTGGACCAAACCAACACCCGCTACCGCATGTACGCGCTGCCCGCCCACCTGGCCCTCCACCAGCCCGGAGCAGTCACCGTGACAACCGCCACCAACCTGAACCACGCCCTGGTACTGGCCCAAGCCACCGCCCCACAATCCCCAGCCGCAACCCGCCAGACCGCCCGCCACCGCACCGCCTACACCGCCGCCCTGCCCTGACCACCCGCTGCTCCAGGCGTTCCTGAACAACCGCTGTACCAGCGCAAACTCCCGCTGGACGGCCGCTGTATCAGGCGGCAATCACGCCCACTGGACAGGCGCTGTATCGGCTGTATCGGGGGTGGACCGCCGCAAGACGCCCGCTGGATGACGGTTCGCGATGGTTCTCGTGTTCACACCGAGTCCATCGACTCACCGAATCGAGCGAGGTGTCCCGTGTACCACTCAGAGCCCGCCGAAGGCCCTTCGTACCCCCGTGCGGCGCGCTACCCCCGCGCCGTACAAGCGGCTGTTCAAGCAGCCCCGCAGGCCCGCACCACCGGACTGCGGCTCGCACATCTCGGCGTCGACCCGACCGCCGAGCGGATGTACCTGGTAGTGCTCGAGCGCCCCTCCTGGACCGCCGCCGAGCTGGGCGAACGGCTCGGCCTGGACGACGTCTCCACCCGCCAGCTGATCGAGCAACTGACCGCCCTCGGCCTGCTCGCCCGCGGCAGCTCGGCTGACGTGGTCCGCCCGCTCAACCCACGGCTCAGCCTCACCGCACTGCTCGCCGAGCGGGAGGCGGACCTGGCTCGCGTCACCCGCGACCTGGAACGCAGCCGGGTCGCCGCGGCCGAGATCGCCGGTGAGTACGCCCGCCGGCACCCCGCTCCACTGGGCGACAGCAACGGCGCGGTGGACTGGGCGACCAGCCCGGCCGCAGCCCAGCGCACCATCGAGGGCCTGCTCCGAGCAGCAACCGGTGAGGTGCTGGTGAGCACTCCGGCTACTACAGCCGTCTCCGACCCGATAGCCGGACTCCGTGAGCTCGGCACCAGTCCACTCATCCCACCGGTTCGCTACCGCATTCTCGTACCGGATGCGGCCCGTACGGACCCGATGCTCTCCCGCCGGCTGCAGCAGCTGACCCGCAACGGTGCACAGGTCCGTACGGCAACCACTGTCCCGCTCTGCGCGATGATCGTCGACACAGCGACCGTAGCGCTGCCGGCCGACCGGACTGGTCGCGGAGCTGTCAGCATCCTCCGACTGGCCGCAGCAGTTGGCGCAGTGACCGAGCTGTTCGAGCGGGTCTGGCACACCGCCACTCCACTCCGCCAGCCGGCCGGTCTGGGTGACGCGTCCGGTCTGACTGTCCGCGAACGCGAAGTGCTCTCGCTACTGGGTGACGGCGGCACCGACGCCTCGGCAGCCGCTCAGCTCGGTGTATCCGTCCGGACCGTCCGGCGGATGGTGTCAGAGATGATGGCGCGGCTCGGCGCGCAGAGCAGGTTCCAGGCCGGCCTGAAGGCGGCCGAGCGCGGCTGGGTGGGTCCGCGATGAGCCGTACTCTCCTGGTCGCACCAGGTCGTCCGGGCGCGTACCCGAGCATCACCGCCGCCGTACTCGATGCTCCTGTCGATGCAGTCATCTCCATCGCACCGGGGGCGTACTACGAGACCGTCGACCTCGCAGACCGTTCATTGACACTGGTGGCTGACGCCGGTGAGGTCGTCATCGACGCAACCACCGCACCCGTACCTGCACTGCGCTGCTCCAATGGCCGACTAGCTCTCCGCGAGCTGACCATCCGTGCGGGTGACGCACCGGCCGTACAGCTCGACGGCGGCACCCTGCGAGCCGAACGCTGCGCTCTGTCCGCTGGGTTCGGTCCAGTGCTGCTCGTAACCGGTCCGGCTGAGCTGTCCGTGTCGCACTGCCAGGTAGACGGCGGCGAGCACGGCCTCGTACTGGAAGACTGCACCGCCCAGGTCGAACATACGAAGGTCAATGGCGTGTCAGCCGACGGTGTCATCGTCCGTCTCGGTGCGACAGCAGTACTCCGCGACTGTCAGCTCACCGATTGCGGACGCCGAGGCGTGTACGCGTACCAGTACGGTCGTCCGACTCTGGAGAGCTGCGAGATCTCCGGTACGGCAGAAGCGGGCGTACTGATCGCGTACGACTCCACCGCTGTACTACGCCACACGCTGGTCCGCGACACTGCGGGACCGGCCATTGTGTACGGGCGTCGCTGCCGCGGCGAAGTGGTGTCCTGCCGCTGGGAGAACACCGCCGAACCAGCACTGGATGTCGCCGAGCCGGAACTGGTGTCCGTGACAGCAGCGCCACAGGTGGAAGTACAAGCCGTCGAGCCCACTGCGGCAGATGTGGAGTCGCTATTGAAGGAGTTGGACGCGATGGTCGGTCTGGCGAGTGTGAAGGACGAGGTACGCAGCCTGATCGACGAGCTACAGGTCAACGAGTGGCGCCGCAAAGCCGGACTGCCAATCGGTAGCCTGAGTCACCACCTGGTGTTCGCCGGTGCACCTGGCACTGGCAAGACGACGGTCGCCCGCATCTACGGCAAGCTACTCGCGGCGCTCGGTGTACTCCCGAAGGGCCAGTTCAACGAGGTCGCCCGGCGGGACCTGGTCGGTCAGTTCCTTGGTCACACCGCCGAGAAGACCACGACGGTGTTCGAGAGCGCGACCGGTGGCGTGCTGTTCATCGACGAGGCGTACGCGCTGTCCCGGGCCGGTGCGGAGAACGACAGCTTCGGCCAGGAGGCGATCGACACCCTGGTGAAGCTGATGGAGGACCATCGCGACGAGGCAGCGGTGATCGTGGCGGGCTACAGCGACGAGATGGTGCGGTTCATGGACGCCAACCCGGGCCTGGCGTCCAGGTTCTCCAAGACCATCGACTTCGAGAACTACGCCCCGGACGAGCTCACACTGATCGTGCAGCGGATGGTCGCCGCGCAGCAGTACGACCTGGACGACGACGCCGCACCGATCCTGGAACGGCATTTCGCGGTGGTTTCCCAGGCCGCGAACTTCGGCAACGCCCGCGACGCCCGCCGCTTGTTCGACCGGGTACGCAAAGCTCAGTCACAGCGCCTGCGCCGATTGGGCGGCATGCCCAGCGTCAGCGAGCTACGGACGTTCCAGCTCGATGACGTGATCGCGGCGGTGTCATGAGACTGGTTCAAGTACAGCGACGAACTCCGAGAGCAGGGTGGATACGCCGTCCAGGACGATGTCGAGCTGGGCGTTCGGTGCGGCCGGTTCGCTCTCGTTCTGTGCGCCGATGGTCGCCAGTACTTCGCAGTGCGCCCACAGCGACGGTGCGACCCAACCCCACTGCCACAGCTCGTACACCGTCGCGTCCACCACAGCCAGCGGGTCCAGCCCTGGTACGCCAATGGCGAACCGGTCCGGGTCGCCGCGCCGGTTGCCGAGCCCAATGAACAGTGGAAGCAGCCGGTACTGCTGCGCGAGTGTCATTGCGTCATCGGCCGTCACTAGTACCCCGCGGTCCAGCAACGCGTGTACATGTCGTTCCGCGTCCTCGATGTCCGCGTCACTGCACTCAGTCAGCAGGTCAGGCAGATTGGACCAGCGATGCGCCAGTACCCAGACGCCGAACTCGGACTCGGTCAGCTGCTCGGCTGTACGACCTACGCGGACCATGTGCTCAGCAGAAGTGAGCGGACCGGCGCCGTGGCCGACTGGGAACACTGTGGCTGTCATGGCTGCTCCGGTGCGGCGAAGTCGAGGCATGCCGCGTTTGGTGTCAGTAGTGCGTGCAGCATGGTCAGTACGGCGGTGAGGTCGACTTCGTGTTCCTTGCAGGCAGTCAGCAGGTTGGGAGACAGGTGAGCCCACAACCACAGGTCGTACAGCGCGCGGGTCATACCGGCGAGCGGCAGGTCGGTAGTGCCCGATCTGAACATGGCTGGGACGTCGGTGGTGTTCCCGAGGCCGAGCTGCAACGGCAGGAGCCGGTGGCGGGCCGCGAAGGTTGTCGGGTTGTCCGGGTCGACCTCGGCCAGCAGATGCCTGGCCAGCAGGCTGTCGATCACTGCGACCGGGAAGTCGCTGGTCAGCAGGGTCATGATGCGCGTACGGTCCCAGACCGCCTGGCCGGCGTCGCTCAGCCCGTGGGCCAGCGACCAGACGGTGAACTCCTCGTCCGACAGTTCGACGATCTCGCCGCCGAGGCGGACCTGCTGCACGTGGTCGTCCGCGCTGTCGGTGTAGTACGTCCCGAGGCAGTGACCGATCGGGAACATCAACGTGGCCATGGAACTCACGGTGCCAGGACGTGCCGGTGCCGCACCGGTGCTTGCAGCATGTGGCCAGACTGTGGCCGCACCGGCCGGTGTCGCGGCGGACGACCTGTTCGCGCGGGAAGATGTGAGTTGTGACAGACAAAGGACCTGACTCCGTCCCGGCCATCCCAGGCTGTACGGACGTGGTGCTGGTCCGGTCCGGAATCCCCCGGGTGTACCGGTGCGTGCGGCAAGGTACTGCTGCCAGTGCGCTGGTGTACCCGGTGCGGGTCGATGCTGGTACTGCAGCCACGTTCAGCAAGCAGGCGAAGGTGCTGCAGGGGGTTGATCATCCTGCGGTTGCGCGGGTGCTGGAGTCGGGGCTGGCGGACGGGTATCCGTACCTGATCAGCACTGCGGACGCCGGGACGCTGGCGGAGCAGGTCCGTGAGCAGCTCCGCTCGCCTGCTGAGCTGGCTGTGCTGGGGCAGCAGCTGGCGGAGGGGTTGGCGGCGGTGCACGCGGCCGGTCTGGTGCATGGTGGGCTTACGCCTGGCGCTGTGGTGCTGTTGCCGGACGGCCGCCCGCAGCTGTCCGCGTTGACGCTGGGGCTCGGGCAGCACACCGGGCATGCTGCGCTGAACTCACCGAGTCAGTTGTACGTAGCACCGGAGACGCTGCGGGACGGGACTGTCAGTACGGCATCCGACTTGTACGCCCTGGGTGCTGTTCTACACGCGGCAATCAGCGGCAAACCACCACTGGCCGCACGGATGGGCGAGACCGCCGGCGAACACATCCTCCGCGTACTGAACGAGGCCCCGCCCCGGCTGGATGTACTTCCGGACGCGTTCGCGGACGTGATCGCCCAACTGCTGGAGAAGACACCCGGCAGCCGCCCCCAGTCCGCAACCGCCGCAGCCCACTCCCTAGCCGCACTAGCCGCCCCCACCACCCCACCCCTCCCCGCCGTCCGCCCCGTAACCGCCACACCCGCACCCACCACAACTCCCACCCCCACTGGTTCCCCCACCAAACCCCCAGCCCCACCCCGCCCCCGCCCAGCCCTAATGTCCCGAACCCACCTAACAACATGGCCCCCAGCAACCACCCCTCACCCCACGAACACGTCTTCCCCCAGCAACTCCCCCGCCGCGAACACCACACCCGCCACGTCCCCCACCACCCAGCCCCACCCAACAACAACCACCCCCACCGCGCCGCCCCACCCGGCCATCCCAAGCCTGAACCCACACCCCACCACCCCACCGCAGCCACCACACCCGGTGCAGCCGCACGCACCCAGCACAAACACCCAGCCGACCAGCACCCCACAAACCGCACCACCACGACCCACTGGCTCAGCACAGGGCGCAGCACCCGCGACACCCGCGCCGGGCGCACATGCACAACCCGGCGGAGCACCACCACACCCGCCAGCTCCCGGCGTACACACCCAGCCACCATCACCGGTGGGAGCTCCTGCACCGGGCGGATACGCACAGCCGGGTGAGGGCACAGCCCCACAGCCATCTGTTCGGGGTGGGCAGGCGCAGCCGTGGGGTGGGGTGGCCTCAGCGGCTTCCGTGCCGGATGTGCATGCGCAGCCGAGTGGTGGAGCGCCTGGTGGACGGGGGCGGACCGGTGCGGGCGGGCATGCGCAGCCGGCAGGCGCGGTGGAGGGTGAACCGGGTGGTACGCGGGGCCGGCCGGGTGCTAGTGCGGGTCAGACGGGTGCTGGTGCGGGTGGGAAGGCTCGGCGGCGTGGGTGGTTGGTGGGGGTGGGTGGGGTGGTGATGGCGGCTGTGGTGGTTGCTGCGTTGGCGGTTGTCAATCGGAAGGACCAGAGCGACCACCAACCGATTGCCGGCACGACACCATCGCCCGCGTCGACCCCGGCGCTTGTCGTCAAGCTGCAACCGCCTGCGGACCACAGCACGTACGTGGAGCTGACCTGGACCGGACCGGCTGACGTGAACTACGCCGTCGTCGTCGCACAGGTTGGCAAACCTGCTGACTTGAAGCTCGTCTACAAACGGACCAAGTACCGGGTCGCGGTGGTCCCGGGCGTCCAGTACTGCTTCGCCGTGCAAGCAACCGACGGCATCAACACCGCCGAAACCGACCCCCGCCCAGTCCGCGACGCCCAGTGCGCCCACTGACCGAGCCCGTACAGGTGCTCTCCGGCTGATCCAGCTCAACCGCCCCGCCGGCTCCGAGCAACGGACCCGGCTGCCGGTTCGGTTAGGTGAAGAGGCTGCGCGGGTTGAGGGCCGTTCGGATTCGTTGGGTCAGTCGGCCTTCGGCCAGACCCCGGCGCGCCTTGCGGACGGCGGACCAGGCGAACTCGCGATCCGGATCAGCATCCTGTCCCGACCACAGCGCACGGTCCAGGCAGCCGGCGAGCAGCGTCATCGCCTGCGACACCGGACCGTCCGACTCGCGCGCCAGATCGCGTGCGGTAGCAGCTGGTGTCACCCGCATCCCGTGGTCGCGAAGCAGGTCACGCGCCTCCGCCCAAGCACCGACCGTCCCCCGTCGCCGACGCCGCCGACGTCGTACGACCTTGACCAACGGCACCCCCACAACCCAAAGCAGCAGCGCCCCACCCACAGCCGCACCAGCCACCAGCAGCGCGACCCAGCCCGGCCAATCGTGGCCGGCAGAGCTCTCAACAGCAGGCAGCGTCGGCTCAGCCTGGTGCTCCCGCTCGATCTCCTTGGTCGACGGCAACTGCTTCCGCACCGCCTCGGCCGCACTCGCCAACCCGCCGCCACCTGTCTTGGACACAGCCGTCCCAGTCGGATCAAGCGGTACCCATCCCACACCAGCCACCGCAACCTCCGGCCAGGCAAGTACGTCGCGATTCCGCACCACGTACGTCCCATCCCGGCTCGGCGTATCCGGCTGCTTGAACCCAACCACCAACCGCGCCGGCAACCCCAGCAACCGAGCCATCACCACGTACGACGCAGCGAACTGCTCCGACGTACCGCGCTTGCTCCGCAACAGGAAGTGGTTGAGCTGCGGGTACCCATGCCCTGTCGGCAAGTCATCACCGGTAGCGAGCTTGTAGTTCGTCCGCAGGTACTTCTCGAGCACCAGCGCCAACTGGAACGACGGGCGTACGTCACCGGCAATCTCCCGCGCCAGTTCATCAATCCCAACGGGTACCTCGCCCAGATCAGCACCCGTACTCAGATCCGAAGCAACCCCCGCCGAAGCGAGATCGCCAACGTCAACAGCCGGTTCCGCCCAGTTGATCCGGTACTGGGACGGCCGCGACTGCGCAGCGAGCAGTGCACCGGACGCGGGGTCGACCAGCAACGGCTGCTCATCCACCACCGACAGAGTCCTGGTCTGACTGGGCAACCACGGCAGTGACCAATCAGCAAGAGCTACATCCGCCGACTGCCGACGGACCTGAACTGTCACGTGCGAGTCGAGCGGCAACTCCCGGCCAAGCCGCTGGAAGCGCGGTGCAGCCGTCCAGGTCACCCCATCGAAAGTGTCCAACGCTATGACCGGCCACCGATCCACCGGACCATCAGCACGAGCAGTGAACACCACCGTGTCAGGAGAACGCAGCCGCGCGGCAATCTCGGTGAGCGGATTGCTCAGCACAGTAGGCGAATCCGATGGAGCCGGTCTCGCCAGGTGTACGCCGGCACTAGTCGGCAATGTCAGTCCAAGGGTGGTCGCACCAACAACCATCGCAACCAATGCAGCAACCAGCCGGACCCAGGCACCGCGGTCACCAGGCCACTCCAGCAACACCAGCGCAAAACACCCAGCCAGTGCCAGTCCAACAACCAGTGCATCCACTCCGGCAACAGTCACGTACGCCTGCGACAGGCCAGCCACCAGAACAGCAGGCAGCAACGCCAGCACCCGCGAGCGCTGCAGCACGCGCACACCGACCAGACAGGCGAGCAGAACCAGCACAGGCACGAACGCCACCAAGTCAGGCGCCGGACTGGCAGGCCAAGTCGACTCAAGCGTACGGCGCCAGCCGGACGTCACCGCCTCCCACACACTGACCGGCCGCTGCGCCGCACCAGGAATGACCGCCAGCAAGGCGATCAGGCCGCCAATCAGCGTGAACGGCACCCGCCACCGCGCCAGCCCCGGCCGCCGCAGAATCGCTTCTTCCACCAGATAAACGACTACGGCAACAGCGAGCATCGGCCAAAGCACAGCAGTCGTGCCGAACACTGGCGCGAACAGACAGCCCGCCACCACCGCCGCAGCAAGCACTCCGACCACAGAGAGACGTCTCATGCCGGTACGGAGTTCCAGGCGTCGACTGCGTTCTGTGCCGAGTCAGCGTGCACCACATGTACTCCGAGCGCAGTGTGCACCGCCGGTTCGTCATGCGTGACGTCAATGCAGACAATCGGCCGGTAGCTCGACCGGAGCTTCGGCACCTCGGTCAGACCGGCGGCATCACCAGTCAGTACCGCCAGCGCGCCACCGTCCGGTCCTATCGGCAGGAACTCCAGCAGGTTGGCGGACTGCTGCGACTGCTCGAGCTGAGCAAGCTCATCAAGCAAATCGCTCACCGACTGCACGTCATGATCAGTACCGCAGGGAGTAGTAAGCCGCAGCCGCTGACCGGACTGCGCGGCAACCACAGCAATCGACGCAGCCACCGAAACCGCAGTGTCGAACTGATCCGGCGTCAGAGCGCTCGTACGAGTGTCCAGAAGCACCTGCAGCCGCGGCTGATCCGGATCGACGTACTCACGCACCATCAGCCGACCAGCACGGGCAGACGCCTTCCAGTGCACATGGCGTACCTCGTCACCCGGTACGTACTCACGCAGTCGCCGCAGATCGATCGAGCCACGTAGCGGCCCCGCCGACACCGGTCCTTCGAAGTGATGCCGTTGCCGGATGCCGGTCGCAGGACGAGCCGCGTACCGGCGTGGATGTACTAGCAGCGTGGCAGCCGTACCGATCGACACCCGGCAAGTCACCAGACCGAACGGATCGGACCGGCGAAGCACCAACGGACCGACCGGCACCGGTCCGCGCCGGGACGTCGGGAGCTCGTAGTGGTAGGTAGCAACGCCAGCAGGTGCCAGCGCCGCAACCGATACCTCGGACTGGTGCGGACCCACACTGTCCGCAGCCACGAACGCAGGCTGCCGCCTTGTGGACTCGTTCCTTACCACCAACCGCGCCAACGCCGGCTGCCCGCACTCCACACGATCGGGATACAGCACCCGCTCAACCGCGACCTTAGGACGGCGTACGACGGTCAGCACACTCACCAACACCACAGCGATCCCCGCACCGGCTAGCACCTGCAGCAGCGGGTACCCCAACAGCTGCCCCGCTACGAGCAGTGCAGCCGAGCCGGCCAGCACTGCCCAGGCTCGTAGCGTGAGCCGGGTGTTCATGACACGACGCCAAGAGACCGCTTGAGGTCGCGGCGCACCGGGTTGCCCGGCGCCGGGGTGTCTTCGAGGACATCGTCAACAACGCTCTCCGCCGTACGACGAGCCAGCGAGGCGTCCGCGGTCAGTACCAGCCGATGAGCCAGTACTGGGCGCGCAATGCTCTTCACGTCATCCGGTGTCACAAAGGACCGGCCATCGGTCGCCGCAATCGCCCGGGCCGCGCGTACCAGTGCGATGCTGCCGCGCGGGCTAGCGCCGTACCGAACCGCACTGTGCAGCCGGGTCGCAGCGGCGAGCCGGACCGCGTACGCCATCACTGCCTCATCCACGTACACGGACCGGACGGCCGCGACGACACCGCTCAGGGCCTCCGGGTCGATCACCGGCTCCAGATCGTCCGGTGTCGGACCTGCTCCGTCCAGCGCGACCACCTCGACCTCGGCGTCGTGGTCCGGGTAGCCGATCTCGATCCGGAGCAGGAACCGGTCCAGCTGCGCCTCCGGCAGCCGGTACGTACCTTCCATCTCGATCGGGTTCTGAGTGGCCAGCACCATGAACGGATCGGGTACCCGGCGGCTCTCCGCGTCGACGGTGACCTGCCGCTCGGCCATCACCTCGAGCAGCGCGGACTGCGTCTTCGGCGTACCGCGGTTCACCTCGTCGGCGAGCACGATGTTCGCGAAGATCCCACCCGGGTGGAAGACGAACCGGCCCTGCCCCTGGTCGTACACGACCACGCCGGTGATGTCACCGGGCAGCAGGTCCGGCGTGAACTGAATCCGGCTCCAGCGGCCGCCGATGCTGCGGGCCAGGCTCCTGGCCAGACTGGTCTTGCCCAGGCCCGGCAGGTCCTCGATCAGCAGGTGACCACCGGCGAACAGCGTCGCGATCGCCAGCCGAACCACCTGCGGCTTACCCCGGATCACCCGCTGTACGTTAGCCGCGATCAGCTCGTACGCCTGCTGCGGCTCCAGCACGTCCCGCTTCACTCAGTGTCCTTCCGTCGGCGCGTGGTATGTCGTACTGCAGTGGCCGGCGCACTTGCCGGTGCTCCTGGAGCGCGCTGCGCCGGAGCAGCTGATGTACTACCAGCCGCACCAGTCGCGGCGGCACTACCGGAGTTGTTGCGCTCCCGGGTGATCGCCTTGACCGTGAACGTCGTCGAGCCAACAAGCCCGGTGTAGCGCGTGCTGGTCGTCGTCACGGTCCGGTCCGCCTGTCCGGCAGCCGACACGACGTAGTGCACCAGCTGACCGCCATTGAGACTCGGTGCAGTCCAACTGAGTGACACGGCCCCCTTGCTCGGTACCGCGGTCACCTTTGGCGCCGCAGCCGGCTTGTACGGGTACACCGTGCGCGTAGACGCCGACGATGATGACGTACCCGAGCTGTTCGTCGCAGTGACCCGGTAGCTCACACCCTTGCCCAGTGCGGGGTTCAGAGTCGTGGAGGTTGTGTACGGCGGCGCCTGTGTCTTCGCACCGGTCGAGGCGATCACTGTGTAGCCGGAGATCGTGTAGTCCGTCGTACTCGGTGCGGTCCACGACACTGTCACCGAACCGTCGGGCTTCGCAGTAGCGCTGACCTTTGTCGGCGGACCGGGCGGCTCGGCCTTGCCACCGATCGACGTCACCTTGGTGTCCACAGACGGTCCGGTACCAACCCGGTTCGTGGCGGAGACGGTGAAGATGTAGCCGCCGCCGTTGAGCAGTTGCCCGAAGCTGTGACTGCGCGTACCACCTGACACGTTGACTGTGCCCGAGGCCGGTAGACCGACGACAAACGTGCCGGGAGCCACTCGGAAGCTCACCTTGTAGCCGGAGATCGCAGCACCGTTGGCCCGGGCAGCTGTCCAGCTCACGGTCGCCTTGCCGCTACCGCCCTTGGCAGACACGCCACCGGGTGCACCCGGCGCTGCCGCTGGCGGCGTGGTCGGCTTGGTCGGAGGCGGTGTAGTCGGTTTGGTCGGCCTGGTCGGTGCAGTCGGTCTGGTCGGCTTACTCGGCGGTGTGGTCGGCTTGGTGGTCTCCGGCTTCTTCGGCCTGCGCTCGTTCGTCCGCGGCGGTGCGACCGTCTCGGTCGCGTGCGGCCGCTCCGGTCCGATGGTCACGTGCACCGGCGGCAGGATCGGCCGATGCGCGGGCGGGGTCGCAGTCGGCGTGCTGCTAGGCACCGGCGGACTCGGCGTAGGCCTACTACTGGGTGTACTACTAGGCGTGGCAGACGGGGACACCGGCTTGTTTCCACCGTCGATGTTGACTTCGCTCACCGACCCGTCGCCGTCGACCACCGTGACAACAGCACCGGTCTCGTCGTCGATGTAGAGCCGCCCGTCCTCACCAGCAGTCACCCGCGGGTCGTGGCCCTTCGGCCCGCTGCCCTTCTTCTTACTCAGCTCATGCGTGTGCAGAGCCTTGCCGTCAGGTGCGAACGTACGGACCACTCGCTTGGCAGTGTCCAGTACAGCTACCGCCGCGCCTGTCGCTGCAACCGCGTCGTACCGACCTGGTGGCAGCGCGATGCTCTCTGCGGCCTTGGAGCCAGTCGCGTCCACCAGTAGCAGTCGCTGACCGGCCAAGATCGGGATCCGGCCGCCGACGTCCGACTGTGCGACAACAGAGGTAGTCGGTAGCGCACCGCTGACATCCATCGGCACCGCGCGACCAGCCTTGTCACCGGTCAACGGCGTCAAGGTCCGCTTGGACAGGTTGGCGAACGCAGGCTTCCCGGCAACGCTCAGCAGCGCCCCGGCGTCACCTGCCTGTGCCGGCAGGTCGCAGGCCAGTGCAGTCGAGGCCGGTGCGAGTCGGCAGAAGCGGTCGGCACCCCGGAGCCAGAGTGCACCGTCGGCAGTCGCGACCGCACTGGACACCGCACTGCCCACAGTGATCGTCTGCTGCTGGTCCCCGAGCCGGACGATCTGACCGTGCTTGCGATACACCAGGTACGGCCCGCTCTGTGCCTCGATGCCGAGCGGCTCTTCCGGAATCCCGATCCGCACCGTGCTCTTCACGGTCAAGTCCGACTTCCCGAACACGATCACGCCGTCGGAGCGTACGACGTACCCGTTGGTGCTGCCCTGGACAACCTGACTGCCCGCCTCGGCCTGGACACCGCGAACCTCGGCGTCCACGTTCTTGCCGCCGCCGTCGACCCGGAAGACCGCACCGAGCGTCGCGTTGTACACCCAGTGCCCAGCCTGCTGGAACGCGACGGCGGGCGCGCCGTGGCCGAACGCCGAGTACCCGACGAACGTGCCGAGCACCAGAGCCGCGACCACCCACCACGCAACGGGGCGGCGAATCGCGCGGGCGATACGAGTCATGGGGCTAAGCGTCCTCTCGGCTGTCCAGTTGTGGTCCAGCGGTGATACATCCGGCCAGTGGGCGTCCGGAAGCGGTCGTTCAGGAGGCCACCGACGACCTGGCCGGGTGCTCGGGTTCGCCCAGGTCAGCAAGGGCCTGGCGGGCCTCCGCGGCCGTGGCCGAGTCGGGCAGCAAGCGCAGCGCGCGGCGCAGGTACTCGGCCGCCTGCTGGCGCGCCCCACCGCTTGCCTCAGCCAGGGCCAGGTTCACCAGCACCGTGCCCTCCGCGTCCCGGTCGTCGTGCACGGAGGCAATGCGCAACGCCGCCGAGAACTCCGCCCGGGCGTCGTGCAGCCGACCGGCCCGCGTCTGCGCGATACCGAGGATGTTGCGAACGATGAGCTCGCCGTACCAGTCCTTACCTGCCCTGGTCGCCGCGACAACGTCAGAAACCACAGGAGCCCAGCCTGGTACGTCACCGCCGCTCTCGATGTACTGATGCACCGCGCTGGTCAACAGCCATGCGTTAGCGATGTCATTGGCAGCCAGCAGTCGACTGATGGCTGTAGGAAGCTCAGTGCGCCGGCTGACGAACCACTCACGCGCAGCGGCAGCATGCGGACCTACTAGTGCGGCGGAGGCGTCAACCACCGCCCGTACGTAGCTCTCCGACGGACCGGGCGCCGGCTCATCAGGTACATCCGACAGGAGCTGTTGCTGCAGTGCACGCAGCTCCGGGCCCGGCTCAGCACCCAGCTCGTCAACCAGTGCGCTCCGCGCCTTCTGGTACGTCGCTAGTGCGTCAGCCCGCCGGCCGGCGTCCCGGTACGCGACCAGCAGCCGCACCCAGTTCGTCTCCCGTAGCGGGTCCTCAGTGGTCAGGCTCTTGCCTAGCGCGATCGCATCGGCGAACCGGCCCGTTCCGATCAGGGCATCCGCCAAGCGCTCGCGTACAGACCAGTGCAGCTCAGTCAGCCGCGCCACCTCCGGCTGGTACCGATCAGTCACCAGCCCTTCGTACGGTGTGCCGCGCCAGAGCGACTGCGCCGCCTCCAGGTGCTTCAACGCACCAGCTGAGTCCCGCGCCGCCAGTGCGTCATCCCCTGCGGTCAGCAGCGTGCGCATCCGATCGGAGTCCAGTTCACCGGTCTCCACGCGGATGCGGTACGCCTTGGAGCGGCTCTCGATCCGCTGCCCGTCCGCGCCAAGCGGTGGGAGTGCCCGGCGCAGCTGCCAGATGTACGTGCCGATGTTGCGCTCAGCCGACACTGGTGGGGTACGACCCGACCAGACCGTGTCGATGATCTCGCCCACGCCCACCCACGTGTTCGCCTTGACCAGCAGCAACGCCAGCAACGCCCGTGGCTTGTCGGCCCGGATGTAGCTCACCGCATCGGTGCCATCGATCTCCACCGGCCCCAGCACCCGGAACAACACCGCCGCTCCACCTCCACACATGCTCACCGCAGGCCGACACCGAACCACTCGGGATCACTCGGACGCAACCTCCCCGACCCCGGTTCCGCGACTCACCGCCGATCTTCCATCACCGAAGGTAGTTACCCCGAGCCGCACCTGACGAACATAAAGGGCCGTAGGCTCAGATCCTGAGATCGGACTGTCGGATCGGGGCAGCAGCGTTCGTAGCAGGGGTGACGGGTCGCCCGCGAGGGGCACCACCGACGTACGGGAGACGACGATGCAGTACTTGGTTTCGGTGATCGACGACACGCCGAACTCCGCCACCGACGCGGAGATGGTCGCGATCAACGCGTTCAACGACGGCCTGATCGCCGACGGGCACTGGGTGTTCGCCGGCGGGCTCGCGGCGCCCGACTCGGCCACCGTCATCGACAACACCGGCGCGGCGCCGATCTTCACCGACGGGCCGTTCCTGGAGTCCAAGGAGTACCTGGCCGGCTTCTGGGTGATGGAGGCGCCGGACCTGGACGTGGCGCTCAAACTCGCCACTGCCGGGTCGAAGGCGTGCAACCGGAGGGTGGAGGTCCGGCCGTTCCTGTGAACTCGTACGAGGCCGCGATCACCCGGGTGCACCACGAGGAGTGGGCGCGGGTGGTCGCTTCGCTGGCCAAGCGGTTCGGTGACCTGGACATCGCCGAGGAGGCGGCGGCCGAGGCGTTCGCGACCGCTGTCGAGCGCTGGCCGGAGACCGGCGTCCCGCCGAACCCCGGTGCCTGGCTGACCACCACCGCGAACCGCAAGGCGATCGACCGGCTGCGCCGCGAGACCAAGCGCGACGACAAGCACAAGGAGGCTCAGATGCGGTACGAAGAACCGCCCGAGCCGCTGGGTGCGATCGACGACGAGCGGCTGCGGCTGATCTTCACCTGTTGCCACCCGGCGCTGGCGATGGAGACACGGGTGGCGCTGACGCTCCGGATGGTCGGTGGGCTGACCGTACCCGAGATCGCTCGTGCCTTCCTGGTGCAGGAGACCGCGATGGGTCAGCGGATCACCCGTGCGAAGGCGAAGATCAAGGCCGCCAACATCCCGTACCGGGTGCCGTCGGCGGAGGACCTGCCGACGCGGGTGTCCGGCGTACTCGCTGTGCTGTTCCTGGTGTTCAACGAGGGCTATCTGGCTAGTAGTGCGGACACCGACCCGGTACGGCAGGAGCTGACTGCTGAGGCGATCCGGCTGACCCGGCTGATCCGCACCCTGCTCCCTGCCGACGGGGAGGTTGCTGGGCTGCTCGCACTCATGCTGTTGACGGAAGCACGTCGCACTGCCCGGGTGTCGGCTACCGGTGAGTTGGTGTCTTTGGACGAGCAGGACCGTGGGTCGTGGGACACCACGCTGATCGCAGAGGGCCATCAGCTAGTACGGGAGCGGCTGGCCGCGCGGGTACGTCCTGGCCGGTACCAGATCCTTGCTGCGATCAATGCAGTACACACGTCTGCTCGCGACGCCCGTGACACCGACTGGTCGCAGGTTGTCGCGCTGTACGACCAGCTGCGCGTACTGGACCCGTCTCCGATCGTCGCGCTGAACCACGCGATCGCAGTGGCCGAACTAGATGGTCCTGAGGTCGCACTGGCCGCCATAGATCGACTGGAACCCAGGCTGGCCGCGTACCACCCGTACCACGCCGCCCGAGCCGACCTACTCCGCCGCCTGGGCCGCAGCCAGGAGTCCCGCGCCGCCTACGACAAGGCGATAGAGCTAACAGCCAACACCGCCGAAACCGCCTACCTAACCCGCCGCCGCTCCCAGCTCAGCTAGGCGCAACACCCAGAGCTGCGAAGCGGTCAGTCAGGTCAGCGACCCACTCCGGCGGGGTGCGATGATCCGGCAGCGGCACACCAGCTTCACTACGCCACAGCGCATCGCCCAGCGCATGCCGCACATGCCACGCCATAACCCGCTCCGGGTCGAGCTCTCCGGGGTAGTGGTGCATCGTCGCAGTCAGCAGCTCGACACCCGGCCCTGTACCGGGGAACGCGCGCAGGTCGTACTCGGGCTCTGCTAGACCAGCTGTCTCGAAGTCCACAACCGCACGGAGCTGTCCGCCGTCCCACACCTGATTGCCGCCGTGTAGATCGCCATGCACCAGTACGCTCCCCCGCGGCGTACCTAGTACCTTCTCCACCCACTCACACCACTTGATGACCGTCGCTTGCTGGTCAGGACGTGCCCACCGGCCGAACCGCTTGCGCAGTACATCCGTACTGGCCGGCTGCAACGTGGCTGGTGGATACGCGCCGCCACACGCATGCAGCGCCCCCAGGAAGGACGCGAGCTGGCGACCGGCCTCATCCCGATCGATCGAGTCGATCACCTCGAACAACGAAGCACCAGCCACCAGCTCAGTCACCAGCAACAACGGGTCCGTACTACTCGCAACCACCTTCGGCAAGTACGGCACCGGGAGCTCATCCAGTACGGCGATCTCATGCGCCAACCGCTCCGCCGCAGCACGTGACCACGCGAACTTGGCGACGTACTGCCCATCGATCACCGCGCTGGACGACCACCACATCGGGTCGTCCTTGTTCACCAAGGCGCGCGTGGTGATCGGGCGACCGTCCAGTTCCGGGGCTACCTGCCGGACTGCCTGGGCGATCGCCTCAAGGGAGTACTCCGCCAACCACCGCACTTGGTCACCCTTCCGCGGGCACCTTCTCCTCGACCGTGGCGCGGACGGCTTCGAGCTGGATCACCACGGCGCGGGCGCCGGGGTCGACGATACCGAGGACGCGGTCGCCGAGGTAGCTCGACCGTCCGCGCGCGGCCTGGATGTCAGCCGTCGACTCGGTGCCGGCGCGCGCCGCGATGACCGCATCACCCAACCGCCCCGTACGCAACGCGTCCGCCGCCGGAATCAGCGCGTCCAGCATGGTCCGATCGCCGATCCGGGCACCACCAAGCTCGGCGATCGCGCGTACGCCGGCATCGAACGCGACCGGCCACGATTCGCCGGCGTCCAGCGTCCCCGCGATCCGGAGCACGAGCGCCGCGTACAGCGGGCCGGACGTACCCCCGACCACGCGCCGTACGGTGCCCGCGATGCCGCGAAGTACAGCCGCGTCGTCGCTCCCGTCGTACTGCGCCTTGTCCTCGAGAACCGCCCGGGCACCACGAGCCAGGCTCAACCCCAGATCCCCGTCCCCGACCAGCTGATCGAGCCGGGTCAGCTCGTCCTCGGCCTCGATCAGGCTTGCGCAGATGGTCTCGACGGTGCGCCAGAGTACTGAATCACCATCGACCGGAACATTGCTCACGGCAACGTTCTCGACCAGGCTCACCGGGAACGACAGCTCGCTGGCGACCCGGCCGACATGCGCCGCCGGCCAGGTCGTGGTCTGCGTCGGAGCATCCAGCCGCGCCAGCACCTGGTCATCGACTCGCGCGAGACTCAACGAACAGCCGGCCATTTCCAGCGCGGTCAGGAACGTACCCACCCAGGCGCGCTCCACCTTGATCCCCTGCTCGCCGAGGTACGTCACGGCCCGGCGGGCGACGATGCCCAACTCCATCGTCGGCGTGCCACCGAGGTTGTTCACCAGCAGCGCGACGCGATCCCCGGCGCTGATGCCACGGTCCGCGACGAGGCGGGCCAGCAACGCGTCGACGACCTCGTCGGCGGGACGGATCGCACCACGCTCGACACCAGGCTCGCCGTGGATACCAAGGCCCCATTCGATCTCGTCCATGGCGAGCTCGAGCCCGGGCTTACCCGCGGCCGGGACCGTACATGCCGACAGCGCGACGCCCATCGTCGCGATCGAACCGGCCGCGGCGACCGCCTCCTGCTTGACCTCGGCCAGCGACAGACCCGCCTCGGCGGCGGCGCCCGCGACCTTGTGCACCAGCACGGTTCCGGCCAGACCGCGGCGCCCGGCGTTGCCTCCGTCGGCGGCGAGGGCCGCGTCGTCGGCGACCACGATCATCTCCACCTGGTGGCCCTCGGTGCGCGCGATCTCCGCCGCGAGACCGAAGTTGAGCCGGTCGCCGGTGTAGTTCTTCACGATCAGGAGTACGCCGCCCGGACCACCGACCGCGCGGATCGCGGTCAGGACGGCATCGACCGACGGCGAGGTGAAGACATCACCCACGACCGCGGCAGTCAGCATGCCGGGCCCGACGTACCCGGCGTGCGCCGGCTCGTGCCCCGCACCGCCGCCGGATACGAGCGCGACCTGGCCACGCTGCCGCAGTACGTCATGGTCGGCGCGAACCACCACGCCGTCGCCGGCCAGCCGGACCCCCGGGTTGGTCAGCACGAATCCCTGGAGCATCTCGGGGACGACCTTCGCCGGGTCGTTGACGAGCTTCTTCACGGCGAACCACCATTCCTTGAATCGAACTTCATTCGATAATGTCGAATGAAGTTCGGAGCATAGGGCGTGATTCAGCACGCTGTAAAGAGCCCGCACCGGAGCTCGGTCAGCGCGGATCCCGTCAGGACGGCAGCTCGACAGGACGTAGTCGTATGCGTACATCGCCCCGCCCGCCTGCACGGCCCGCAATTGACCGGCCGACGACCCACACCTCCTGTCGAACCGCCGACTTCAACCCACCCGAGCCCGGGCCAGCGCAGGTCAGCGGGGCCAGCGCGGGTGGGCCGGGGCGGCGCGGGTGGGCAGAGGCGGCGCGGGTGGGCAGAGGCGGCGCGGGTGGGCAGAGGCGGCGCGGGTGGGCCGGGGCGGCGCGGGTGGGCCGGGGCGGCGCGGGGTCAGCGGGGCTGGATTGGCCAGTGGGCGGCGCCGAGTTCGCGGGAGATGTTCCGGGCGGCCTCGCGGACCGCGCCGAAGGTGGCGTCGGCGGGCGCCCAGTCGACGGCCGGCAGGACGATCCCGATCGCGCCGACGACCAGCCCGGACGCATCGAAGATCGGCGCCGCGAGCCCCGCCTCGCCGAGCACCGCCTCTTCCCGCTCGGCGGCCAGCGCGTCCCGGGCGACCTCGTCGAGCTGCTTGCGCAGTTCGTCCCCGTCGATCACAGTCTCCGAGGTCATGCTGCGCAGCGGCCCCTTGGCGAGCAGTTCGTCCAGCTGATCCGGCAGGTACGCGAGCATCGCCTTGCCAAGAGCACTCGCATGCGCCGGAATCACAATCCCCACTTCGGGCATTTGCCGGCTGCCGTCCGGACGCGGCTCGTGATGAATGATCACCACCTCGTCATGCGTGAGCACGCCCGTACGTACCGCGCAACCGCTCCGCCGGGCGAGCTCCTCCGACCAGGTGACCGCCCGGGAGCGCAGCTCGAGGGTGTCCAGGTAGACGTTGCCGAGCTTCAAGACCGCCGGGCCCAGCTGGTACCGGTTGGAATCGCGATCCTGCAGCACCATGCCGTGCGCCTGCAGCGTCTTCAGGATGCCGTGCACCGTCGACGGCGGCAGCTCCAGCCGGGCGGCGAGATCGGACAGGCTCAGCCGGCGCGCGCCCTGCAGCACTCCGAGTATCCGGATCGCCCGATCGACGGACTGAATCATTGGCGAACCCCTCAGCTGAACGAGCAACTCTTTACAGCAGTGAACCACAGGCGTACCTTCCGAGTTGCGTTCGACAATGTCGAATACGCTTCGACGCACTCACCCGGCTCGTGGAGGAACTTCCATGCCTGACAACAACCTGCGGCAACGGCTCGGTACCGAACTGCTCGGCACCGCGATCCTCGTCTTCGTCGGCGTCGGCGCGGTGCCGGCGACGCTGCTCCTGAACGGTTCGGCCCCGATGACGATGGCCGATCTCGGGATGATCTCGTTCGCCTTCGCCGCCGCGGTCATCGGCACCGCGTACGCGCTCGGCCCGATCTCCGGCAACCACATCAACCCGGCCGTGACGATCGGCCTCGCGGTGTCCGGCAAGTTCCCCTGGGCCCAGGTGCCCGGGTACCTCGCGGCGCAGCTCGCCGGGGCGTTGCTCGGCGCCGGCGCGATCATCGGCGTACTCGGTTCGAAGGCGAGCGATCTTGGACTGGGCATCGCCGCGTACGGGCCGGGGGTCGGTACGGGGCAGGCGTTCATGGCGGAGTTCGTCGGAACGTTCATCCTCGTACTGACCGTCTTCGGCGCCACGCACCGCAGGGCCGCGGCCGGGTTCGCGGGCCTCGCGATCGGCTTCGTGGTCTTCGCCGTGATCATCCCGATCGCTCCGATCACAGGCGCTTCGGTCAACCCCGCCCGTACCGTCGGCCCGATGCTCATCCAGCAGCTCGCCGGCGGCCAGGTCCAGTTCAGCCAGCTCCCGATCTACGTACTCGCCGAACTCACCGCCGGCGCCCTGGCCGGCCTGACCTTCCTGGCCCTCTCCCGAACCACCACACCGACGACCGCACCGGTAACCGCGCCCGCGACTGCTCCGGGAACTGCCGCGGGGACTGCCCCGGCGACCGCGTCCGCCACTGCGCCGGCGACTGCTGCGGCTTCCGCTCCGGCTTCCGCTTCGAGTTCCGCCCCGACCGCTCCGAGTTCCGCTCCGGCGGCCGCTCCGAGTTCCGCTCCAGCTGCGAAAGGCTGACGATGCGTCCACCCGGCCTGACCGCGCCGATGCTGGCCGAGTGGCTCCGTGAGTTCGCCCGCCTGGTGAGCGAACACGAGGACCAACTCAACTCCCTGGACGCAGCGATCGGCGACGCCGACCACGGCACCAACCTCACCCGCGGGTTCCGCGCCGTCGCCGCCGACCTGCGCCCAGGCATGTCCCCCGCCGCCCTCCTCACCGCCGCCGGCCACACCATCATCAACAAGACCGGCGGCGCGGCCGGCCCCCTCTTCGGCACGTTCTTCCTCTACTTCGCCGATGCCGTAGGCAACGACCCCCTGACCCCAGCCACCTTCACCACCGGCCTCCAAGCCGGCCTGGCCGGAGTAGTAACCCGCGGCCGCCCCGACCCCGGCGACAAAACCATGTACGACGCCCTGGCCCCCGCCGTTACCGCCTTCACCAAAGCCATCCACCCGACCGGTCCGCCTGCCCGCAGCAGCAGCGCTTCGTACGCACTCCAAGCAGCCCAGCGCGCCGCCGAATCCGGCCGCGACGCCACCATCCCCATGCTCGCCCGCAAAGGCCGAGCCAGCTACCTAGGCGAACGCACCATCGGCCACCAGGACCCCGGCGCCACCTCAGCCGCCCTCCTGTTCACCGCAGCCGCAACAGCCCTACCCCTCCTCGACTAAGGCCGCCGCACCAACAGCTCCGCTTCACCGAGTCCGAAACATAGCCGCAACCTCAACCGGACTGCCAGTAGGCAACGCACTAACCCCAATAGCCGCCCGAGCATGCCGCCCAACCTCAGCGCCAAACGTAGCGATGAACAACTCAGTAGCCGCATCAGCCACCAGATGCTGCTCGTAGAAGTCCGGCGTACATGCGACCCAGATATTCACCATCCGCACCGACACAACAGACTCCAACGACCCCAAGGCCTGCTGAGCCGCCGCCACCACATTCACCGCACACTGCCAAGCACAAGCCCGCCCCTGCTCAACAGACAGCTCCGCCCCCAACCGCCCCCTCATCAACAACTCCCCAGACTCCCCCACCGCAGTCTGCCCAGAAACCGAAAGCAACCCCCCATCCAACGTCGCAGGCAACACCACCGGCCGCTCCCCCCGCACCGGACACCCCTCTTCAACCACCCGCAAAAACCCCTGCTCCACGCCAATCCCCTTAATCCCAAATCCCGAAAATAACTTCCCCATATCGTACCGTTTCGCGCCCAGGCCCGCCTAGGAGCGGCTGGGCTGATGGGTTCAGGCGGGGGTGATAGTCGGGTTGAGGAGGAGAAGCCCTTTGGGGAGGGTGTCGGCCCAGGCGGCGAGTTCGGGGGTGACTCGGACAGGTTCGGCTCTGGCGAAGGGTTGGCCTTGGGGGTCGGAGTTGCCCGTGCCGAAGGACTCCAAACGCCACTCCTGGAAATGGGCAAGGAGGACGTCGCGGACCTCGTCCAGTTGGGCGCGGGTGAAGCGGCTTCGGACCACGCAGAGCTGATTCGGGAAGCTCGGGGACAGCCTGCGGGTGACCGCTTCGACGTCGGTCGCGGCTACGACGAGAACTTCCTGGTCTTCGGAGGGACGAAAGATC
The DNA here is from genome assembly GCF_039531045.1 of Kribbella hippodromi. NCBI lineage: Bacteria > Bacillati > Actinomycetota > Actinomycetes > Propionibacteriales > Kribbellaceae > Kribbella > Kribbella hippodromi. Next base: position 23,887 of record NZ_BAAAPH010000040.1, on the reverse strand, counting down.
GCCCGATGGACCATCGCCCCGGACGATTCCAGGTCGCGGATGTCCAGATCCAGATCCGAGACCGCGCTATGCGGCCAGCCCTCGTACCAGAACACATTCCGTGGCCAGCCCCCTGGAGGTGGTGGGCATGGTGGATGAGTCCGGTCCGCGCGTGGCCGTGGATGAGGACCTTCCGGAGTCTGTGTCTCGACCTCGATACTCTCGTCACCGAGCCGTACCTGCTCACCGGATGCGGGAGCATGCCATCTCCCGACCACGGTGATGCGACCGGGGAAGTGGTTAGGGTCGAACTCGGAGGGGACGGCCGCCGCGCCGGCACCGATCAGGCGGACCGACAGATCTGACTTCCAGCCGGGTGGCTTGATCAGCAGATCGTGGACGCGTTGCAGGTCGAGCCAGTCGCCGTCCGGGCCGGAGACGAAACGGCCGGAGGTACGGACCCTGTCGCCCGGCTGGAAAACCAAGTCTCTGGCGGCCATGCATCCATGATGACCCGGCCGCAGGTGAGTGTCCTGTGGAAGGGGGACGTAGCCGACGACAACGGGCCGCCGCTCTACGCCGCCTTGAGGTCGAGGCCGATACCGGAGGGGGCGATCAAGGTCAGCTGGTTGTGATCGATGGTGTACGAGACTGCGGTCCCGAGGGTCGCCAGCATCGCGGCCTGCACCTCGGCGGTTTCGGCAGTGCAGGCGTGGTCGGTGACAGCGACATCGGTGAAGGTCAGTTCGGTGTTGTTGCGGGTGACGGCACCGGAGAGTTCATTGCAACCGGTCCAGCCGGTCAACCGGCCGCTGCCGAAGCTGATCCACGCAGGCTCGGCCTGATAGCGATGCTGGCGCAGGTCGCCGTACGCGATGGTGGTGATGACCTTCCACCGGACCCCTTCCAGCCGACCTGGGTGCCACTGAGGCCGTCGACCCGCAGCGTCCCGTCGGTCAGCAGTTCACCGGCTCCGATGGCCGTGCCCAGCTGGTTGCAGCCGACATGCGCTCTGATGACATCCCACACCCGCGGCCCGTCCACGTCCTTGTTCGGCACTCTCGCAAACCCCAGCCGGATCCGCGTGTTCGGCAGCAACGGCCTGGTCACTGCGGTAGACAGATAAGTCTTGCCCAACGGCGACGGGGTCGATCCATCCAGTCGCGCGACCGCAGATCGGAACTCGCGCAGTCGCTCGAGGATCAGGTCCGCTCCTCCGGCCAGCTGGTCCTGGATACCGGATCGATGGAGGGTGAACCTGCCGTTCGGCTCAACCCGGAGCGTCGTGCTCGCTCCGTATGCGGCTGTCTGCTCGCGGAGGTGGTCGGCATCGATGATCAGGATGCCGTCCGGGAACTGCCTACGGGCCTCAGCGGCAGCAGGGGCCGGCGCTTCGCCGGTACGGTTGGCGCTACTTCCGTACAGGAAGGGGAAGCTCGTCCACAGAAACGCCAGCTGCCCCCAGGACCCGTCGAAGAACATCACCCAGCCGTTCTGGATCGCGGGCGCCAGCCACTCGGGCATCGCCGGGTCCGGACGGATCGGCGCCAGCACGGTGATTCGCTCGGCGAGGGCGAAGTCGATCGCGGCGAGGGTGTCGGTCCCGACGTCGAGGTACCGGAACAGCTGGTCGTGCGCGGCTTCACTGTGGATCGAGATTCCGACCGGCTGGTCGACGGGCCGGCCTTTCAGACGATTGATCGCCCGGGCATCACGGGCCACCACGCCGTACGACATCGGACTGGGTCTGGTCACGACAACAGCCCCACCACCACGCAGTACTCCAGCCGCCCGAAGTTCCGCACGATCCAGCTCAGGCAGGTCCACCTCCGCCATGCCACAAGTATCAGACGTACACCGCGATCAGACGTTCCACGGCGGCGGCACGCCCCTCATCATCGGCCCCACCTGTGGGTTGGCAGCCGACCCAGCCGGTCGTGTGAGGCGCAGGTCGCGCGGCCTCCGAGGAGGGGGCTCGGCGGGCCGGCATCTTGCTAGACCAATTGGCGGAGATTGCTCTCGCGCGAGGCGAGCCGCGCAGCAGCCGTTGAGCGTTGCCCACGCCAATCGAGCTGAGCCTGCAATCACGCGAACACGCACTGCTGACGCAATCGGCAACTCGATGACATGCCTCCTCCTTGAGCTGCCCTTACGGATGCGTTATAGTCGCTTCTAACGGAACCGTAAGGGTGGAGGCTGTGGGTGGACGACCGAGTCTTTATGGCCGATGTCGCTCGGGTGCTTGGGGTGTCGCGGCCTCGGGTCTGGCAGTTGCGGAAACGGGATGACTTTCCGGAGCCTGCGGGACGCGACGGCGGCCGGGATTACTACTACGAGACAGCGATTCTGCGGTGGGCTGCACAGGCTGGACGGGATCTGCAGGGGCGCGCGCCGTTGCTGTTCCAGCGCCCAGTCGAGGAGCAAGCGTCGAGGTTTCAGAACGCTCTCGTGTCCAGCGGGAACACCGTTCTGATTTGGGATACGAGCCTGGGACGGCTAGGGCTGATCTATCCGTCATACGCGGCGTCTGGGCTGCCCGATCAGCGTCTGGTCCGCCGGGTGCTCGAGGACACACGTCAGTTGGATGCTGCAGTGGTTGTGAGAGACGGCTACGACGCATTCGGGCCAGAACTAATCGCTGTTGATGCTCAAACGCCGGACCGAGAGTACTCACCAAACTGGGAGGATCTGGCTGAGATCTTCGGCAGCCCAGTTCCGTGGTGGCCGACAGCTCTGCGGAAGCCGAAGGAAGTCATGCGTTGGCGGCCCGGGGCAAAACAGGTGACGTCGGCGCCACTGAATGACGTCGATGTCGATGTCTTCTCCAATGCTGCGCTGGACGAACCGGCAGACTCACCCATCGCGCGGACTCTGACGGCATTCACCCGTGAGATGCGCCGGGGATCGAGGCGCCTCTGCGAACACGACGTTGCCCTCGTGTCAGAGTGCCTCGCGTGCCGGAACGGACACCTTCAGGTCGCTGCTCGGCCGATTCAAGCCGACGACACCGAAGTCGGGGTACCCGACGTTGTCCGTCGTGCGGCTTGGATCGAGATGCTGAAACGTAAAGATACCACAGCGCGCGACTGCGTTCGCGAGATGATCGCCTGGAATGGTGGCCAAGACTTTCCATACGCCGCGATCACCTCGATCAACCCCCAGGAAGACAAGAGCGCAGCCGAGTGGGTTGCAAGCCTTGAACAAGGTGATTCCGAGATGGCGGCATACGCGCTGTTCGACGACGCAGATCAAGCGCTAGCTCACCTGGTGGATCCACGCACCGATGTCCCAGTCGTCCAGTTCGACGATGAAGACGAGCCCTACAAGGTAGCCGCGCCTATCTGCCTTCCGGCACGATCGGCACTGCGCGAGATCATCCTGGGCGCGAACAACAGCATCTGGATCCGGACCGAAGACGGGGAGCTCTACCCAGCACCTCACCGATGGGGCGCCGGGCTCAGCTACGGGTACTCCGGCGGCGGGCCGAGCAACCTAGCGATCCTGCTCGAGCACCTACTGGACGACATCACCGCCGCGGCCCCAGTTGGCAACGAGGAATTCAATCGCAATCTCCTCGCGCTCATCGCCAAAGACTGGCCAACGGGAACGGCCCTTACCCGTGCGCACTTGACATCTGCCCTCAAGGGCCAGCTCTAGCAGTCGCCCGGGATAAGTCTGCCGGCCGACTGAGACACGGATGGACAGTTGAGACGGCACGCGAACTAAGCCGCTGACCCGCATCTGACAACAACTGACGCGTTCACGCACCTACGCCCCGGTTCGAGGTGGTCTGGCGGTGTGCACGAGATCCGAGGCCGGCGCAACCCGTATCTGAAGATCCTCATCGCGTGACCGAAGGCTGCTTCCGCGAGCAAGTTGCCATTGACGTAGCCGCAAGCATCAGACGTGATATCTGCGGACGCAGCGACGACGAATCCCTGAGCCATCGATCGACCTTCTCTCAAACAGGAGCCTTGGTTGAGCCGCATCGCCCCGATCCAAACGCACTACGCTGGCTGCCACTTCCGTTCCCGACTTGAGGCACGCTGGGCAGTCTTCTTCGACAGTCTCGATATCCCGTGGCTATACGAGCCGGAGGGCTACCATCTTGGCGACGCTGGCACTTACCTGCCGGACTTCCTTCTGTACCCAGACACCACAGATGCGTTGTGGTTCGAGGTGAAGGGCGGCTTCCCGCGCTCGGACGAAATCCGCAAGAGCCAGGCACTCAGCGCCGGAACAGGGATCCGAGCCTTCATCTACTACGCCCCGCTCGGCCTACCCGCCCCCGACAGCTTGAAGTCGATGTCAGCTGACGAATTCACGACTCGCGAAGAACTATGGCACTGGGATAACCAGGACGGATGGTTCTCCTTCGCTGGTGGTCCGATGCGGTGGGCGACCAACTTCGCCCCGACTGCCTTCATGTTCAGTCCTGACGACACCGGAACATCACGAACGGACGCATGGTGGTGGACCGACTGCGACCACTGCGGGCTGCTTCTCTTGAAGATCCACGGCCAAGTGGGACACTGTCCCGATCTCGGCGAGGATCCGTCCGCGAGTTCCAAGGTGTCCCCGAGCTTTGGCCACTCATCGCAGCGACTGCTGGAGGCTTACACCGCCGCTCTATCTGCGCGCTTCGAGTTCGGCGCCGCGGGACGGCCGCGAACCATCCCAACCAATAGACAGGCCCTCAGCCAACCGATCAAACGACCCGCATTGCGCCGGAGCCGCAAAAGCGAGCTACTTCATCTCCACGAACACGATCGTGGCGTCGGCTGATCCGGCAGGATGCACCGGGAACCCCTAGTCGGAGATGTCGCACGTGTTGTCGTCGACCCGTCGGAGCGACTCCGGTCAGGGAACTGCTCGTCTCAGCCGAGCGTTGGCGCTCGGGCTTCGCGTACGCTTCAGCACCACATACGATCCGCGGGAACCACAACCGCGAATCAATGTGTAGGGGGAACCCAGCAAAGCAAACACAACACGCCGCGCCGGGCAGACAAGCGAATTGGCAGCTACGTTTGGATGCCGTGCAATGAGGGATGCACCGGTCCAGGGGAGGCAGTGTGCAGCAGGACATGATTCAGGGCAAGGCGGTGACGATCCAGGAGGTGTTCACCGCACGCCAGTACCGGCTGGACAGCTACCAACGTGACTACACATGGGGTCGCGAAGACATTCGCCGGCTGATCGATGATCTTCGCGCCAAGTTCATGACGAACTGGAGCCTGGAGCACGATCGCGAGGACGTTTCCCGCTACAGCCCGTACTTCCTCGGACCGTACGTCTATCACGAGGATGCTCATATCACGTTTCTTGTAGATGGGCAGCAGCGCATCACGACACTCCACCTGATGCTGGTCTACTTGCGCGAGCTCCTCCTTGCACAAGATCTCGAAGGCGAGGCAGCCCATCTCAGCAGCCTGATCCAGTCACGCAAGTTCGGAAAGCCCGTATACACGCTCGATATCCCGGACCGCGGCCCGTTCCTCGAGCAAGTGTTCAGCGCGCAGGATTACGCTCTGCCCGACAACGCGCCAGGTGACCTTCGTCGCCTTTGGGAAGGAGCACGGGTACTTCAGGAAGAGTTTCCGGAGGAGCTTCGCGGCGATGCGCTGCCGTACTTTGTCGACTGGCTGCTAGACGGGGTCTGCATGGTGGGCATCCGTGCGGCGACGTCCGAGCAGGGATGGGAGATCTACGAGTCGATGAACGACCGCGGGGTACGCCTCGGGCCGATTGATCTGCTCAAGAGTTTCCTGCTATCGAGGATCGGGGGCGAGAAGGGCGGCGTTGACAAGATCTGGCGGCAGATGGTCTCTGAGCTGGCAGGAATCGACGCGAACGCGCCGAGCGAGTTCATCAAGACTTTCCTGATCAGCCGTTACGCAGACGTGAGCATGGAGCCGGGCGACAATCCGACCGACGTCGAGCGCATCAATGGCCCATTCCACGCCTGGGTCAAGGACAATGTGGAACGCCTCGACCTGCACAAGTCATCGGATTTCCGTGGCCTGGTCGACGATCTTGCCAAGTACTCCGAGCGCTTCCGAACGCTGGCAGCAGCGTCCAATGCCTATGACCGCGAACTCCAAAGCGTCTTCTTCAACGCATACAACGGCATCAAGTCCCAGGCGGCGCCCATTTTGGCTGCCGTTGAGCCGAAGGACGACTCCGCGAGCTTCAAGACGAAGGCACAGCTGATCGCCGACTACCTCGACCTGTTGTTCGCCCGCCGTATCGTTAACGATCTTCCCTCATCAGGGCTCGATAGCTACGCCGTGCGCCTGGTCGAGAGGGTGCGTGGCGGTGTCAGCGTGGACAAACTACGCACAATCCTCGCCGAGGAAGTCTCCGCGCTCGACTACGACTTCAAGAACATGAAGGCGTACGGCCTACGGTCGAACAACAGCGGTCAGGTGCGCTACCTCTTGGCACGCCTGACCGGGTTCGTCCAGACCAGCTGCGGCCTGACTGATGACATGGCCGCTTACCTCGACACTAGTCGCCCCTTCGAGATCGAGCACATCTGGGCGAATCACTTCGAGCGCTACCAACCGGAGACGAATACGCGCGCCATGTTCGACGCGTACCGGAACCGCCTCGGCGCGCTGCTGCTCTTGCGGAAGTCGGATAACGCAAGCTACCAAGACCTCCCTTACGAGAAGAAGGTCGTGTACTACCAACGCCAGAACCAGATAGCTGGCTCGCTGCATACTGGCCACCGCGAACGGAACCCGACCTTCAACAGGTTCGCGAAGCAATACAAGCTCGACAGACTGCTCCGCGCCTTTGCGAAGTTCGACAAGAAGGCGATTGATGAGCGTCAGGCCCTCTACCAACGGTTGTGCGAACTTATCTGGGACCCGACCACGTTCGGCACACTGCCGACGGCCGCTGCTAGACGGCCAGATCCGTCCCGCACACGGACCCGGGCACGTTACGACGTCAGCGTCGCTGATCTCATCACCAAGGGTCTCCTGCCGGCCGATGCTGAGCTGATCGGTCAGCGCCGCGGCGAACGTTTCCAGGCTCAAGTCCTAGCCGACGGCAGGATCCAGGTCGCATCCGGCGAGACTTTCCGATCACTGTCCGGAGCGGGCGAATTTGTTCTGCAGACCAAGGCATGCCCTGGATGGAACTTCTGGCAGACACAGCTCGACGGTCGTCTTGTGCGCCTCATCGACATCCGCCGCGACGCCTTGGAGAAGGGTCTTGTATGACGCCGTCTGGCAGGCATGTATCCCGGCCGCTGTAACAAAACTGGTTCTGGCTCGATAAGTACGTGCACAGAGGCATGGGGGTGTACCCGTGATCCAGCGTTCCTGTCGGTGCGGCAACGGGACATGGTTCGCGATGACCGCGGCGGATTCGCTGGACCGGTAGATGACAACTTGATGGCGCTCAGGGGGTCGTGATGCGCGATGATGCAACCGTGACGCACAGTTGCTGCGACTGTGCGCCGTCTTCTGGGTCGGCGCACGCGGCGTCGCGCTGGGCGCCACCGCAATATGCCGTCGACCGGGTCTTGTAAGGAGTCTTGTGAGCACTCTTGGCAGTTTTATTTGGTCGATAGCAGACCAGCTTCGGGGACCCTACCGCCCCAACCAGTACGGCAACGTAATTCTCCCGCTCACGATCTTGCGTCGCCTCGACTGCATTCTAGAGCCTGACCTGGAAACGGTGCGCGAACTGGCGGCAACGTACTCCAGCCCCGGCCGGTGTAAGCTCGAGGTCAACAAGGCCACCGGGCGGCCGTTCTACAACACCTCGAACTACTCGTTCGCCAACCTTCTCGAAGATGCCGATGGGCTGGCGGACAATCTCGCCGACTACATCGACCAGTGGTCTCCCGACGTCGACGTTTTCGAATACTTCGACTTCAAGAAGGAGATCCTCGCCCTGGAAAAGGCGGGGCTCCTGCGCCAGGTCATCACATCCTTCAAGGCCGTTGACTTGCACCCGGACGTCGTTTCCAACGCCGACATGGGCGATGCTTTCGAGTTCATCATCCGCAAGTTCAACGAGGCCGCGAACGAGACCTCCGGTGACCACTACACCCCGCGAGACGCGATCCGACTGCTGGTCGACCTGCTCCTCGCTGAGAAGGACGCCGACCTGACAGAGGCTGGCATCGTCCGCACGCTGTACGACCCCACCGCGGGCACCGGCGGCATGCTCGCCCTGGCCGAGGAGCACCTGCTCGGGCAAAACCCCGACGCGAAGCTGAGTCTGTACGGTCAGGAGTACAACCCGCAGTCGTACGCGATCTGCAAGTCCGACCTGCTGGCCAAAGGCCACGACGCGTCCAATATCGCGTTCGGCAACACGCTCACCGACGACGCGTTCAAAGACCGCCAGTTCGACTTCTGCATGTCCAACCCGCCGTACGGCGTCGACTGGAAGCAGTATGCGAAGGCGATCACCGAGGAGAGAGCGTCTGCGGGCCCCTACGGCCGGTTCGCCCCCGGCCTACCGTCGACCTCCGATGGGCAGATGCTTTTCCTGCTCCACCTGGTTCACAAGATGCGCGAACCGGAGGACGGCGGTGGTCGGGTCGGCATCGTGATGAACGGCTCGCCACTTTTCAACGGTGCCGCCGAGTCCGGCCCATCAAACATCCGCAAGTATCTGCTAGAGGAGGACCTGGTCGAGGCAATCGTCGCCCTGCCGACCAACATGTTCTTCAATACAGGCATCGCCACCTACATCTGGATCCTGGACAACATCAAGCACCCCGATCGCCAGGGACTCGTCCAGCTCATTGACGGCACCTCGTTCTGGACCAAGATGCGCAAGAACCTCGGCGCCAAGAACCGAGAGCTCAGTGAGGAGGATCGCGACAATGTCCTCCGCTTGTACGCCGATTTCACCGACGCGGACCCCGACTACTCCAAAGTGCTGCGCAACGACGAGTTCGGGTACTGGACCATCGCCGTCGAGCGCCCACTCCACGATGACACCGGCATGCCGGTAGTCGACCGCAAGGGCAAGCCCAAGCCGGATCCGAAGAAGCGCGACACCGAGAACGTCGCGTTCACCTTCGGCGGTTCATCCGCCGGCGCCGCAGGCAAGATCGAGGTCATCCAGGCATACTTCGACGCTGAGGTGAAGCCGCACGTCCCCGACGCATGGATCGACTGGGCCAAGGTCAAAACCGGCTACGAGATCCCCTTCACCCGCCACTTCTACAAGTACGTCCCACCTCGCCCTCTAGCCGAGATCGACGCTGATCTGGAGAAGCAGGTCGCCAAGATCCTCGATCTGCTGCGAGAGGTGGAGCAGTGACGGGTCCGCTCTGGGGCACCTTGCCGGACAAGTGGCAGGTCGGCCAGGTCAAGACAGCCGCGACTGTCACGCTCGGCAAGATGCTGCAGAGTAAGGACTCCGGCAGCGACGTTTGCGCCCCGTACATGCGCGCTGCGAACGTGCAGCCCGACGGAGTACTGGCCCTCGACGACGTGAGCGAGATGTGGTTCGGTGAGGCCGAGTTGGCGCAACTGAGCATCCGAGCCGGCGACGTTGTCGTCGTCGAGGGCGGTCAGGGCGGGTTCGGCCGTGCCGCGTATATCGACGAGGATCTCCCGGGTTGGGGCTTCCAGAACTCGATCAACCGGCTTCGACCGATTGATGACTTCGATGGCCGGTTCATTGCGTTCTATCTGATCGCTCTGCGCACTAGCGGCTTCATCCGCGCCTACTCCAACGTTGTCTCAATGCCGCACCTCACCGCTGAGAAGCTCGCGAGGATTCCGATACCGCTGCCGCCCCTGGAGGAGCAGCGCGCTATCGCCGACTACCTCGACAACGAGACCGCCCGCATCGATACGCTCATCGAGCAGCAGCAGCGCCTGATCGAGATGCTCGGGGAGCGTCGTCAGGCCGTTATCGAGTCCGCGGTTGGGCGCGGGTTGGACCCAAGCGTGCCGATGAGACCGAGCGACCTGTTCTGGACGGCCGAGATTCCTGGGCACTGGACAGCTTCAAACATCCGCAAGGTAGCAAAGATGAAGACAGGTCACACTCCAAGTCGGAGTAAACCCGAGTACTGGGTCGACTGCACCATTCCATGGTTCACTCTCGCGGACGTGTGGCAATTGCGGGACGGTCGTCGGACCTACCTCGGCGAGACGAAGAACTTCATCAGTGAGGTCGGCCTCAGCAACTCGGCAGCCGAGCTGTTGCCCGCCGGAACTGTCGTGCTTTCTCGGACGGCCTCCATCGGGTTCAGCGGAATCATGCCGGTGGCGATGGCGACCAGCCAGGATTTCTGGAACTGGATCCCAGGCGACCGTATGACCGCGGAGTACCTGATGTGGACGTTCCGAGCAATGAGGAGCGAGATCCAGTCGCTGATGATCGGATCAACTCACAAGACCATCTATCAGCCCACTGCTGCCGCGTTCCGCGTCCCGGTTCCGCCGGTTGATGAGCAGCGGCGCATCACTGCGTATCTCGATGACCAGATCGGGAAGATCGACACACTCATCATTGAGTCTGAGCGGCTCATCGATCTGTCGCGTGAGCGGCGGTCGGCGTTGATCACGGCGGCGGTGACGGGGCATATCGATACGCGGGATATGGTGTGATGGCTGATCACAAAGAGGTCGTCTTCGAGTCGGAGATCTGCGCGTGCCTGGAGTCCCGCGGGTGGCTCTGCTCGGCGAACGACGCCGGATATGACCGGGAGCGGGCGCTCTTTCCCGAGGACCTGTTCGCTTGGCTGGCGCAGACCCAAGAAATGGCGTATGCGAAGGCGCTGAAGGCTGCGGGGTCGGAGGCAAAGTTCCTTGACGTGCTGGCTACGGCGCTCGACAAACCTCTCGAACACGGCGGTGGGACGCTCAATATCCTGCGCAACGGGGTCCAGTACATCGGTGGTGGTCGGTTGAAGATGGCGCAGTTCCGGCCTGAGACCAGCCTGAATGCCACCACCAATGAGCAGTACGCGGCAATGCGGGTGCGCGTAATGCGGCAGGTGCGCTTCTCCACCGCTGACCAGCGCAGCATCGATCTGGTCTTCTTCGTCAACGGGCTCCCGGTCGCGACGGTGGAGTTGAAGACTGACTTCACCCAGTCGCTGGAGGAGGCGATTAACCAGTACCGCAAGGACCGACACCCGCTCACGAACGGGCGGCCGGAGCCGCTGTTGTCGTCCGGGCATCGCGCGCTGGTGCACTTCGCGGTCTCCAACGATCTGGCCGCGATGACCACGCGGCTCGAGGGCGAGAAGACACACTTTCTGCCGTTCAACGTCGGCCATGAGCATGGCGCGGGCAATCCGCCGGGCGAGGGCGGGTGGTCGGCGACGGCGTACCTGTGGGAGCGGGTCTGGGAGAAGCACGCCTGGCTGAACATCATCGGCCGGCTGATGATCGTGGAGTCCAAGGAGGAGTGGGACGTCACCACGGGCACTTCGGTCCGGCGTACCAGCATGCTCTTCCCTCGCTTCCACCAGTGGGAGGCAGTGACGAACATCGTCGCCGCAGTGACCGAGGAAGGCGTGGGGCAGCGCTACCTGATCGAGCACTCTGCAGGGTCGGGTAAGACCAACACGATCGCCTGGACCGCTCACCGCCTGGCGCGACTGCATGTGAACGATAAGAAGGTCTTCGACTCCGTAATCGTGGTCGTCGACCGCACTGTCCTTGACGGGCAGCTCCAGGACGCGATCCGGCAGATCGACGGCTCGGGGAAGATCGTGGCCACGATCAGCCCGGAAGACGTCCGCAAGGCAGGGGCGAAGTCGAAATCCGGGCTGCTGGCGACCGCGTTGAAGAACGGAGAGCTGATCATCGCGGTGACGGTGCAGACTTTCCCGTTCGCCCTCGACGAGATCCGTGCCGACTCGTCCTTGAAGGGACGCCACTTCGCGGTGATCGCCGACGAGGCGCACTCCTCGCAGTCCGGCCAGATCTCGTCCAAGCTCAAGGCTGTGCTGACCGCGGAGGAGGTCAAGGAGATCGAGGAGAGCGGCTCCGTCGACGTAGAGGCGATCCTGGCATCGGAGATGACCGAGCGAGCCGAGTCGGAGAACATCTCCTACCTCGCGTTCACGGCAACGCCGAAGAACAAGACGCTGGAACTGTTCGGTCGCAAGGGTCCTGGCGGGAAGCCGGTCGAGTTCCACCTCTACTCGATGCGGCAGGCGATCGAGGAGGGCTACATCCTCGACGTGCTCAAGGGCTACCAGTCCTACGACACCGCGCTGAAGATCGCCGGCAAGGCCGAGAGTGGCGACGGAGGCGAGGTGGAAGAGGCCGCCGCTCGCAAGGGACTGATGCGGTGGGTAAAGCTGCACCCAACCAACATCAGCCAGAAGGTGCAGATCATCGTCGAGCACTTCCACGCCAACGTCGCCCACCTGCTCGAGGGCAAAGCAAAGGCGATGGTCGTGACTGACTCACGCAAGGCCGCGGTGAAGTACAAGAAGGCGATCGACGCCTACATCGCCAAGCGGGCCGGCGAGGACGCCTCGTACAACTACCGCACCCTGGTCGCCTTCTCCGCATCGGTGACGATGGCCGAAGACGAGGAGTGGGTCTCAGACTGGGGGCCTCGGCCGGGCGAGGACGACGAGTTCACGGAGGCCAACCTGAACCCTGGCGCCGGCTCGGATCTTGCCGCCGCCTTCAAGGGCACGACCTACAAGATCATGCTGGTCGCAAACAAGTTCCAGACAGGTTTTGATCAGCCGCTGCTCTCGGCGATGTACGTCGACAAGAAGCTCTCCGGCGTCACCGCCGTGCAGACGCTGTCCCGGCTCAACCGAACTCACCGCACTGCGGGCGGAGAGCAGAAACGCAAGACTTTTGTGATCGACTTCGTGAACAAGCCCGAGGACATCCGGGAGGCGTTCGAGCCCTACTTCACCAACGCCATGCTGGAGACCGAGACCGACCCGTACGTCGTCATCCACCTCGCCACCAAGCTCGCCCAGGCCGGAATCTACACACAAGAGCAAGTGCGTGAGGTCGCCGAACTGTGGGTCACTCGGAAGGGCAACAACGCCCTATCGGCTGCGATCAGCCCGGCCAAGAACGACTTCGCCCGCCGCTACGCGGCCGCGATCGAGGCTGACGACAAGGTCACCCTCAACACCCTCGATCTATTCCGCAAGGACGTCTCTACCTACGTCCGGCTCTATGACTTCATGAGCCAAATCGTCGACTATGGCGATCCATACATGGAGATGCTGTCCATCTTCCTGCGGCTCCTCGAGAAGGTCATCGCAGACTCGTCCTGGACTGCGGAGGTCGACCTCTCTGACGTGGTCCTGGTCGGGGTCAAGCACAGTAAGGGAATCGCGGTCAACATCTCGCTGACCGGAGACGGCGAACTCAAGGGCATCAGCGGCGCGGGCACGGGGGCCCGGAAGGAGCCCAAGTACGTCGCACTCCAGGTCGTCATCGACAAGATGAACGACCTCTTCGGTGCTGAATCCTTTGCCGAGTCTCAGATCCGTGAGTTCGTGCAAGGGCTGGTGCAGCGGTTGCTCGCATACCCCGACCTGGTGAACCAGACCAAAGTGAACTCGAAGAAGCAGTTCATGGAGTCGCAAGACTTCCAGGCAGCGGTCACCGAGGCGGTTGTCGACAACCAGGAAGCTCACAACACCATGGCCGACTACTTCTTCAGCGACGGACCCGGCATCAACGCTGTCATCGTCGCGCTCGCAGACGCCTTCTACGAGGCCGCGATCGATCAGCCGACTGGTACATGAGCAGCCAGGTCTGAAGGCCTCAGCTCAGCGGACCTGCCACTCTTCCTCCGGGATGTCGACGGCGCGTGAAGGCTGACCCCCAGGCGGCGCCGCAAAGGGATCAGCTTTCAGCTGCCATTGACACGATCCTCAGCCTCGTCATCATTCCAATTCGCCGCCACCAGCCGCGCCAGCAGTCGCTCGCACACGACCACGCCCCTCCCTACTCTTTCGCCGATACCACCCGCCGGCCTCCGCACGGATGACTGCACGGCCGGACCACACGAGCATGTCGATCAGGAGTCAGTTGATGGTTGCTCGGCCTCCTCGCCAGGTTGCTATGTGGGCTCTTGCTCCGCACTTTTGGCCGCTCGGCGTGCGCGTGACTCCTCGACCCTGAACCGCTCCTTCTCATCGACCTCATCCAAGGTTGCTGCGTCGATCGGGAACGGCGGCTGAGCGAGACGTTCGGTGATGCCGAGATACGGAACCGAGGCTGCGAGGAGCTCTATCGACCCGTGGCCGGGATAGATCTCGCCGCCACGCTCGAACACCTGCACCATCGGCTCATACGGATCCTCGAACTCAGGAAACCGCTCCTTCGGGCGATCGCCGAAAGAAGCCCACCGGAACATGGCGGTGAGTACCTGTTCCGTCAGGGTCCCGAGCTCGCGCCCAACCTTGGCCTCGAGGCGCCCGACCCAGCCTGCGTCAGTCTCGACCGATGGATCGAACACCACAGCCAACTCGAAGAACGGCCATCGGCCCCGCACATCAAGCGCCTCGGCCCAGATCGACATCCGCCGCAAATACTCAAGCGCCAACAAGCCCCGCGACGCTGAATGCCGTTCCTCGGCCTCATGGTTATCCCAGGCCCGCCGCCGCAAGACGCATCAAGAGCCGTCCGCACGCTCCTGTATCCATCACAATCCCAGCCTCTACTTCGCCACGCTTACCACTTCGTCCAGATTCGACAGGCCGTCCGCGGCCCACAAGTCTCCTGAGGCCGATGCCACGGCGCTGGTGAGTTTGCGAGATGAACCACTCCTCCAGATAGAGCCAGTCAGTCCGACGGGCTGGCGAGAGGAACGGCTACAAGGCAAGGCCCATAGCAGTGTCACCATCAAACGCGAGCCTGGCGTGGACAGCCGGGAGGTCACTAGACAGCGCCTTCTCCTGCGCAACGACGGCGCCGCAGCTCAGGCGGGTCGAGCTTGGTCGCGCCCAACCAGGTCGGTCAGGGATCTAGCCATCTGTTCGGGCGGTTCCACCTCTCGATCTGCACGCAGACCAACTAACCGGTCGAGCGGCACTCCCAAGACGATCACGAGTCAGTCGGCGGCTCGCCCAATCGGCACATTACTCGGCCGGTTTCGCAGCTCTACGGGCGCGTGACTGCTCGGCCCGAACGCGCTCCTCCTCGTCGACCTTGACAAGACTCACGGCGTCGATCTCGAACGGCACCTGGGCCATCCGCTCAGCAATACCGCGGAACGGCAACGAGCCGCCATAGAACTCGATCTCCCGGTGACCGGGCCAGATCTCGCCGCCTCGTTCGAACAGTTGCACCATCGGCTCGTACGGATCCTCAAACGTCGGAAAACGTTCCTTCGTCCGGTCGCCTAGCGACGCCCAGCCGAACATGTCCGTGACCACCTTCGTCGACATCGTGCCCAACCGATGCCCGATGCCTGCCTCCAGCCTCTGCATCCAGACCGGATCAGTCTCCACCGACGGATCAAACGTCACAGCCAGGTCGAAGAACGGCCACTTTTCTGGCACGGCCAGGGCGTCGGCCCAGACTGCCATTCGGCGCAGGTACTCAGCCGCCAACAGCCCGCGCGACGCAGCGTGCCTCAACGCGGCGGCATCATCGTCCCAGTTCGCCGCAACCAAGCGCACCAACAGCCTCTCACACGCCGCAATGTCCGTCACAAGCCGAGCCCCTTCTTCGCTACACGTACCACTTCGTCCAGATTCGACAGATCCTCTGCCACCCGAAGATCACCCCTGGGCAATCCCAACGGATCGTCCCAGAGCCTCAGCAGATCCTTCGGTCTCGATTGTGCGCTCAGCGGAGCAATGTTGTGGGCCGATGGGTAGTCCATTGAAACCCTCGCCATCCCTGCGTCGGTCCAGGCCCCCGGATCCGCTGACTTGTACGGCACCCCAGCCTGCATCAGCTTCGACTCGACGTACTCGTGCGCCAGCAGCGATCGAAACTCCTGACGCTGTCCGTCAGTCAAATCGTCGCCTGAGGCCACACGCTCCCACAGGTCACCGAACTCTGCGAACGGCGTGAAGTAGCCATGCCTGACCTCGGCCGGGCCGATTGCCACATCGTGCTGGCGCTGGAACAAGTGTTGCTTCGCCTCGTCGATGACCTCGCGCGGCATCCCGCTGTTCTCTGCAAGAGCGTCCAGATCGTCGGCTTCCCGGATACGGCGATACTGGTCCATTTCCGCAGTAGTCGCGTCTTCCACGAACTCATGGCCGGCCTCAACAGGCCCATCGACGTCGGCAACCTGCTCCTGAACAGAGTCGGTGCCAACGGCAACATCATCCGCATCTGGGATGGCGGGCGACCCGACCGGATCCCGATGAACGTCCCGTTCACGATCCCTCGTCTCGACAAACTCGACGGCGTTTGGCGGATCATCGCGGCGAGGCCGGTCAGCATTATCGGGAACGACCGCCTCGCTGGGTAGCCACGCGGTTGACGAACTGCGGTCGTCAGCCGCCGACCCGGCAACCTCTGTTTCGCCGCGCTGGTCAGCCTCAGACTGCGTGTCGCGATCGCCCAACTCCGCGTCCCTCGGAGAATCTCCCCGTCGGGACGTCGACTCCGCCTGGGAGTCTGGCGGACTGAGGTACTGGAGACGTGCCAAGGTGTCGTCGTGAAGCAGGTGGGCCCGAAGCTCCGGCGAGTACGAGGCGAACGGGTCCTTCGGCTCGAGTCGGTCATCGGCTGGCGTCATCGCGGTGGCCGAGGGAGGATCGACCGGTCGTCGCTCGGCCGACTCCTCATCGCTCCGCTCAGTTGACGACCACTTGGAGTACCCCGGCCAGTACATCTCATCGAGACGTTGCTCAAGCTTTTCGCGAGCGGTCAACGGCCGTGAGGACTGACCGTCCTCGGCCTCCTGTTCGTCGCCTGATTCGGTCTCGGATGCCTGCGCTTCCTTCAGCCGAGGGTCAGCGGACGCCCGCCGCCAATCCTCCTGTCTGCCTTTCGGATCCCGGTCCGCGCCATCGGCGGAATGCCGGCCGATTGAGCCATCACCTTGCTCAGCCGATGCTCCGCGCGCGTTCCCCAACCTGTGGACGTCATCGTGGCGCTGTTCGGACTTCTCGCGAGCAGTAAACGGATGCAGCGTCTCATGATGAGTAGCGACGTGGCGATCCGGAGTCGGAGCATCTCTACGGCTTGCCTGCTGATCAGGCACGTCGCCGTCGGACCGCTGAGACGTCTCGTTCTCACGACGCCTGGTTTCGCCAGCCTGATCCCCAAGCGTGTCGCCCTTGCTCGGGTCGTCGCCGCCACGACGACCTCTCAGCTCGGACACAGCCATCCCCTATCCACGCGATCACAAACCCGAAGTAGCAGAACCATCACGAACAGTATCTCCCGCGAGGCGGGGCAGTGATCGCCGGTGCCGATTGACAAGCCACGCCGCGCTGCTGCGTCTTCATCTGTTCGACTTGGGACATGTATGGCTCCTCACTTGGTTAGACGGTCAGCGAGCTGCTGTGGTCCGGATTGACAAGCCGCGCGGTGGCACGGCAATGATGTTCGCGATACGGGAGGACGATCAGGCAGATGATTCGACGCAAGAACGCCTTGTTGGACACGGCTCTCGCCTGCGTGGAGCGCGGGATTCCGGTGCGGGCGGCAACTATCACGGGTACGCCGGATAGCGACTGGATCACCGATGCCGACGCAGCCCGCACCGTCTGGGACGTCGCCGAGCCACCGAACCTCGCGGTCACGTCGTGCCCGACCGTGGCGACCTGGCGGCTGCCGCGGATCACCGGCGGCTACGGCAAGCGGCTGTACGAGCAGGAGCGGCCTGGGATCTGGCCGCCAACGATGAAGCTGCCGGACGGCGACTGGATCACCTGTACGCTCCAGCCCGAGACAGACCTTGGCCAGCTGGCTACGGGCGTCGAGTACGTCGAGCCGGGGACCCCGTAGTCATCCCGCCTTCGACGATCGTCGACGGCCGGCTGAGGTGGGACGGGTCGAACTTCCTACTCCATCCACTTCCGAGCGCCGATGCTGTGTTGTCGAAGGTGTTGCGTGCGGAAGAGGAGTATGTCGAGCTGCACGGCCAGCTGGGCTAACGCGACGCCGGCCATGCAGCAGGACACCGTGGCTTCAGCCCTTCTGGCCTACGGCCAGGAACAGCGAGCTGGCTGCGACCAGCTCTGGCATTCGGTCTGCGAGGCGGGAGCACTCCAGCGCGGTGTCGAGCGGGTCGTGCTCGGCCAGCTTGTCGGTGTAGGGCTGGTTCTTGAAGTGGGCGTCGATCATCACGGTGAGCCAGCCACCTGGGCCGGTGAGGCCGAAGATGTTGACCGGGCGCAGCCCGGCGCTGATGAGTTCGCTGCGTAGCTCGCCCTCGCGGTGGTAGCAGCAGTGCGCCATCCGCTCGTTGTCGGCACTGTGGCCGGTCTCCAGGATGTCTCGCACGATGCCGTGACGCGTCAGAAGCGTGTTCGCGAGTGTGGAGCCAATCAGATTCGCTGCTCGATTGATCGCTACCGCAGCCAGCACGCCGCCAGGACGCAACACCCGCAAAGCCTCACGAAGTGCGAGCCGGCGGTCGCTTGCCTCCGGCAAGTGGTAGAGCGGCCCCGCCATGAGTACGGCATCAAACGACTCGCTCGGCCACGAGAGTCGACGTCCGTCGCCAAGCTCGGCGGTGATACCCGCTGCGTTGGCCTGGTCGACGTGACGCTGGACCGGGTCTAGCAACACGACCTCATGCCCTTGATCACGGAGCCAACCTGCATGCACGCCAGGACCGCCGCCGATGTCGGCCACACGAGCCGGAGGGGCCGGGAACCACTGGCTAAGGAAGTCGTAGAGCCGGGCCTGTTCCAAGCGCCCCTTGACGGTCGAGCTCAGCCGGGCGGACTCGTCCGAGCGGCTCGAGTAGTGATTCTCTATCGCAGGATCGACGGTCGGCCGATCCAGCGGGATTACGGGCGTATCCACTGCACTCCTATCATCGAGGTGGAACAGCGGGCGGGCGTCCGCTCTGCAGGCTGTGCGCCCGCCCGCTGGTCTTGAACGGCGATGGCTGAGTGGCTGCTCGCCCAGGCGCGTACGCCCAACCACCCAGCTGACCGGCACCGAGGCACCCGTCCGTGCCTCGGCACTTGAGCGGCGGACACGGAACGGACTCGCATTTGCGTCCCGTGCCAGCCGGCACCTGCGCGGTCCTTGGCCGACCCCTCCACAGGGGAGAAGAGGACTCCAACTCGACGCCAAGAAACGCTACGGGCCGGCCATCGCCGCCTCCGGCCTCGGCCCAGCCGACCAAGCAGCGCTCCAAGCCTCTCCCGCCTACGGACCGCTCATCGCCGAACTCCGCCGCGCCGAGAACGCCGGCCTCAACATCACCGACATACTCCACAACGCCGTCAACCAATCACCGCTCACGACCGCCAACGACCTCGCCGCCGTCATCCATCACCGAGTGCACCGCCTGACCACCCGGTCATTAGACAAGACCGGCCGCCATCCCGCACGGATCCTCGGCCTCATTACCCCAGCCACGAACGTCGACGACCCCACATTGATCGGGCCACTGCTCGAACTCGAGTCTCAGATCATTGAACGAGCCAACTGGCTCGCGGACGAGTTGCATGCCAACCCACCCGCCTGGTATTGCGAATTGCGTCGTACGGCGAGCACAACATCAGACCAGGAACTTCGCGAACTCGCCCGTGCAATCGCCGCCTACAGAGAGCGCTACGAGATCCCGAGCGACTCAATCCTCGGAGACGCGCCACCGGCCAACGCTGGCGAGCAACACCGCGAGCGGTCCCGACTCTTCAAAGCGATGGCCGGGTTCTCATCACAAACTCCCAACCAACCGACACACGACCACGGCATTCAGGTTGTGCCGACGCGGTCCGTTTCACCGCAACCAGACTGACCTCGCCATCGCCGACTCAAGCGCAGTAAGCGCCGGCCACGGTCGTGCTCGTTCAGCGGCGTCTCGAGCACAGTGACGGGGCAGATAGGCAGCCGGAGCCGGTGCCTACGGATGGTCTGAGATCAGCGCAAGACCCAGTCCACAAACACACATGTCGCCCATGGGCGGGTTCGCAGAGGGCAATCCAGTCCGGCGTCGTCCTGGACATCTGATGCTCATCCGTTCGCGAGGCCACGATGAGCCCCGTCCAGCGAGGCGGACGCTGAGCCGACGCATGGAAGCTCTGATAGTGGACACCCACCCGAGGGCTATGTAGAGTTTCGATCATGGTGGAGCTGAGGATCACCGTACCGGTGCTGAAGGTGCTTCAAGTCTTCATCGCGGCCGGACCCGACGAGCACCTATATGGATTGGCGCTCTCGGAGCACACAGGCTTGAAAAGCGGGACGCTGTATCCGGTCCTGGCGCGGCTCGAGAGGGCCAGCTGGATCACGAGCGACTGGGAAGAGGTCGATCCGCGGGAGGCCGGGCGGCCACGGCGTCGCTACTACCATCTGACTGGTCTTGGCCGCCGGGCCGGAACTGCAGAACTTGCGAAGTTCGGTAGGCCTTCACTTCCTCCGAACAGGAGTCGAAAAGTTGCGCCAAACGCTGCTCGGCCGGCGTGGGGGCAGGCGTGAGTCTCGTACTTTGGGCACTGGCTGCGCTTGCAGCAGGGGTCATCACGGAAGAATTCCTTGGTTGGATCACTCCCGCCTGTCGCTTCATCATTCGGCTGGCCACACGACAACTGCCTGATGACTCCCGGGAGCGCTACGTCGAAGAGTGGTACGCGGAACTGCTTGAGCTGCCACAGGGGGCATTGACCAGATTGGTCTGGACCGTGCGAACACTGATCGGTATCCGCTCCATCCGATCGACGCTCCTGGAGCCCTCGCCGGAGAAGAACGAGACCGATCCAGGTATTGCCGATGTCGCTTTGCGCCAGGCGATCGCATGGCCGTCATCAGCCCGGCAGCCGACTGTCTTGAGGATTGCGCTCGGTGCTGAGCTTCGTCATCTTCGCATCGCGTCCGGCATCAGCCGCGCGGACGCAGGCTGGGCAATCCGGGCGTCGGAGTCCAAGATCAGTCGACTTGAAAATGGCAGGGTCGGCATCAAACAGCGCGATGTCGTGGATCTGCTCACCCTCTACGGCATAACGGACCAAGCCACAATCGAGTCGTTCGGCCGACTGGTCACGCAGGCCGAGCAGACTGGCTGGTGGCACCAGTCTGCCGATCAGTTGCCAAGCGGACTTCCTGCGTACGTCAGCCTCGAAGCATCAGCATCACTGATCCGCTTGTACTCCACCAGTCACATCCCCGACCTGTTCCAGACACCCGACTATGCTCGGGCAATTCTCCAGCTCGGCCTGGGGACCCGCCGATCTGGCGAGCTCGAGCGGTCTGTAGAGCTGCACGTGCAGCGGCAGAAGCCGCTCACTCGCCAAGACCGACCCATACGGCTGTGGGCCATTCTCGACGAAGCGGCATTGAGAAGGCCGTTCGGCGGTGTGACGGTGATGAGGGCGCAGCTCGAGCATCTGATCATGCTGTCCCAACAGCCGAACGTGACCATACAGGTGCTGCCGTTCAGTTGTGGCGGCTCCATGACGGAAGCGTTCACGCTCCTCCAGTATCCCCACACAGACCTCCCGAATGTCGTCCACCTCGAGCAGCGGACCAGTTCCCTCTACCTGGACGACCCTTCGGACGTCGACTACTACACAACACTGATGGACGGACTCGGTGTACAAGCTCCAGCACCAGGCAAGACACGAGACATCCTCTCGGCCATACTCGACTCCTTTGACGCGTGAAGGCGCCCAACTGCTCCGCTGAAAGTCGCCCTGGGCATCAGGTCGTTCGGCATTTGTTGGCAGATTTGCTTCGTGCTACCCGCCGTGCACACGCAGATCCGATCCAGGTGACGTCCTCTACCGATTACAGCGGAATTGCCCGACTGGAACGCTGCCAGCTCGCTGGCCGACCGACGTCCTAGAAACTAACCCGGCGGACACGACACCAGGACCAGCAGCCGACGCAAGTTCGACCGGACGTTCAGCGACCAACGCGCGGTTTCTCACCAGAGGTCGAGGTCTGCGAACTCTTGGTCCAGGGCGGTTGCTGCGGAGGGGTTGTGGATTCGGCGGCCCATGTAGACGTCTTGGGTTATGGAGACTTGGGCTTGGCCTAGGTGGTCGGCTATTTGGCGAGCGGATTGGCCTCGGCGGTCCAGGGCGGTGGCTGTGGTTTTGCGGAAGGTGTGGGAGCGGATCCAGGTGAGAGCGTCTGAGGGTGAGGGTTGGGCTGCTTGGTCGACTTGGGCGCTGAGGGTGGGGGATGCGTCGAGGTTTATGCGGTAGGGCTTGACGAGGATGGCTACGAGTTCGCGGTCGAGCTTGACGCGGCCGTTCTCGATTAGCTCGAGTCTGGTCTTTGGCCAGCCGAGTTTCGTGACGACCTGTTTGCGGGTGAGGCCGGCTTGAAGGCGGATGGAGCGCAGAGTCTCGCCTAGGTCGCGGCGGGCGGGTGCTGGCTACCGGAGACAGTGCGCGGCGGAGGGCTCGGCGGACGTTGGATGGGTCTCGGAAGCCTCCGAGGGAGTCGGCGAAGATGGGTTCGTCAGGGCAGACGCCGGCGGCGTGGCGGCGGCGGAGCATGGTGATGGCCCAGTCTGGGAGGGGTAGGGCGCGTACGCCGGCCTTGGACTTCGGGGCCTTCCGAATCAAGCCTTGGCCTGGGACGCGAACCATGGTGTGAGTGATCTCGACTGCGCCCGACTCGAGGTTGACCTGTGACCACAAGACCGTCAGCGACTCGCCGATTCGGACTCCAGTTCCGAGCATGAAGAGGACCAGGTCCGGCAGGTCGGCTCGAACGGCGGTCTTGTCGGTGGTCAGGAGTTGCCGAAGGCCGGCAATCTCTTCGTTGGTGAGTGAGCGGGGCGGGTCCTTCGGGCGGGCCTCGATCGCTTCGACCTCGCGGACCGGGTTGACGGTCAGGGCGCCGTACCGGACGGCTAGTTGCATCATGCCGGAGATGACCGCGCGGCAGGTCTTCGCGGTGGACCGGCCGGCGTTGCGCTTGATGGTTCCGATGATTCTGTCGATGCGTGGTGTGGTTGCCTCGCCGATCAGGAGTTCGCCGAGGGCAGGGCGTACGTGGTTCTTGATGGCTGTGCGGTACGTCGTCAGCGTCGTCGGTGATCGACGGCCGTCTTCGATGCGTTCCTCGAACTTCTCGATCCAGAGGTCGATGAGGTCGTTGATCTTGTCCGTCGGGCTCAGCTCGCCGGACTGCGTGAGCTTTGCGCGGTCTCGCAGCTTCGTGAGTAGGCGGTGCTCGGCTGCGCCCTTGGTCTTGGCGGACGCGGTGACCTCACGGGCACGTCCGTCGTGGTCACGGAAGTACGCGGACGCGCGCCAGGAGACCACCTTGCCATCGGCGTCCTTCCTCTCAGCACGGGATCGGACGTGGCCCCACGTTCCGATCGGCAGGTGCGGTCTGCTCATCTCTGCCCTCCACGGTCCAGCTGCACGTGGGAGCTCAACGGTCGGGCGGGCCGGAGATCGGGCGAAACGAGAGCAGTGCGAAAGGATGCGATACGTCGCTCAACGACGCGTCGCCTGCTGGCTGTGCGGGGCTGCCGATCCCCCTCAGACAGGCATGCATCGGCCACTCTGAGTATTGGCAGAGTTTGCGCAGACCCGGCTTTTCGGGCCGAGGCGCCGACCTGCGCCTGACCTGCGGAAAGAGGTAGGCCCCGTGGGACTCGAACCCACAACCCGCGGATTAAAAGTCCGCTGCTCTGCCAATTGAGCTAGAGGCCCTCGGGGGGCGTGGGGAACAGTGTGTCAGGTTTGGTGGGGAAATGCTCGGTGGGGTCGGTGTGCGGGCGTGGGGGTGGGTTGAGGGGTTGTGGGGTGGGGTTGGGGGTGGTATAGATCGAAATTCGCTCGGGGGCCGGGTGGGATGAGCTCGTCGCGGGG
>NZ_BAAAPH010000039.1:0-49921 GCF_039531045.1 Kribbella hippodromi | reverse complement strand
GGCAGTGTGGGGTGAGGCGGGGTGCGCGTAGAGGCAGTGTGGGGTGAGGGGCTGCGCGCAGGGGCAGTGTGGGGTGAGGCGGGGTGCGTAGAGGCAGTGTGGGGTGAGGGGCCGCGCGTAGAGGCAGCGCGGCGGGTAGAGGCGGCGTGGGGTGTGGCGGGGCGCGTAGAGGCAGTGTGGGGTGAGGGGGCGCGTGTAGGGGGAGGGGCCGCGGCCGGGGCTGCTGAGAGGGAGTCCCGGCCGCGGCGGTTGGGGGGTCAGTCGGCGGGGGTTAGGTGGCCGGTGCCGGTGAGGGTGGTGAGGTCTATGTCGGCTATGCAGCGGACGGGCTGGAAGTTGAGGGTCAGGGTGCCCTCGACGTGGACGTTGCCGGTCGCGGTGGTGAAGTCGGCGGTGCCGAGGTCGGTGGCGTCGTCGACGCGGACGCCGAGATCGGTGCCGCCACGGGTACCGGTGAACTTGAGGAACACGTACTTGAGTTCGGTCAGCCGGTGATGGAATTCCTCGACCGACGGCGAGGGTCCGCCGACGACGATGTCCTGTCCTTCGACGCTGAGGCGTTCGACGAGACGGTCCATGAGAGTGTCCTCCTAGGCGGTGTGGGTGCCGTCCATCTGGACGCGAAGGCTGCGTGGGCGCATGTCCGTCCAGACCTCGTTCACGTACGCGAGGCAGTCGTCCTTCGAGCCGCTCACCCCGGTTTCCTTCCAGCCCGCCGGTACGGTCAGGTAGTCGGGCCAGAGCGAGTACTGCTCCTCGTCGTTGACGAGAACCTTCTTCACCTCGGTGTCGTCCATTGCCTCATCTCCATTTGTCGGATTGCACAAGAATCAGGAAAACAGCCACGGCGCTTCGGCCCGGCGCCGTTCCTCGTACGCGAGCACGTCGCCGCGATGTGACAACGACCAGTCGACGTTGTCGAGCCCGGCCAGCAACGACCGTTTCTTGAACGCGTCGATGCCAAAGGCAAACGTATTTCCGAAGCCGTCCGCCACCGTCTGCCCGGGCAGATCCACGAACCACCGCGCACCGGGAACATCTAGCGACTTGACCAGTACGTCGATCTCGGCAGACTCCAGCGTGATCGGCAAAATCCCGCTGTTGAAGCAGTTGTTGTGAAAGATGTCCGCGAACCCGGGCGCGACGATGCAGCGGAAGCCGTACTCGTTCAACGCCCACGGCGCATGCTCCCGCGACGACCCGCAGCCGAAATTGTCGCCGCTCACCAAAATGCTGGCGCCCTGATACCGAGCCTGATTCAGCACAAACTCAGGATCGGGTGTCGCGCCGTCCGGCAAATACCGCCAGTTCCCGAACAGCCCGGCCGCGAACCCGGTTCGCCGGATCGATTTCAGGTACCGCGCCGGAATGATGTCGTCGGTGTTGACGTTTGCCCGCGGCAACGGTGCGACCAGCCCGTCATGCGTACTGAATTGTTTCACCGGATCTCCTTCCACCACAGCTGCCGCGCGTCGGCGAAGTGCCCGGCGACCGCGGTCGCCGCCGCGGTCGCCGGGCTGACCAGATGAGTCCGGCCGCCGCGTCCCTGGCGGCCCTCGAAGTTCCGGTTGCTGGTCGACGCGCACCGCTCGCCGGCCGACAGCCGGTCGCCGTTCATCGCGATGCACATGCTGCAGCCGGCCGCCCGCCACTCGAACCCGGCGTCGCGGAAGATGTCGGCCAGCCCTTCGTCCTCGGCCTGCCGGCGGACGTTCATCGAGCCCGGTACGACGATCGCGCGCAGCCCGTCCGCGACCCGCCGACCCTTGACCTGCCCGGCCGCGGTCCGCAGGTCCTCGAGCCGCGAGTTCGTGCACGACCCGATGAACACCGTGTCCACCGGAATGTCCTGAATCCGCTGCCCGGCGGTCAGCCCCATGTACTCGAGCGCCTGCCGCACCCCCGCACGCGCCTCCGGATCCCGAATCACCTCCGGATCGGGTACGGTCCCGGTCACGCCCGTGACCATGCCCGGGTTCGTACCCCAGGTGACCTGCGGCGCAAGGTCCGCCAAGTCCAGTCGGTGTACGACGTCGTACACCGCCCCGGGATCGGCAGCCAGCTCCCGCCACTGCGCCGCGGCCCGCTCGAACAGCTCGCCCGCGGGAGCGAACCGCCGGCCGCGGACGTACTCGATGGTGTGCTCGTCCGGTGCCACCATGCCGGCCCGGGCACCGGCCTCGATCGCCATGTTGCACAGCGTCATCCGGCCCTCGATCGACAGCGCCTCCACGGCAGACCCGGTGAACTCGATGACGTGATTCGTCCCCGCGTCCGTACCGAGCCGGCCGATCAGGGCCAGCGCGATGTCCTTGGCGGACACCCCGTCGGCGAGCCGTCCCTCGATGCGGATGTTCATCGTGCGCGGTTTGTGCTGCAGCAGGCACTGGGTGGCGAGCACATGCTCCACCTCGCTGGTCCCGATGCCGATCGCGAAGATCCCCAGCGCACCGTGCGTGGAGGTGTGCGAGTCCCCACACACCAACGTTGTCCCCGGCAACGAAAGCCCCAGCTCGGGACCGATCACGTGCACGATGCCCTGGTCCTCATGATCCATGTCCAGCAACGTCACGCCGAAGTCGCGCGCGTTCTCGGCCATCGTCTCGATGCAGAGCACGCTCGGCTGGTCGACCACGTCCATCAACCGGCGCCCGGGCAGCGTCGGTACGTTGTGGTCGACGACCGCGACCACGGTTTCCGGCCGGTGCACCGGTAGTTCGCGGACGCGGAGCCCGGCGAAGGCCTGGGGCGAGGTGGCCTCGTGGGTGAGGTGCCGATCGATGTACAGCATCGGGATCTCGCCGGGTACGTCCCGGACCAGGTGGGTGTCCCAGATCTTGTCGAACATCGTCCGCGGCCGGTCACTGGACTTCATGAATCGCCTTCCCTTCGCGGTAGCAGGCTTCCAGGTCGGCGGGGGTGAGTTCCCGGCCGAGTTCGTTGGCGCGGGCAAGGACCCGCTCGATCAGCACCGGCGTCAGCTCGCGCGGGTCGCGGCCGCTGTTCAGGTACGCGAGCTTGACCGTGCTGTGCCCGCTCCACGGACTGACGCCGACCGACTGGACGCCGCCGATCGTGGCCGGGTCGACCGCCGAGTACACCGTGCGGGCCATCTCCCGAAGCTTCGTTTCGAGGACGAAGTCCTGGTCCGCGCGGGCGTTGTCGGCCAGACCGTGCGCCTTGAGGATCGCGTCCGCGTGGATCCCGGACGAGGTGTGGCTGTACCGGCGGCCGAGGACGCCGTGCTCGGGCGTGGGTACGCCGACCATGTCCTGGTAGAACGAGATCAGTTCGAGCAGCCGGTCCAGCTTCCACGGCACCGGCAGGCCGGCCTCTTGCTGGATCGCCGCCAAATTCAGCACGACCTCTTCGAGCGCCGCATTGCCGGAGCGTTCACCGACACCGCGGGACACCACATGGACGCGGTCGATCCCGGCGGAGATCGCGGCCATCGCGTTTGCCAGTGCGTTGCCGGTGTCACGATGCCCGTGCCAGTCGAGTCGCACTTCTGGCGTACCCATCGCCGCCAGCTCTTCCCGGACGAACGACACCAGCCGGTACGTCCCGAGCGGCCGGATGACGCCGATCGTGTCGGCGAGCGCGATGCAGTACGCCCCGGCGGCGACCTGTGCGTTCAGGATCGCCCGCACTTCCTCGGGACACGTCTGGGTGGTGTGCTCGGTGCCGGCGATCACCGGAATACCCAGTTCGGTCGTACGGCGGATGTACGTACCGAGCTTGTCCAGTACGAAACCGATGCCCCACCCTTGCGCGAGCCGACGGGACGGAGCGGTGCCCATGAACACCAGCGACTCCAGCGCCGGGTGGATCTGCCGGCATTCGGCGGTCCACTTCAGCGAGTCGTCGGTGCACAGTGACAGCACTGTCGGCACGATTGACGGGACCTCATCGCGCATCCGGGCCAGTAGTTCCTTCATCGCGGAGTCGAGCGAGTCCGCGTTGCCCGGGTAGATGCCGACTGTCGCCTGGCGGATGCCGAAGTCGTCCAGCAGATGCAGATATCGCACCATCAGCTCGGTCGACGGGTACCGGGGGACGCCCTGCAGGCCGTCGCGCAGGCACTCGGACAGCAGCACCGTCCGGGCGACCGCTTCGGGTGGTGGTTCGGCGGCGATCGCGGCCGGCATCGGGGCGATCGGGTTCTCGTCGCTGTTCCAGTTGAAGTTCGTGGGTACGTCAATGCAGGTCATGTCCAGCCTCACAATGCGTCCGTGGGTGGCTCCCGTCGAAGCTGATCGGCGAGATCCCGACCGAGAAGCGGATGTAGTCGTCCGAGTAGCCGAAAGTCGAGCCCGGGATGCCGGCGATGCCGGTCTTCTCGAGCACCTCGAAACAATCGGCTCCGGGTCTGAGCCGGCTCCAGTTGTAGATGGTCGCGTCGTCGTCGAGGTAGATGTGGTCGAACAGTCCGTGCTCCGCGTCGTACTGCCGCAACTGCTCGCGCAGGCTGGTCCGGCGGAGCCGGTAGAAGGCCCGGATCTTCGGAATCAGTCCGGGATCACGGCGGAACAGCGTGTGGTACGCCATGTAGCGCAGCTGCCAGTCACCGGGCAGGGAGCCGACGCTGTTCGTCCAGCTCGCACCCATTGCGGCGGCGAACGCGGTGTCGCCGAATGCCACCCAGCCGAACCGCTCGCCGGTCAAGGTGTGCGTCTTGGAGAAGCTCCCGACGCAGATCAGGTACGGCGTGAGGTCGGTGTCCGCGGTGAGGCGGCGCATGCGCTCCCGGTCGTCGTCCGGTGGGCCGGTGCCTACGTACGCGAGGTCCGCTAGTAGGTAGACCTGTGCCTTGCTGAGGACGGACTGCAGTTCGGAGAGCTCGTCCGGGGTGTACGCGAAGGTGGTGGGGTTGTTGGTGATGGTGAGATAGACGACTGTGATGTCGGGGTTGGTGGCGAGTTCTTGCTCGAGTAGGTCGGCGGTGAGTTTGAAGTTGTTTTCGGGGGCGGTGCGGACTGGGTGCAGGCGGTAGCCGTACGCGGTGGCTTGCAGCTCGGGCATGTTGAACCCGGGGGTGGCGAACAGGATGGCGCCGGGGGTTTTGTGGTGGGCGAGGCCGCGGAGGACCTTGTCGATGCAGTCGGTTGCGCCCAGTCCGAGGGCGATGTTCGCGGCGGAGAGCGTGAAGCCCCAGGGGCGGAGGTCGTCGGCCAGCCAGTCGCGGAGGATGGGGTTGCCGATGCCGTGGATGTCGTAGATGCGGGGGTCGTAGCCGGCGGCAAGTAGTTCGCGTTCGGCGGTGGTCATGCGGTCGCGGAGCCAGCGGTAGACGCCGCCGGTGGCGACGTAGCCGTTCAGGTTTTCGCCGGGCAGGGCGATGCCGAGTTCGTCGGCGAGCATCCGGTAGTCACCGGGCCCGCCCTCGGGGCCTTCGCATTCGGTGACCAGGCGGAGGTTGACGTCGCCGATCGTCCGGTCGACGATCTCCAGCCGCGCCGCCGCCGGGTCGAACCGCCGCGCCGCACACTCCCGCCGAAGCTCCTGAACAACCCGAGCCATCACCCGAATAGGCGGCTCCACCCCAACACCAGAACTACCTGTCCGATGGCGTTGCAGCAGTTCAGTGCGGGCTTGCCGGACTATCCGGCGCTGTTCCTCCAGGCCGGCAGTTGAGTCGCCGGTTACCATCGCCGCCACCGCTGGTTCTGCTGGTCCGTGATCGCCAGTTGCTCCCGCACCCGCAGACCAAGCTCAGCGGTCCCAACCGCAGTCCCCCCGTCGTACGCGATGTCCTCGGTCCGGAACCCGTCCGCAAGCACCGCCTCGACAGCCGCCTCCACCGCCGCCGCCTCGGATGCCAACCCAAGCGAATGCCGCAACAACATCGCCGCCGACAAGATCGCCCCGATCGGATTGGCACGATCCTGCCGCGCGATGTCCGGCGCCGACCCGTGCACCGGCTCGTACAACCCGAACACCCCACCAGGCGTCCGCCGCGAACCAAGACTGGCCGACGGCAACATCCCGATCGACCCGGCAAGCATCGACGCCTCATCGGTCAGGATGTCGCCGAACAGATTCTCCGTGACGATCACATCGAACTCAGCCGGGTTCCGGATCAACCGCATCGCACAGGTGTCCACCAGCAGGTGCTCCCAGCTCACCTCAGGATGCTCCCGCCCGACCCGCTCAACTACCCGTCGCCACAGCACCGACGAACTGAGCACGTTCGCCTTGTCCACCGACGTGACATGCCGCCGCCGCGCACCCGCGAGCTCAAACGCACTACGGACAACGCGTTCGATCTCATCCTCGGTGTACAACAGCGTGTCGATCGCTTCGATCCGATCACCACGCCGCCGGATCTCACTCGGCTTCCCCGGCACCGTCTCCAGATGCCCGTAGTACAACCCGGCCGACAACTCGCGTACGAACAGCAAGTCCGTGCCCTTGAGGTACTCAGGCTTCAACGGCGAAGCGTCGACCAACGCCCCGAACGGACGCACCGGCCGCAAGTTCGCGAACAGCTCGAATGAGGTACGCAACCGGAACAGCGCCTGCTCCGGCCGCGGACCGTCCCCGACCTGCGCAACGCCACCAACCGCCCCGAACAGGATCGCGTCAGCCTGTGCACAGCCGGCGAGCGTGTCCTCCGAGATGGCCGTGCCGTACGCCTCGATCGCATCCATCCCGACCAGCCCGGTCCGGATCATGAAGCGATGCCCGTACAGTTCGGCAACCATTTCCAGTACCTCGACCGCCTGATCCGTGACCTCCGGACCGGTGCCGTCGCCGGCCAGCACCATGATCACCGCGTTCATCGGGCCGCCACCTTCGCGTGGAAGGACAGCAGCCGGTCGACGAGCGAGCCGCGCCAGCAGATCAGGTCATGGCCGCCCATGTATTCGGAGTAGTCGATCTCGTACCCCTTCTCCAGCAGTACGTCCCGCATCGCCCGGTGCGTACCCATCGGGTCGTACTCACCGATCGGCCCTTCCAGGCTGCCGATCTCCATCGAGAACCGGATCGGCAGCTTCGGGCTGCTCCGGTACTGCTCGGTCAGCCACTGGTCCTCGAGCTCACTGTTCTTCCCCGGCCACCAGAACGACCCGGATTGCGAGATCACGTTGCCGAAGAGGTCCGGCGACCGGTACGCGACGTACGCGGCGGCCAGTCCACCGAAGCACGATCCGCCGACGACCGTACGCGCTGGATCGGTGGTGACGTTGTAGTTCCGGCGCAGCCACGGCATCAGCTCGTCCCGGAGGAAGTCGTGGAACGGCGAATGACAGGGCAGCTCCCGCGCTCGAACCTGTTGATCCAGATTGCTGTGCATCACCAGCACATACGGAGGGATCCGGCCGGTGTACTGCAGGTTGTCCAGCACCGTCGTGACCGCGGCGAAGTTGTAGTACGCCCAACCGTCGAACAGCAGGAAGATGTTGTAGTCATCGCCGTTCGGGGTGTACCCAGCCGGTACGTGCACGCTGACGTGATGCTGCGTACCCAAAGCGGCGCTGTCCATTGTGTGCAACTGGCTCTTGCCCATCGGTACGCCGCGTCGCGCGATGTTCCACGGCTGCGCCGGTGCGTCAGGCAGTTCGAGTACGGACACCACGTACTTGTTCTGCTCGTTCCCGAAGATCGGGTAGTCGCGCCGGTTCAACGGATCGGGCTGGTACAACGGCAACCGCTCCAGCACCTCCGCGTACGACGTGTACGGCTTGAGCGAATCGTTCACCGACAGCAGGTAGGTCGTCCGCAGATCGGATGGCAGCAGGTACGACACGTACCAGAGGTCGGTGCCCTCGACCTGCTTCATCGTGTACCGGCTGAGATCGCCCTCGCTCGGTGCGCTGTACAGCACGACGAGGACGTTCTCGGTGTCGCCGGGATCGCGCCAGACGAAGGTGACGAGCGTCTGCCCCTCCTCGCCGAGCTGTTCCATCAGCGGCGACCCGGCGGTGTCCAGGTCCCGCCAGAACTCGTCCAGCGCCGTCAGGTCACCGGTACGGGCCGCGTCCGTGACCTTGGCGATCCGCGGACTCAGCAAAGATGTCTCAGGTACGAACTTCATCGCGGCTCCTTGTCCGTCGCGCGGGTCATGACAGGTCGAACAGTTCGGAAGCGTCCGGGCGGTCGTCCTCGCCGCCGGCGATCAGCTCGTCGACGGCCACGGCCAGCTGGGCGACGGTCCGGTTCTGGTAGACCATCGGCAGCATCAGCGAGATGTCCCAGCGCTCCTGGACCTCGGTCGCCATCGATGCCACCAGCAACGAATGGCCGCCGAGCCCGAAGAAGTCGCTGTGGATTCCGACGCGATCGCGCTTCAGCAGCCGCGCCCAGAGCTCGGTCAGCACGGCCTCGGTCGGGGTCGTCGGCGGCGCGTAACTGTCGCCGGTCCGGGCTTGCTCGACGATCTCGGACAGGTCCGGCAGCGCCTTGCGGTCGACCTTGCCGTTGGCCGACAGCGGCAGCTCGTCCAACGCCACGAAGTACGTCGGCACGGCGTACTCGGGCAACCGCTCCAGCAGATGCGACCGCAGCTCGTCCTCCGTCGCGGGGCGGCCCGGCACCGTCGTGAGGTACGCCGCCAGCCGCTTGTCCGCGGCCGTCACTTCGTGCAGCACGATCACCGCGGACCGAACAGCCGGATGGTCGATCAGTACCGCCTCGATCTCGCCGATCTCGATCCGGTAGCCGCGGATCTTGACCTGGTGATCCTTGCGCCCGGCGTATTCGATCGCGCCGTCCGCCCGGAACCGCGCCAGGTCGCCGGTCGCGTACAGCCGTCCCGGACCGTACGGGTTCGCGACGAACCGCTCTGCGGTCAGATCGGGTCGAGCCAAGTACCCGCGGGCCAACTGCACCCCGCCGATGAGCAGCTCACCGATCACCCCGTCGGGCACCGGTGCCATCGCCCGATCCAGGATGTACAGCTGAGTGTTCGCGACCGGCCGGCCGATCGGAACGGTGGTCGCACCGGGCGTGCACTCCCAGAAGCTCACATCGACCGACGCCTCGGTCGGCCCATACAGGTTGTGCAGCCGCGTGCCCGGCAGCGCCTCCTGCAACTGCTCCTGTACGTCGAGCGGCAGCGCCTCGCCACTGCACACCACATCCCGGAGGCCCGTACAGCGTTCGCGGACCGTGCGCTGCCGGAGGAACGCCTCCAACATGGACGGTACGAAGTGCAGTACGCCGATGCCCTGCCGTTCGATCAGCTCCGCCAGGTAGGCCGGATCGCGATGACCGTCGGGCCGGGCGAGGTGCAGGTGTGCACCGGTGATGAGCGGCCAGAAGAACTCCCACACCGACACGTCGAAGCTGAACGGCGTCTTCTGCAAGACCCGGTCGTGCGCGCGCAGCTCGTACTCACTCTGCATCCAGAGCAGCCGGTTGCAGATGCCGCGATGCGACAACATCGCGCCCTTCGGCCGGCCGGTGGAGCCGGACGTGTAGATGACGTACGCCAGGTTGTCCGGGCTGATCTCCACGTCCAGCGGAGCCGTACTGGTCGCGTGATCGTCACGGACCTCGATCAGTCGTACGTCGTCGAGGAACGACAGCTGACCCGGTTCGACCAGTGCGATACCCAGTTGTGCGTTCGCGGCCATGTACGCGATCCGGTCCTGTGGATAGGACGGGTCGAGTGGTACGTACGCGCCGCCTGCTTTGAGGATCGCCAGCAGTCCGATGACAAGCTCAAGCGAGCGTTGCAGGCAGACGCCGACCCGTGTCTCCGGACCGACCCCGTGCTGCTGCAGCGTGCGGGCCAGCTGGTTGGCGCGGGCGTCCAACGCGGCGTACGTCAACTGACTGTCCTCAAAGGACAGGGCAATCCGGTCGGGACAGCTGCGTACTTGCTCCTCGAACAGGTGGTGCAGTGTGGTCGGCCGAAGCATCGCGACGTCGTTGGTCGCGTTGCGCTCGGACAGGATGTGCTCCCGCTCGGCGGCTTGCAGCAGCGGCAGCTGCGCGACCGGTTTACGCGGCTGGTCCGCCATGCCTGCCAGCAACGTCTGGAAGTGCTCGCCGAGCGTCGCAACCGTGCTCTGCTCGAAGAGCGCGGTGCTGTACTCGAACGTGAACTGCAGCCGACCGCTCCGCCGTTGCAGACTGAGGCCGAGGTCGAACTTCGACACCCCGACGCCGGTCTGGGTCACGTCGTGAATCCACGCCGGCTGATCATCCGCGGTGTCCTCGAACAGCTCGTCCAGCCCGGCGAACATCACCTGGAACACCGGCTGGTAGCTCAGACTGCGCTCAGGCCGAAGCTCCTCGACGATCCGGTCGAACGGTACTTCTTGCCGGCTCTGCGCTTCCAGCAGCTTCCGGCGGACCTGGTCGAGTACAGCAGTGAAGTCCGGCTCGCCGCTCAGATCCACGCAGAGCGCGACCGTGTTGACCAGGAAGCCGATCAGCGGCTCGGTCTCGACCCGGCCGCGGTTGGC
The DNA here is from genome assembly GCF_039531045.1 of Kribbella hippodromi. Lineage (NCBI taxonomy): Bacteria > Bacillati > Actinomycetota > Actinomycetes > Propionibacteriales > Kribbellaceae > Kribbella > Kribbella hippodromi. The sequence continues at coordinate 39,506 of NZ_BAAAPH010000039.1, read as the reverse complement.
GATCGGGATGCCAATCACCACCTGGTCCTGACCGCTGTACCGAGACAGCAGCACCGCGAACGCGGCGAGGATTGTGACGAAGTGCGTCGACCGCGTCTCCCGGCTGAGCGTGTCCAGCCGGTCAGTGAGCTCTGCCGACAACAGACAGGTCAGGTTGGCACCTGCATAGGTCTGTACGGCAGGCCGCGGGTGGTCCGTCGGTAGGGAGATCAGCGCCGGTGCATCCGCCAGCTGCTCCTTCCAGTACTCCAGATGCGGCCGTACGCGATCCTCCTGCAGACACTGCTCCTGCCAAACGGCGTAGTCGGCGTACTGGATCGGCAGCGGGTCGAGTGTCTCCGAGTTGTACAGCGCGAACAGCTCGTGGTTGAGGATTCCAACGGAGTAGCCGTCGACGATCGCGTGATGCGCACTGAACGCCAGTACTGCCTCGTCGCCGGTGAGCCGGATGAGCAGCACCCGGAACAATGGTCCGGCGTTCAGGTCGAACGGTTCGGTCCACAGCTCGTGGGTGAGCGCCTGCACCGACTGCTCGTCATACCTCGGTAGGTCGGCCACTGACAGCATGACCGTGCCGGTGTCGGCGATCTTCTGCCACAGCTGGCCGTCGGACTCGTAGAAGGTGGTGCGCAGCGTCTCGTGCCGCTCGATCAGTTCACCAAGCGCACGGCGCAGCCGTTCGGGGTCGACCGCGCTGGTGCGGTGCAGCAGCCAGCCGACCGTGTACAGCGGACTGTCGGGGTGCAGCCGCTCCAAGTACCAGACCCGGCGCTGATCGAATGTCGCCGGAATCCGGCCGCCGCGCGGTACCGGGACGAGTGGAACAGCCCCGCCGGCCTGATCGAGCTGCACCAGTGCGTCGACCTCGGCCGCGACCTGCGCAATCGTCGGCTGCTCGAAGATCACCCGAACCGGCAACTGCACCGAGAACGTCTGCTGCACCCGGGCAACCACCTTGGTCGCCAGCAGGGAGTGCCCGCCGAGGCTGAAGAAGTCATCGAAGACACCCAGCGACCGCTGTTCGAGCACCTCCTCCCAGATGCCCACCAGCTGTGCCTCGGTCGCACTGCGCGGGGGAGTACCACCGATCCGCGCAGCCGGGCTGTCGCCGGGCAGCGGGAGCGCCTTCCGGTTCACCTTGCCGTTGCTGTTCAGCGGCAGTCGATCCAGCACCACGAAGGTCGACGGGACCATGTACGCGGGCAGTTGTTCCCGCAGGTGCGCCTGGAGCAGTTCGGTCAGGTCGTCGGGCTGCTCGTACGCGGCGACGTACGCCACCAACCGCCGGCTCGAACCGTCCGGCTGCGCGAGCGTGACGCAACTGTGTACGAGCGGATGCTGATCCAGTACCGCATCGATCTCGCCGAGCTCCATCCGGAACCCGCGGATCTTCACCTGGTTGTCGGTGCGGCCAACGAATTCGACATTCCCGTCCGGCAGGTACCGGACCAGGTCACCGCTCTTGTACAGCCGCCCGCCGGGCTCCGGGCCGAACGGATCCGCGATGAACGTCTCGGCCGTCAGTCCGGCCCGGTTCAGGTAGCCCCGGGTCAGGCCGGCGCCGCCGATGTACAGCTCTCCGGGTACGCCCGGCGGGACCGGTTGCAGGGTGGAGTCGAGGACGTAGATGCGCGCGTTGGTGATCGGCCGGCCGATGTGGATGACGTCGAGCTGCTCGTCGGTGTGCGTGCCGGTGGCGAAGATCGTCGTCTCGGTCGGTCCGTACACGTTGAAGAAGTCGCGCCCGGGCGCCCAGGTCCGGATCAGGTCCGCCGGGTACGCCTCGCCGCCGACGACCAGCGTGCGCAGATGCGGCAGCGGCGGCTCGGTCGGGAGCGTGGCCAACGCGCCCGGGGTGAAGTTCAGGCTCTCGATGGCGCGCTCGGTCAGGACGCTGTGCAGGTCGTCGCCGATCATCCGCAGACCCTCCGGCGGGATGACCAGGGTGCCGCCGGTCATCAGCGGCAGCAGGATCTCCCAGACCGAGAAGTCGAAGCTGAGCGATGCCACCTGCAGGACGTTCTGGCGCCGGTCGAAGCAGGCGTTGCGGCGAATCCACGGCGCGACGTGCTGGAGGCACTCGTGGGCGACCATCACGCCCTTCGGCTTGCCGGTCGAGCCGGAGGTGTAGATGAGGTAGGCGAGGTTCTCGGGAGTCAGCCCGCTCACCGGCGACTCGGTCCGGTCCGACGCCACTGACGCCCAGTCCGTGTCCAGGCAGAGCGTGGGCAGATCGTCGGCGGGCACTTTCGGCAGCAGGCGAGATTGAGTCAGCAGTAGTACGAGGCCGGCGTCGCGCACCACGTACGACATCCGCTCCAGCGGGTAGCGCGGGTCGATCGGGACGTACGCACCACCTGCCTTGAGCACCGCGAGCAGGCCGATCACGCTCTCCACCGAGCGTTCGAGGCACAGTCCGACGAGGGTCTCCGGTCCGACGCCTTGGTCGCGCAGCCAATGCGCCAGTTGGTTGGCGCGGCTGTTCAGCTCGACGTAGCTCAGCTGCTGGTCCTGGTACACGACTGCGACCGAGTCCGGAGTGGACCGTACCTGCTCGCGGAACAGCTCGTGCAGGTACGTCGGTCCGTCGTCGGAGGTGCTCTCGCTGCTCCACACCTCTACCGCGAGGCTGTGCTCGTTGTCGGTGACCATCGCGACCTGTCCGAGCGGCTTGTCCGATGTCGTCGCCAGGTCCAGGCAGATCTGGCGCAGGTGCGCGAAGAGCGACTCGATGGACGGATCGTCGAAGCGCTGCGGGTCGTAGAAGACGTTGACACCGATTCGCGCTTCGGTCGTGATCACCACGTTCAACGGGTAGTGCGTCTGCTCCCGCGAGCTGATCGCCTGCAGCCGCAGTCCGCCCGTACGCCGGTTGTCCTCCGGGTAGTTCTCGAAGACGAACAGCGTGTCGAAGAGCGGTGTACCCGGCGGCAGCTCACTCCACTGCTGCACTTGCCCGAGCGGGCTGTAGTCGTACTGGCGCAGCTGTACGGTCTGCTCCTGCAACTGGCCGAGCCACTCGACTACGGACGTACTCCGAGGCACCTGGACGCGGAGCGGCAACGTGTTGATGAAGAGACCGGCCATCCGGTCGATCCCATCGAGATCACCCGGCCGGCCCGCACTGACTGTCCCGAACACCACGTCATCCGTCCGCGTGTACCGGCTGAGCAGCAGCGCCCAGGCACCTTGCAGTACGACGTTGAGCGTCAGCCCGTGCTTTTGCGCGAAGTCCCGGAGGCGGGTGCTCTCGCTGGCGGTCAGGAAGAAGTCGGTTCTAGTTTGCGAAACCTCCGGACCGTCGGTGCTGCGGGAGCCGAGCGGACTGGGTGGTTCGAGTCCCTGGAGGGCCTCGCGCCAGTACGTCTCGGCCTGGTGCAGGTCCTGCTGCTCCAGCCAGGCGACGTACTCGCGGTACGGAAGGGCAGGCAGGTTCGTCAGGTGGCTACCGGCGGCCAGCGCGTCGTAGTACTCGGCGGCGTCGTTCAGGACCAGGCCGATGCTCCAGCCGTCGAGGATCGCGTGGTGAGCGCTGAACACCAGCTGGTAGGAGCTCTCCGCGGTACGGGCGAGCAGCATCCGCCACTGCGGCGCATCCTGCGGTACGAATCCGCGCTCGCGATCATGGCCGAGGTACTCCTGGAGCAGTTCGTCGGCATTGCCGGTACGCCAGTCCTGGGTCCGGAGCGGTACGTCGAGGGTGCTCCACACAAGCTGATCGATCTCGCGGAAGCTGGTGCGCAGAATCGGGTGGCGGCGCATCACGTACGCCCAGGCCTGCTGGAAGGTGGCGACATCCAGGTCGTGGTCGATCCGTACGATCAACTGAACGTGGTAGATGCCTTCACCCTGCGCGTACCGGCTGTGGAACCAGAGTCCTTGCTGAATGGGTGTCTGCGGGTAGCAGTCCTCCAGTGGACGTGGCGCCGAGGTCCACGCCGGGTGGTCCCGCAGCTCGCCGATGAGGGTGTCGACGGCGTCCTGGTTCATTCCACTCAACGGGAGATCAGCGGGGGAGTAGCCGTGGATCTCCGGCCGGGTCGCCTCCTCACCGAGCTGGCGCAGCACGTCGCGGGCATGGTCTGCTACCCGCCGAACAGTGGCCCGGCGGTGTGCGCCGTGGTTGTAGACCCACCGCAGCCGCAGCCGGCCGGCGCGGAGGTGGCCGATGATGTCGATCAGGTACGGACGGTTGTTGCGCCCGTCCTCATCCGGTCCAACCGATCCGAACGACTGGTCGACCTGGCCCAAGTAGTTGAAGCTGATCTCCGCGGGCAGGTCGGTGCGGTCGGCCAGCAGTCCGTACCCGATGCCGTTGCGTGGGCGCTTCCGGAGCACCTCCTTGGTCTGCTTGAGGCCGTCGCTGAGCCCGTCGGTGACAGGCAGCCGTACCGGCGAGACCGTGGTGAACCAGCCGACGGTACGGGTCACGTCCACCTCGTCGAAGAGGTCCTCGCGACCATGCCCTTCGAGGTCGATCCGGACGCTGCTGTCCTGTGTCCAGACGCCGACCGCGGCCGCCACCGCAGTCAGCAGTACGTCGTTGATCTGCGTGTTGAACCGGGCCGGAACGGAGTGCAGCAGCGCGTTGGTCTCAGCGACAGTCAGAACCGTGTCAATGACGCGGCTTCGGTCGACGGTGTTCTGTTCGGTGGGTCCGTCGAGGGGGAGTGGTCGTACTGGTTGGGTCTGTGCTGTCCAGTAGTCCTGCTCATCAGTTGGTACGTGCCGTGCGAGCCGAGCGGCCCAGTGCTGCCAGGAGGTGGTCTTCGGCGGCAGCGGTTCGTTGCTGATCAGCGTACGCAGGTCTTCGAGCAGGATGCGCCAGGAGACGACATCGACTACGAGGTGATGGACCACCAGCAGCAGCTTGGTGTCGGAGAACAGGACTGCCCGCATGAGCGGTGCCTCGCCAACGTCCAGGCTGGCTTGCACCTGTCCGGCGACGTCCGTGAGGTCGTCCAGCTCGTGCACCTGGAAGGGCAGCTCAGTGGGTACGTCGATGATCTCGGCCCGCCAGTCGTCACCGTCCTGGTGGAAGCGGGTCCGCAGTACGTCGTGCTGTTCGAGCAGACCGCGCAGTACCCGGGGCCAGTCGACGCCGGCAGGTACGTCGACCAGTACCGACTGGTTGAAGTGATTGCGGTTGGTGAGCTCCTGCGACAGGAACCAGCGCTGGATGGGCGTCAGCTCGACCGGACCGGTGACTAGTCCTTGGTCCGCGTCGAGAGTCGTCGCGGCACGCTCCTGCACGACTGGCGCGAGTTCGGCGATGGTCGGGTGCTGGAAGAACTGCTTGACGGTGAAGTGCAGCCCGAGCTGCTTCGCGCGGAACACCACCTGCAGGCTGAGGATCGAGTCGCCACCGAGTGCGAAGAAGCTGTCCTGCACTCCCACCGGCTGATCGAGGCCCAGTACCGACTGCCAGATCTCCGCGAGGTGCTGCTCGACCGGAGTCCGCGGCGCGACGTGGTCCCGGCTCGCGGCCGCAGGGTCAACGGGTACGGCGGTCAGCGCCTTCCGGTCGATCTTGCCGTTCGTCGTGACCGGCAGGCTGTCCAGCGCGACGAAGCCGGCCGGGATCATGTACTCGGGCAGCCGATCGCTCAAGAACGACCGCAGCTCGTCCACATCAAGTGTGTCCCGCGGCTTGAGGTACGCGATCAGCCGCTTCTGCTCGTGCAGCAGGACAGCAACCTGGCGTACGTCCGGATGCTGCGCCAGCGTCGCCTCGATCTCGCCGAGTTCGACCCGGAAGCCGCGGATCTTGACCTGGTCGTCGACCCGCCCGAGCAACTCGAGGTTGCCGTCCGGGAGCATCCGGGCCAGGTCACCGGTCCGGTACAGGCGTCCGCCGTCGCCGCTGAACGGGTCCGCGACGAACCGTTCAGCGGTCAGATCCGGCCGGCCGAGGTACCCACGAGCCACCCCGGCGCCCCCGACGTACAGCTCGCCCGCGACGCCTTCGGGCAGCGGCTGATGGCTGTCGTCCAGGATGTACAGCTTTGTCCCGGTGAGCGGCCGGCCGATGTGTATCCGCTCCAGCTCCGGGGTGTACTGCGCGAGGCACACGCCGACAGTCGTTTCGGTTGGGCCGTAGCCGTTGACGAAGATGCGGCCGTTCGCCCAGGCGCGGACAAGGTCGAGCGGGCAGGCCTCGCCGCCGACGGTGAGACAGTGCACCGACGGCAGCGAGTCCTCGGGCAGGGTGGACAGCGCGGAGGGCGTCAGGCTGACGTTCTCGACATACTCCTCGAGTAACAGCTCGGCCAGCGCCGGACCCATCATCGGCAGGTCCGGTGGCGGCAGGACCAGCGTGCCGCCGGACAGCAGGGCCATGGCGAGTTCCCAGACCGAGATGTCGAAGTTCAGTGAGGTCCCCTGCAGTACCCGCTGCGGTGTCTCCAAGCCGTAGTTCCGCTGCTGCCACTGGGTTAGTGCACGGAACCCGCGGTGCGTCACGGCCACACCCTTGGGCCGGCCGGTCGAGCCGGACGTGTAGATCACGTACGCGAGGTTGTCGGGGCTGCTGTCCGACGCTGGCGCCTCACCGGGCAGTCGGTCGAGCTGCTCCCACAGCTCCTCGATGGTCAGCACAGCGGCTGCATTGGCCGGCAGTACGTCGACCGTGCCGCGCTGCGCCAGCACCAGCGACGTAGCGCTGTCGGTGACCATGTACTCGAGCCGCTCGCGCGGGTAGGCCGGGTCGAGCGGTACGTACGCGGCACCGGCCTTGAGGATGGCCAGCAGGCCGATCACCATCTCCAGTGATCGCGAGATGCACAGGCCGACCAGACTCTCCCGGCCCACTCCGCGGGCCTGCAGGTTGTGCGCCAGCCGGTTGGACCACTCGTCCAGTGCTCCGTAGGTCAGCTGGTGCCCGCCGTACGCGACGGCGACCCGGTCCGGGTAGCGCTCGGTCCGCTCCCGGAACAGCTCGTGGAAGGGCGCCGGACGGTGGAGTTGTTCGAGCCGCTGCCGCAGTGCGGTCTGCTGCTCGGTCGAGAGGTTCCCGACTCGCTGGGCAAGGGATTCACTCATTTGTCCGACTCCTCTCGATCGGTACTGGCCTGTACCTCCGCGAGCAGTTGTTCGAGGATGAACCGCTCCTCGCCGCTCGCGATCCCGTCCAGGTACGTGGTCAGGTCGGTGCTGCCCTGATCCAGTACGCGCCGCCGCTCTTCGTCGGTCAGTACAGTGATCTCGCCAAGGCGGAGGGCCGGCTGCCGCACCAGCTGCGTACAGATCTGCTCGAACTGCGCCAGCAGGCGATTGACCGTGGTCTCGTCGAAGTGCCCGGTGTCGTACTGCGCCGACAGCGCGACCGTCTCCTCGATCGCCACGACCAGAGCCAGCGGGTAGTTGCTGCGCTCCTCGGAATCAACCAGCTCGAACTGCAAGGCCGCTGTGTCGTCCCGGCCGACCGGATAGTTCTCGAACACGAACAGCGTGTCGAAGAGCGGCGTACCGGCCGGCAGTGCGGCCCACTGCTGGATCTGGTTGAGCGGTGTGTAGTCGTACTGCCGCATGTGCACGTTGCGTTGCTGAAGCTGATGCAGCCAGTCGAGTACGCCGGACTGGTGTGGCGTACGGATGCGCAGTGGCAGCGTGTTGATGAACAGACCGACCATGTTCTCGACGCTCGGCAGCTGGGGTGGACGCCCCGAGGTGATGGTGCCGAAGGTGACGTCCGTGGAGTTGGTCTGCCTACTGAGCAGCAACGCCCACGCGCCTTGCAGCACGGTGTTTAGCGTGAGCTGGTGACGATGTGCGAACTCACGAAGCTCAGCTGTCAACGTAGGGCTCAGCCGACGGTCCGCTCGCGCCTGGCCGGTTGCAGCGGTCCGGGTGGCCAGGGGAGTCGGCGGCGCTAGATCTTCCAGAGTCTGGCGCCAGTACGCCTCTGCCTCCTGCAGGTCCTGCTGCTGCAACCAGGCGACGTAGTCACGGTACGGCGGGGTCGCCGGCCGCTCACCGGTCCTGTTCGCCTCGTAGTAGTGCGCGACATCATTCAGGATCAGGTGGATGCTCCAGCCGTCCAGGATCGCGTGGTGCGCGCTCCACACCAGCTGATAGCTGCTCTCGCCGGTGCGAGCCAGTAGCAGGCGCCACTGCGGTGCATCCTCCGGTACGAAGGCCCGTGCCCGATCCTGTTCTAGGTAGGTGGCGAGCTGATCGTCCGTACGCCAGTCCTCTGTCTGCAACGGCACGTCGAGGGTGTCCCAGACGAGTTGCAGCGGCCGGTCCGCGTCTGCACCGGAGAAGCTGGTGCGGAGGATCGGGTGCCGGCGCATGACCTGCGACCAGCTCTGGCGGAACGCGGCGAGGTCCAGGCTCGGGTGTTCGAACCGCAGGATCAGCTGAACGTGGTAGACGCCCTCACCCTCGGCGAGCTGACTCTGGAACCAGAGCCCTTGCTGGATAGGTGTCTGCGGGTAGCAGTCCTCAAGCGGTCTCCGGGCGGCCGCCCACCTTGGATGGACCCGCAGCTCGTTGCACAGGCTGTCGATACCTGCCTGGGACAGACCGCTCAGCGGAAGGTCCGACGGGCTGTAGCCGTTGACGTCGGCCCGAGTGGTCTCGGCAGTGAGCTGCCGGAGCGTGTCCAGTGTCTGCTCGGCAACCCGTTTGATAGTGCGTTCGTTGTGCGCCTGGCTGTACGTCCACTGCACGTGCAACTGGCCGTCGCGGAGGTGGCTGACGATGTCGATCAGGTACGGGCGCTGGTTGCCGGCGTCCCAGTCCGGACCGGCCGACCCGAGCGCATGCTCGAACTGACCAAGGTGGTTGAAGCTGATCTGCGCCGGAGCCGGCCGATCGAAGTCGGTGCCATAGGCAAGCAGCCCGTCCCCGATGCCACGGCGCGGCCGGTCGTGCAGCAGTTCCTTGATCTGCTTGAGCCCGCGGGTGAGGTCACTGGGTACCGGCAGCCGGACCGGCGAGATGGTCGTGAACCACCCGACCGTACGCGTCACGTCGACGTCGTCGAACAGGTCCTCGCGGCCATGTCCTTCGAGGTCGATCCGGACGTGATCGTCCTGCGTCCAGGCACCGATCGCGGCAGCGACCGCTGTGAGTAGGACGTCGTTGATCTGGGTGTTGAAGGTGGCCGGGATTTCGTGCAGCAGTGCGTCGGTCTCGTCCACGCCGAGTACGGCCTCGTACACACTGCTGCGGCCGATCGGGTTGCTGTCTGCGGGCCGGTCCAGGGGGATTGGCCGGGTGGGCGTGGCTTGTTCGGTCCAGTAGGCCAGCTCGCCGGGCACGACGGCCTGGCCGAGTCTGCTGCCCCACTGCGGCCAAGAGGTCGTCTTGGGCGGCAAGGGCTCGTCGCGCAGCAACGTGTGGAGGTCTTCCACGATGATGCGCCAGGAGACGACATCGACGACCAGGTGATGGACGACGAGGAGCAGCTTCGACTGTTCGCCGGTGAACAGGACGGCCCGCAGGAGTGGCGCGTCGGCGAGGTCAAGGTCGGCCTGGACCTGTGCGGCGACCTCGGGCAGATCGTCGAGTTGGTGTACCTGGAAGGGCACTGCGTCGGGGAGGCCGGTGATCTCAGCCTTCCACTCGGTTCCGTCGTACTGGAAGCGGGTGCGCAGGGCATCGTGGTGTTCGAGCAGTTGGCGGAGTACACGCTCCCAATCGACCTCAGCCGGTACGTCGATCAGCACGGACTGGTTGAAGTGGTTGGGGTTGCTGAGGTCCTGCTCGAAGAACCAGCGCTGGATCGGAGTGAGCTCGGCCGGACCGGTCACCAGCCCTTGCTCGGCTCGCAGGTCCGGTGCTTGCTGTTGCTGGGCGATCGGAGCGAGCTCGGCGATCGTCTGGTACTGGAAGAGGTGCTTGACGGCGAAATGCAGTCCGGCCTGCCGGGCGCGGAACACCACCTGCAAGCTGAGGATCGAGTCGCCGCCAAGCGCGAAGAAGCTGTCGTGGACACCGATCGGCTGGCGCGCGCCGAGTACGCCTTGCCAGATCTGCGCGAGCTGCCGTTCGACGGCGGTCCGCGGCGCGACGTACTCGCGGCCGCCGGCGGAGTGGTCCTCCCAAGGGACTTCGGCGAGGGCCTTCCGGTCGACCTTGCCGTTCGGGCTGAGTGGAAGCGCCGGCACCGGGACGTACACGCCGGGGACCATGTAGTCGGGCAGGCGTTCGCTCAGGAAGGACTGCAGGTTCTCAATCACGAGGGTGTCCCGCGGCCGGACGTACGCGATCAGCCGCTTGGTCGGGCCGTGAACGAGGACGGCGCACTCGCGGACCTCGGGATGCTGCGCGAGGGTGGCCTCGATCTCACCGGGCTCGACCCGGAAACCGCGGATCTTGACCTGGTCGTCGGCACGCCCGAGCAACTCGATGTTCCCGTCCGGGCGCAACCGAGCCAGGTCACCGGTCCGATACAGCCGACTGCCTTGGACGCCGAACGGGCTGGCGACGAACCGCTCAGCAGTCAGATCCGGGCGTCGCAAGTACCCGCGCGCCAGCCCGGCGCCACCGAGGTACAGCTCACCGGCGACCCCAACCGGCACCGGTTCCATTCCGGCATCGAGGACGAGCCCAGCCATGTTGTCCAACGGACGCCCGATCGGAATCAGCGAAGGCACATCATCGTCCGGCGCGATCCGAAAGCTGGCCGCGAACGTCGTCGTCTCGGTCGGTCCGTACCCATCCACGACCGTCAGCTCGGGGCAGGCCGCGCGTACCCGGCGTACCGCATCGGCCTGCACCGCATCGCCACCGGCCCAGACCTGGTCCAGCCCAGCCAGACACCCAGGATCTTCCTCAGCGAACAGATGGAACAGTGCAGCAGTCAGCCAAACAGCCGAGATCGCGTACGTCGGTACAAGACCGCGCAACAACTCCGGGCTGACCGCGCCGGGCGGCGCGAGCACCACCCGCCCGCCGGAGAGCAGCGGCGCCCACAGCTCGTACGTCGACGCGTCGAACGCCTGCGGTGAATGCAGCAGCACGCACTTGTGCTTCTCGAACCGGCTGTCCAGCGCCAGGGACGCGACATCGGCGTGCGTAACAGCAACACCCTTGGGCCGCCCGGTCGAGCCGGACGTGTACATCACGTACGCCAAGTCGTCAGTAGTGCTGTCCACCGCCGGCGGCGTCGCGGGGAGTTGCGCGAGCTCCGCCCAGGCGTCCTCGATCGTCACGGTCGTCGCGTCGGAGTCAGGGAGTACGTCAACAGCGGACTGCTGCGCGAGCACCACTGACATCGCCGCGTCGTCGACCAGGTACGCCAGCCGATCACGCGGATAAGACGGGTCCAGCGGTACGTAAGCGCCGCCGGCTTTCAGTACTGCCAGCGTCGCGATGATCAGCTCCTCCGAGCGGGCGATGCACAACCCGACCAGGCTCTCCCGGCCGACACCACAGCCGAGCAGCAGGTGAGCCATCCGGTTGGAGTGCTGTTCGAGCGCCTCGTATGTGACTTGGTGGTCGCCGAAGACCACAGCGACCTGGTCCGGGCGTAGCTCGGCCCAGTCCTGGAAGAGGTGATGCACCGGCTTGACGGATGCCTCGGTCCGGGTGCCCTGCGCGGCAGCGGTGAGCTGTTGGCGTTCGGCCGCATCGATCATCGGCAAGTGCTGTACGCGACTTTCGGGGTGCACCAGTACGGACTGCAGCAACAACTCGAAGTGGTCGGCCATCCGGGCAACGGTCGGCTCCGCGAACAGGTCGGTGCTGTACTCGAACCCGAACCGCAGTCCCTCCGGCGCGGACTGGATCATCAGCGTCAGGTCGAACCGGGAGACCCCGACGCTCATGCCCTGTTCGGCCAGTTCACGCATCCACGGCTGCGGTTGCGCGAGCGCGGACGCGTGATCCAGCATCGGCAGGCTCTCATCGGCGAACATCACCTGGAACACCGGGTTGTGACCGAGGCTCCGAACCGGGCGCAGCGCCTCGACCAGCCGCTCGATCGGAATGTCCTGGTGGCTCTGCGCGTCGAACAGCTTCCGCCGTACCTGATCCAGCACGTCCTCGAAGCTCGGATTGCCGCGCAGGTCGACGCAGAGCGCCACTGTGCTGACCAGAAAGCCGACCAGCGGCTGCAGCTCGGCGCGGTACCGGTCCGCGATCGGTACGCCGATCACCACGACGTCCTGCCCGCTGTAGCGCGACAGCAGTACCGCGAAGCTGCTCAGCATGGTGATGTACTGCGTCACCTGGTGTTCGCGACTGAGCTGCGCGAGCTGCTCGGTCAACTCAGCGGACAACTGCCGATTCAGGAACTCACCGGTGAACCGCTGCTCCTCCGGCCGAGGGAAGTCGGTCGGCAGCGTCAGCAGCTCCGGCGCATCGGCCAACTGCTCTTTCCAGTAGTCGAGGTGGAAGTCGAGCAGGTCCTCCTGCAACCAGTGCTGCTGCCACACCGCATAGTCCGCGTACTGGACCTGAAGCGGCTGTAGCGCAGCCGGGACCTCGTCGGCCAGTGCTCTACAGAGCTGGAGGAACTCCTGTCCGAAGACACCGATCGAGTAGCCGTCGAACACGGTGTGATGCGCGCTGAGTACCACTACCTGATCGGTGCTGGACAACTTGATCAGCTCGGCGCGCAGCAGGGGTCCGGTGGACAGGTCGAACGGCTGGTCCCACCACTCGCGGATCTCGGCTTTGGCGCGTTGCTCGCACTCCGCCTCGGACAGGTCGGAGAAGTCGAGTTCGGGCAGGGTGATGGGGCAGTCCGGTGCGATCACCTGCCACACCTGACCGTCGGCCTCGCGGAACGTCGTACGCAGCGGCTCGTGGCGCTTGATCAGCTCGTGCAGGGCGGTACTGACGATCGCCGGCTCGATGTACGTCGGCAGCGGGATCAGCCAGTTCACCGTGTACGAGGTGGTGCCCGGGCTGAGGCGGTCGATGAAGAACAGGCGCTGCTGGTCGAACGTGGCAGGCAGCGGACCGCCGCGTGGGGTGGCGACGAGCGGGCGGGTTGGTACGGGCAGAGCCGCCACCTGGCGTTGCTGGAGTTCGAGAGCCACTTCGGCGATCGTGGGGAGGTCGAACAACAGCCGTACCGGGAGTTCGATGCCGAAGACCTGGCGGATCTTGGTGACCAGCTGGACCGCGAGCAGGGAGTGCCCGCCGAGGTCGAAGAAGTTGTCGAGCACTCCGATCGGCGACCGGGCCAGGATGCGCTCCCAGATCGAGACCAGCAGCGCCTCGGTGGTGTTGCGTGCCGGGACCAGAGTGGCGGACTCGGCGACGGCCGGCGTCCGCGGCAACAGCAGCGCGTTCCGGTCAAGCTTCCCACTTGCGGTCACCGGCAACGCGTCCAGCGCCACTAGCTCACTCGGCACCATGTAGCCCGGCAGCCGCTCCTCCAGGTAGGTCTTCACCTGAGGCAACAGCAGCTGCTGAATCTCGCCTTTGAGCGGCTCATTGGCAAGACTTGTCCAGTCATCAACGGCCGCCACCAGGTCATCTTCGATGTAGTCGCCTCGGCTGATCACGACTGTGTAGCTGCCATCCGCGCCATGACGGCTCCAGTCGACTCTGCTCGGGTAGCCGAGCGCCGCGAGCGCCGCAAGCAGGTCTTCCGGCTCGACGCCCTTCGGTTCGAAGGACTGCGCACGCCAGGCCTCGACGGTCTCGAGCCCGGAACCCCCCTTCAACCAGCGCAGTGTGCCGACCGCCTCCTCAACTCGCGCATTCGGCACGTTGACCACGCGCAGTCGCTCGGGCAGATCAGTCGCCAGCCGCGTACACAGCTCATCCAGCGTGAGCTGCTCGGCGCTCCAGTCGATCTCCGGAACGTCCTCGCCTGCACCGTCACCCGGCTCGCCGACGTGCAGCACCACTTGGTACCGGAACATGGCCATCTCGTTGGCGTCGCGGGTGGTGTGCGGCCGGACCTCCACGCGCGACACCCGGCCAGTACGCGCCGCCCACTCACGGAAGAAGGCCGGCGCGACGGTCAGCTCTTCTTCCTGCTGTACGCGGTGCTGCACGCGCTGCCGCAGTTGCTGGCGCGTCGTACTACCAGGCGCCCGGCTGATCTCGACGCTCGCGTGGAACGTCTCCAGCAACGGAAAGCTCCGGACATCGCCGACGATGATGCGCCCGCCGTCGGTCACCCGGTCGAGCGCACCGTCCAGTACGCGACGCAGGTAGTCAGCGCCGGGGAAGTACTGAATGACCGAGTTGATCACCACCGTGTCAACCGGTTCAGCGGTGAGGCCACTCAGGTCATCGGCCTCGCACCGATGCAACACGACCGGTTCCTCAGTGAGCCGGGCTCGGACTGCGTCCAGTGCAGAGTCAGAGAAGTCCGTTCCGTAGTACCGCTCGCAGTGCTCCGCCAACGGGAACAGCAGCAGCCCGGTTCCACAGCCGATCTCCAGTACGCGCCGCGGTTCGTACCCGCGGATCAGCGCCACCGTACTGTCCTGCCACGCCCGCATCTGCTCAACCGGAATGGCCTGCCCGGTGTAGCTGCTGTTCCACCCGGAGAAGTCGTTCCCGTCCTCGGACGAGAGGCCTGCCGCCGGATCGAACGCGTCGTACACCTCCCGCCACCGATCGACCCGCCGCTCGGCCAGCGAGTCCGTCCGCCGCTGAACCACCGACCGCGCGCGCTGCGGATGCGGCACCAGGTACGACACCAGCGACCGGTTGCCGGTCTCGTCCTCGCGGACCACGGTCGCCGCGTCCTGCACCACCGGATGCTCGGTCAGCAAACTGTCGATCTCACCAAGCTCGATCCGGTACCCGCGGATCTTGACCTGAAAGTCGGTTCGCCCGAGGAACTCCAGGTTCCCGTCCGGTCGCCATCGCGCCAGGTCACCGGTCCGGTAGATCCGCTCACCCGGTACGGTCGCGAACGGCGACGCGATGTACTTGCTGGCGGTCAGCTCCGGCTCGTTCGCATACCCGTCGCTCAGACAAGGCCCACCGATGTACAGATCGCCTGGTACATCCAGGGGACAAGGACGCAGGCTCCCGTCGAGTACGTAGTACCGCGCGTTCTGGATCGGCTTCCCGTACGGGATGCTGGACCACGCCGGGTCGACCACGTCGATCGGGAAGAAGTTCGACCACACCGTCGCTTCGGTCGCGCCGCCGAGGCCGATCACGTTAACGTTCGGAAACGCCGCTTTGAGCAGCTCGGGGGACTGCACCGGAATCCAGTCGCCGCTCATGAATACCAGCCGCAGCGCCGGCGACGCCGGTTCGATCGATCCATCAGCATCGGTCGGCAGGAACGGCACCAGCTGCATCAGCGCCGCCGGCGCCGAGTCCCAGAACGTGATCGGCTCACCGGTCAGGTACGCCAGCAGGTTCGCCGGCTCTTGCACGTCCTCGCCAGTCGCGACGCGGATCGATCCTCCGGCCGCGAGGATGCCGAAGATGTCGTACACGGACAGGTCGAACGTCAGCGCGGTGATGAACAGCATCCGATCCCGGGCGCCGACCGAGAACGTGTTGTTCACCCATTCGATCAGGTTCACCGCCGGGAAGTGCGCGACCGCAACGCCCTTCGGCGACCCGGTCGAGCCGGAGGTGAAGATGATGTACGCGATGTCCTCCGGCCGGCCGCGCAATGGCAGGTTCCCGATCGGCATTCGATCGAGCACAGCCGCCGAGTCGATACAGACGACCTGCGCGAGCGCCGGCAACGGATCAGCCGACCGGACCCGCGATACGAGAGCTTCTTGTGTCAGCAGGCACTTGATCTGCAACGAGTCGAGAATCCAGTGCCAGCGCTTGACCGGCGCGTTGGCATCCAGCGGAACGTAGGTCGCGCCGGCTTTCAGGATCCCGAGCAGCGCCGGCACCATCTCGGCCGATCGTTCCATCACGATCGCGACCTGGTCGCCGCGCCCCAGTCCGAGCTCCTTCAGGTGATGCGCCACCTGGTTCGCGCGCTCGTTGACCTGTCGGTAGGTCCACACCTCGTCCTGGAAGAGCAAAGCCGTTGCTTCGGGCTCCTTTTCCACCCGCTGCTCGAACAGTTGATGGATACAAAGCTGCTGCGAGTACGGCGTGTCCGTGTCGTTCCACTTGCGGACGATCTCGGTCGACTCGGCCGGCGTGAGCACCGTTAGCTCACCGAGCAACGCCTGCGGTTTGTGGACCAGCTCGGCCATCAACTGACGGAGATGTCCGGCCAGCCGGGCGATCGCCGGCGCATCGAACCGTGCGGTGTCGTAGTGCACTGTCAGCGTGAGGCGATCGCCGGTCGTCGCCACGATGCTCAACGGGTACGCCGCGTGGCTCTCCTCCCAGCTCTTGACCATCCGGCCGCCGGACTGTGGTTTCTCGACCGTCACAACCGTTTGGAAGAGTTCCTCGCCCGGCCCGATCCCGCTCCACTGCTGAATCCGCAGCAGGGGAGCGTACTCGTGCCGCTGCACTTCCTCGTACTGTTGATGCAGGCCACGCATCCACCCCGTCCAGCCCATCGATGGCGGTACTGACATGCGCAACGGCAGCGTGTTGACGAGCAGGCCGGCAATGTCCTCGATCCCCGACAGGTCAGCGGATCGGCCGGGGTTGGTGACTCCGAAGATCACGTCGCCGGTGCTCTGATAGCAGCTCAGCAACGTCGCCCAGACGCCTTGGATGATCGTCTGCAGCGTCAGCTCATGCTGTTGACCGACGGCGCGCAACGCGGCGGTCTCGTCGTCGTCGAGTACGACGGTCTGCTGCGCGTACGCCGCACAGGCCGGCGTCTCGCCGGTGTCCGGCTTGCGTTCGAACGGCAGTGGACTCGCGGCGGCCGCGCCCCGGAGTTCCTTGCGCCAAAAGGATTCCGCCTCTTGGAGATCCTGTCGGCTGGACCAGTCGACGTATTCCTGAAACTGCGTCACTTGTCCTTCGTCGACGGCTTCCCCGGCGATCAGCCGCGCGTACGCCCGCTCGACGTCCCGAAGGACGATCGCCTGACTCGGTCCGTCCAGCAACGCGTAGTGCAAACTCCACAGCACCTGCCAGCGCGTGTCTTCCAGCCGGGCAATGTGCAATCGCCACAACGGCGCCTTCGACAGTACGAAGCGTTGTTCGTGATCGAGTTTCCGGCGGGCCGCGAGTGCGCGGGCCTGTTGATCCGGGGCGAGCGTTCGCAGGTCGACCTGTTCGAGCGGAACGAGATCCGCGCTGCCGACCACCTGCCGGGGCTCGTCACCGGACGGTGCGTGAAAGGCGGTGCGGAGCGCTGCGTGGCGGCGCATGGCGTACGCCCAGCTGTTGCGAAAGGCACCGAGCTCGAGGTCGCCGGCCAGGTCGTACACGTTCTGGACGTGGTAAAGGCCGGACCGGCCGCGGGACTGGAAGAGGATTCCCTGCTGAGCGGGCGTCAGCGGGTACGTCGAGGCGTCATGGGTGCTCACAGCCGTATTCCTCCGGAATCAGGGTGGCGAGACGTCCTGGTTTCGGCGTGCCGATGCATTCGGGCAGCCCGAAGAATCACCCGGACCGGCCGCGGACGAATGCGATTCGGTGCGAGCGATCTGGTGATCAGATCTGTGCCTGGAAAGGAGCAGACAATGGTCGCGGAAGTGTCCGGAGCGGGACGAACGAGGCAATTCCGCGGTGACTGCGAATGGAGGTTCCCGGGCCTACCGCAGGCTGCGGTCCGTGCCCTGATGCCGATCGGTGTCCCAATCCGTCGCGGACCAGCGGGCGGTCCGGAACGCGGCGCGCCGATGGCGCCGGCGGGAGGCGGTACGGCCGCGATGGTCCCGCGGCCCGACGTGGCAGCGAGCGGTGGAAGACTTGAGATCGCTGTGGGCACTGGCGGCACGGAGCGGCCCGGCCGGCCGGCGACTCGACGGTGGCGGCGGCGGAACGAATCCAATCGTCATAGGGCGTCCTCGATGACCAATCCCTGTGGAGTGCACAGGTGACGCGGCTTTGGCTGGGGGGACCGAGCTCGGGGCGGAGCCGGCGTCGCTCCGTATCGTGATACGCGTCGGTGCTTTCCGTCAACTCTCAAATCACCCGGAGGATTGTTTCGTACGCAACTTGTTGCCCATTTCGTAACTGTCTCACGTGGTCACTGCGAAATTGCTGGTGGCGGCATTTTACTGAAAAGTATTCACGCTTTTCGATCGGCCGTTCCGGACCGGTCCAGAGCGGCGGCAACGATCTCCAGCGTCCAGGCCGGATCGCAGCGGTCGCCGCTGGAGAGGACGGTCTTGCGCAGCCGGGACCACAGCCCACACTTCGTCCAGGCGTGGAAATGCCGGTGCGCGGTGGCCTGCGAGATGCTGAACGTGGGTGGCAGCTGCCGCCACGCGCAGTCGCTGGTGAGCACGTAGACGACGGCGGTGAAGACGGTGCGGGCATCGATCGGCGCGGTCCCGCCGCCTTGCGGCCGGGAGCTGAAGGACGGCAGCAGCGGGGCGACGACCGACCACAACTCGTCGGTGACCAAGCGCTTCGAGAGCGCGCTGGCGGCGTGGCCGGAGCCGTTGCCACGTGAGACGGTTTTGTGGCCCGAAGCAACTTGTTTGGCTCGGGCTGGGGGCGACGAATCGGCGGTGGGCGGCATACACTCAGTTATGCCGCAGGGGCGGCCGGGCAGGCAAATCCGGTCGCGTGCAACTGCCGAGCTGCTTCGAATGCCCTGTACAGAAGGGGATACCGCCCCATGGCCCTCCTGTTGTTGAACGCTGTTGCAATTCTCGCCGTGGTGATCGTCGTGCACCGCTACCTGTACCGCCGACTGGTTGCCGACGTGTCTTTCGGCTGGTGGCGGCGGGCCGGAGCGGTGCTGCTCGGATTGTTGCTGGCTGCGACGATCGCGGTGCTGATAGCCGGTCCCTATGAAGCGCCGTTCGAGTTGTCGCGGGTGCTCGCGGTGCCGGGAGTGCTGTGGCTGACCCCGTTGCTGTACCTGACGATCGCCCTGCTGATCGGCGAAATCATCAGACCGATCCTTCGCAACGCACTGGCTCGCCGGGCGGCCCGATCACCGCGCAGGCCAGAGTCTGGTGGCGCGGATCGCGGCGCCGAGAACGCTGACGCCGGTGATCGTGGGGGAGTGGATCGCGGCGGTGAGATCACGCCTGCGGGATCGGTAACAACCGCGACGGATCCGGACATGTCCCGGCGGGTGTTCGTGGCTCGTACGGTCGCGATCGGGAGTACGACGGTGGCCGCGCTCGCGACCGCGGAGTCGATGGCCGGACCGCCACGCCCACCGAGCCCTGGTCTGGATGCGGTCGAGATCTTGTTGCCGTTCGCCGGGCGCTGGTCGGTCCGCAACAGCCCCGCCCGCCAGGTGCCGAGCCATGGCACGAACTTGTTCGGCTCCAGCTATGCGATCGACTTCGTCGGAGTCGACGAACATCACCGCACGGCCGGAAGCAGCAACTGGCGGACGATGTTCGCGACCGAGCCACCGGAACTCTTCTTCGCGTTCGGCGTTCCGGTGCTGGCTCCCGGCGACGGCACGGTGGTCGCGATCCACGACGGCGAGCTCGACCACGAAGCACGCCGATCCCGGCTGGCGCTGATTCCGTACATGCTCGGTCAGGCCGGCCGGTTGCGCGACGGCGTGCCGGGGCTGGCCGGCAACCATGTGGTGATCGCGTTGCGGGACAGTGGGGCGTACGCGACGCTGTGCCATCTGCGGCGCGGTTCGTTGCGCGTTGTCGTCGGGCAGCAGGTGACGGCCGGCGAACAGGTCGCGAGCTGCGGCAACTCCGGCAACTCGACCCAGCCGCATGTCCATGTCCAGCTCACGAACACCTCTGACCTCGAGACCGCGAAAGGCGTCCCGATGGTCTTCCGGCGCTTCCGCGAGTGGCCGTCCGGGTCCAAGCAGCCCCGGCTCCGCGAGCACGCGATCCCAGAAGAAGACAGCGTCGTGGAATCCGCCCCCTGAAATCCGCCCTGTAACACTACAAGGAGAAGTCGTGCGTACTGTCGCCTTGGTGCTCGCCGTGGCGTCGACAGTCCTGTCGACCACACCGGCGTACGCCGAACCAGTGGGGAAGATCGTCAACGCAGGTAGTGCCGATGCGGTCAGCGGCAGTTACCTGGTGGTGCTGAAGGACGGCGCGCCGCCGGACGTCGCCGCGAAGTACGGCGCGCAGGTGCTGGAACGGTTCAGTAGTGCGTTGCCGGCGGTGCTGGTTGCGGCCGATGAAGAACAGGCCCGGCAGTTGGCGGCCGACCCGTCGGTGCGCTTTGTCGAACAGAACACCAAGGTGCACAGCGCATCGCACGACCAGCTACCGCGCTCGGCGGCGGCGCACTCCGCGACGGCGGCGGGGGCGGGTGTGGCGCCGGCGGCTTCGGCGGTGCCGTGTGGGTTGGATCGCCTCGACCAGGTTTCGTTGCCGCTTGACGGTGTGTACAGGTATCCGCAGAGCGCAGGTGCCGGGGTTAACGTTTATCTCGTCGACAGCGGGATCGACTACCGGCATCCCGATCTCGCGCCGCGCGCCAAAGCCGGCTTCGACGCGTTCGGCGGTGACGGCAGTGACCAGAACGGTGACGGCACCGCGATGGCCGGCGTCATCGCCGGCACCAAGTACGGCGTCGCGAAGAAGGCGACGCTGATCTCGGTCAAGGTGCTGGACGCGGACGGCGGCGGCACGCTCGCCGGAGTCATCGCGGGCCTCGACTGGATCACCGCGCACGCCAAGAAGCCCGCGGTCGCCAACTTCGTCATCGGGTACACGTTGAGCGATGCGCTCGACGATGCCGTACGCAACTCGATCGCGTCCGGCGTCACGTACGTGCTGTCCGCCGGCGCGAGCACCCACGACGTGAGTACGACCTCACCCGCGCGGGTCGCGGAAGCCATCACCGTCGGTTCGTCGGACTGCGCCGACAAGGTCGCTGCTTTCAGCAACTACGGCGCCGGCCTCGACCTGTACGCGCCCGGCGTGGACATCCCCACCGACGCACCCGGCGGCGGCATCACCACCCAGGAAGGCACCAACGTCTCCGCCGCCCACGCCTCCGGCGCCGCCGCCCTCTACCTCAGCAACAACCCCCGCCGCACCCCCGCCGCAGTCTCCACCGCCCTAACCACCACCGCCCTCAAAAACACCCTGACGGGCATCCCCACCCCCACCACCCCCAACCAACTCCTCCACATCCCCCGCCGCTAACCCGCGTGGATATCCACTGCTGTGGTGGGTTCTCCACCGGTGTACCAGTGGAGAACCCACCACGCGGGTGGAGAACCCTTAGGGGGAGGTGAGGGATTCGGCGAAGTGGCAGGCCGTGTGGTGGGTGGTGAGGAGGCGGAGGGTGGGGGTTTCGGTGCGGCAGCGGTCTTCGGCGAGCCAGCAGCGGGGGTTGAAGCGGCAGCCGGATGGGGGATCGAGTGGTGATGGTGGTTCGCCGGAGAGCTTGCGGCGGCGAGTCAGCGTGCCGCGGGCGCTGCGATCGGGTGACGGGACCGCCGACAAGAGCGCCTGCGTGTACGGGTTGGTGGGCGCATCGTAGATTTCGGCAGTGGGACCGAGTTCGGCGATCCGCCCGAGGTACATCACCGCGACCCGATCGGCCAGATGGCGTACGACCGACAGATCATGCGCGATGAACACGACCGTGACGTCAAGCCGCTTGCGCAGGTCGGCCAGGAGATTGATCACCTGGGCCTGCACCGACACGTCCAGCGCGGAGACCGGTTCATCGGCGATCAGGACGGCCGGGTCGAGCGCGAGCGCCCGCGCGATGCCGATCCGCTGTCGCTGCCCGCCGGAGAACTGATGCGGGAAGCGGTTCATCAGATCAGGCGCCAGCCCGACCACTTCCAGCAGCGAGCCGACCTTGTCGCGGCGGGAAGCGCGCGTGCCGGTTCCGTTCGCCGCCAGCGGTTCGGCCACGATGTCCAGGACGGTCATCCGCGGATCGAGTGACGCGTACGGGTCCTGGAAGATCATCTGCACCCCGTCGCGCAGCAGTTTGCGTTCGCGCCGCCCGCCGGCAGTCACATCGCGACCGAGGTACGACAATGTTCCGCTGTCCGGTCGTTCGAGCCCGACCAGCATCCGGGCAAGGGTCGACTTGCCGCAGCCGGATTCGCCGACGACCCCGACGATCTCACCGCGGTGCAGCGTCAAACTCACGTTGTCGACAGCGGAGACCCGCCCGCGCCGCAACGCCGAACCGACCGCGTACGTGCGGACGAGACTGTCCGCCTCAAGTACCACCTCGGCGCTTGCCTGCGCGACCTCAGACTTGCTCACCGAGCAGCACCTCCGACTGGTGGCAGGCGACCCCGCGGCCGCCGATGGACAGAAGCTCCGGCCGTACCGTCGAGCATTGATCGACGACCCGATGACACCGTGGGTGGAACGCGCACCCATGAGGTACGCGAGCAGGATGCGGCGGCGAACCGGGAATCGTGAACAGGTCCCCACCGTGCTGCTCAAGCTGCGGAACCGATCGCAGCAGAGCCTCCGTGTACGGGTGCGATGGATGCGCGAGCACGACATCCGCATCACCGGTCTCAACGACCCGACCGGCGTACATCACCGTGAGCTGATCCGCGACCTCACTGACGACCGCGAGATCATGGGTGATCAGCAGGACGCCCATGTCCAGCTGTGACCGCAGGTCCGCGAGCAGATCCAGGATCTGGGCCTGAACGGTCACATCGAGCGCGGTCGTCGGTTCGTCGGCGATCAGCAATTCGGGTTCGAGCGCGATCGCCATCGCGATCAGGATGCGCTGCCGCATCCCGCCCGAGAACTGATGCGGGTAGTCGGCCAGCCGCTGCACCGGTGCGGGGATTCCGACCAGGCCGAGCAGCTCGGCGGCGCGATTCCGGGCGGTCTGTCGCGAAGCGCCTTGATGGACGCGGAACAGTTCGCCGACCTGATCGCCGATCGTCAGCACCGGGTTCAAGGCGGACAGTGCATCCTGCAGTACGAGGCTCATCCGCCGCCCGCGCAACGTCTGCGGATCGACGGTCAGCAAGTCCGTACCGGCCAGGTTGATCTCGTCGGCGGTCACCGTCGCGGCGCTGCCGCTGAGGCCCATCACGGCCCGTGCGGTGACGGATTTGCCCGAGCCGGATTCGCCCAGCAGAGCGACCAGCCGGCCGCGCGGTACGTCCAGGTCGACGTGCCGGACCGCGTCCACCTGGGCGCCGTCGATCCGGAACGAGACCGACAGGCCACGCACCCGCAGAGCGTCGGGAGATGCGTTCACAAGCTCCATCCTCACACCACCGTGTTGCCGGTAAGTTTCACGAAGATTGCCGAGATGCCGAGTTTTGAAGCAACCGTTGACATCGGCGCCGGATAGTGATGAAACTCTGAGGCATCTCACCGGCAACGTCAACCGGTGACCGCCGAAAATCCGCGCAGACAGGAGGCCCAGCGTGCTGGAGCCCGCTCCCCGCTACACCGGGTACACCGCCTACGACTACCTCGAGGCAGGCAAGGACTACCGAGAGTTCACGTACGCCCAGCAGCTCGGCCGCGTCCCGGCGTACCAGGGCCTCGAACTCTCCGCCGAGCAGGAAGAACGAACCCGCCGGCTGCTCGCCGAGGAAACCGTCATCTCGCTGCACGAACACGTGCAGGTGTTCCCCGAGGACATGACCGACCTGCGCGAGCACATCCGTCGCGGCCGGGAACCAACCGGGTACGAAGGGCTGTCGCGCTCCGGCCTGACCGCGGTCTTCGACAACGGGATGGACGGCACCTGCTGCATCAGCTCCGACGCCGGCTGGAAGTACCAGGACGTGCTGTTCGACCTGGGCGTCCGGATGGCCGACCTGGCGCACCAGGACTTTGTCATGAAGGCCGAGTCGATCAAGGACATCGAGTACGCCGCCGAGACCGGCCGGGTCGCGCACATCTTCGCGCTCGAAGCCGCCACCCCGATCGAGAACGAGATCGACCGGCTGGACGTGCTGTACGGCTTCGGCGTCCGCCAGATGGGCATCGCGTACTCGGAGGCGAACCTGCTCGGCGGCGGCCTGAAGGAACGCGGCGACGGCGGCCTCACGTACCTCGGGGACCGCGCCGTCGAGCGGATGAACAAGCTCGGGATCGCGATCGACATCTCGCACTCGGGGGACCGGACCGGCCTCGACGTGATCAAGAAGTCGGCGCTGCCGGTGTTCATCACGCACGCCGGTTCGCGCACCGTCTGGCCGACGAACCGGATGAAGGACGACGAGACGATCAAGGCCTGCGCCGAGCGCGGTGGCGTGATCGGGATCGAGGCGGCGCCGCACACGACGCTGTCCCGCAAGCACCCGCTGCACTCGCTCGAGTCGGTGATGGATCACTTCACCTTCTGCGTCGACCTGGTCGGTATCGACCACGTCAGCTTCGGCCCGGACACGCTGTTCGGCGACCACGTCGGACTGCACGACGCGTTCGCCGCGAACCTGTCGCTGGGCCAGGCGCACGGCGGGGTCGAGTTCGAGAAGGTCCCGTACGTCGACGGACTGGAGAACCCGGCCGAAGGCTTCTTCAACATCATCGGCTGGCTGGTCGGCCACGGTTACAGCGACGACGAGATCCGCAAGGTTGTCGGGGGCAACACGCTACGAGTTCTGAAGGAGGTCTGGGTGTGACACCTCGTTCGCGGGTCGCGGCCGCAGTTGCGGCCGCGACCGCAGTGATCGCCGCGCTGGCGGCTTGCGCCCCCGAGGCGCCGGGCAGCGGCAGCAACGCAGGGACCGGCGGCCAGGCGGTCGCCGACCCGACTTTGACGATTGCGACCACCACCGACGTGGTCAACTTCAACCCGCTGGTCGGCAACAGCCG
This sequence comes from Kribbella hippodromi, assembly GCF_039531045.1. NCBI lineage: Bacteria > Bacillati > Actinomycetota > Actinomycetes > Propionibacteriales > Kribbellaceae > Kribbella > Kribbella hippodromi. Next base: position 14,796 of record NZ_BAAAPH010000039.1, on the reverse strand, counting down.
CAGCGACTACTGGATCACCAACCTGATGTACCCGCATCTGCTCTCGATCGGCGCGGACGGCCAAAAGGCTCCGGAGCTGGCGGAGAAGTGGGGGTACGTGAACAGCACCACCGGCTTCTACGAGTTGAAGCCCGGGATGAAATGGTCGGACGGCAAGCCGCTGACCGCGAAGGACGTCGCGTACACGCTGAACGCGGTGAAGAAGGACGCGCCGGCCGGCACGCTGTACGGCCAGCTGACCAACTTCGCGTCGGCGACCGCGGTGTCCGACACCCGGGTCGAGATCAAGCTGTCGAAGCCGGATGCCTCGCTGATCCCGGAGATCGGGTTCTGGGGCAACGTCGTACCGCAGCACGTGTTCGAACCGGCCGGATCGGTTGCCTCGTTCGCCAACGACGGCAAGAACGGTGGCTGGGTCAGCGCGGGACCGTACGTACTGAAGACCGTTCAGCGCGGGCAGAGCTACACGATGGAGCGAGTCGACAACTATCCACTGGTCCCGGGCGGAAAGCCGAAGGCCGCGAAGGTCGTCTACCGCGTGTACCCGGACGTGAACGCGGAGATCCTCAGCCTGAAGAACGGCGATGTGGACGCGATCGCGAACACCCTGCCGCCGGCGCAGGTGAAGAACCTGAAGAGCTCGCCGGGCATCACGGTCGAGGAAGTACCAGGTCTCGGGTACGCGCATCTGACGTACAACATGACCAAGCCGGCCTTGGCGAAGAAGGAGGTCCGGCTGGCGCTCGCGCAGACCGTCGACTACAACGCGATCCGCAAGGTGGTGCTGCAGGACCAGGCCGTGTCGACCGGTTCGAGCCCGATCATGCCGGTGCTGAAGACGTTCTACGACGACTCGCTCAAGGAGTACGAGTACAACCCGGACGCAGCCCGAATGCTATTGGAGCAGGCCGGATACGTTGCCGATGGCAACGGGAAGTTCCCGCTGACGTTCCGGATGATCTACTCGCTGCAGGACCCGGTCACCACCCAGTGGGCGAACCTGGTCAAGGACGGTGCCGCCAAGGCCGGGGTGACGATTCAGCTGCAAGGCCTGGAACGCAATACGTACCTGGCCAAGACGAACGCGGGTGACTTCGACATCTACGCCGGCAACTTCGCGATCATGGACGACCCGGCGACGAACATGGCGCTGACCTATCTGCCGAAGGGCGCGATCAACTACTCGTACGTCGATGATCCGCAGCTGAACGCGCTGATCGAGAAGGCGCGGGTGACGTTCGACCAGAAGGAGCAGGTGCCGATCCTGCAACAGGCGGCGAAGCTGGTCCACGACAACGTGTACGACAACGTGATGTACACGCAGAACCTGTTCGTCGCGCATCGCAGCGAGTGGAGCGGGTTCTCGGTCAAGCCGAGCGAACTGCTCTCCATCGTCAACCCGGTCTCGGTCGCGTCCGCCACCAAGACCGCGAAGTAGGGCGGGAGATCCCCGGATGTCGTTGTTCTCGTTCGTGCTCCGCCGGATCGGCCGGGGCGTACTCACCCTCTGGTTCGCGGTGACGGTGACGTTCCTGATGCTCCGGTTGCTGCCGGGCGACCCCGCGCTCGCGATCGCGAGTACGAACATGACGCCCGAGATCCGGGCCCGGCTGCTGAACCAGTACGGTCTCGACCAGTCGCTGCCGGTGCAGTACGTGAAGTACCTCGGCCGGCTGGTGCAGGGCAATCTCGGCATCTCCTTCAGCCAGAACATCAGCGTGACGGACTCGCTGATGGAGATGCTGCCCTGGACATTGCTGCTGGTCGGAGTGTCCTTGCTGGTGACGATCCTGCTCGGCATCCCGCTCGGCGTCGTGGCCGCTTCCCGTGCGGGCGGGGTCGTCGATCGCGTCGTGCAGGTCGTGGCCGTGACGGGGCAGTCGTTGTTCGTACCGAGCGTCGGCATCTTGTTGTTGTACGTCTTCGGCTTACGACTCGGGTTGTTCCCGATCGGTGGCGCGTACACGGATGGCACGTACGGCGGCGACTGGTACTTGTCGGTGCTCACCCATCTGGTCCTGCCGGCCGTGTCGTTGGTGCTCGTCCAGCTCGGGGCGTACGTGCTGACCGTACGCTCCACGTTGATCGAATCGCTCGGTGAGGACTATGTGGTGCTCGCCCGCGCGAACGGCCTGCCGTACCGGCGGGTGCTGTGGAAACACGCGCTCCGGAACGCCTTGTTGCCGACGACAACGTTGATCGGCCTGCAGATCTGCCTGTACCTGGTCGGCGGCGTGATCCTGATCGAAACCGTCTACGCGTATCCGGGGATCGGCCGCGGGATCTACGACGCGGTCGTCCGGCTCGACTTCCCGCTGCTCCAGGGCGCGTTCCTGCTGCTGGCCGCGGTGGTTGTGGTGGTCAACATGATCACCGACATCGTCTACGGCCTCCTCGACCCGCGTGTGAAAGCAGGTTCCTGATGAATATGGCTGTCGAGTCGGCAGTGACCCCGCCGGCGCCGCGGGCGGGATGGTTGACCTGGCGGCGGTTCCGGCGGGAGCCGCTCGGGCTGGCGGCGTTGATCGTGCTCGCACTGCTGGTGCTGATCGCGGCCGCGGCACCGCTGCTCGCCGGGTATCCGTCCGGCTACGGTGACGCCGTGCTCGCGCCGCCGTCCGGCGATCATTGGTTCGGCACCGACAGTCTCGGCCTGGATGTCTTCGCCGAAGTTGTCTGGGGCGCTCGACAGAGTCTGCTCGTCGCCGCGGCCGCCTCGCTGATCGCGATCGTCCTCGGCACGCTGCTCGCCGTACTCGGTGCGTACTTCCGCACCCTGGACACCGTGATCAGCGTGATCGTCGACCTGACGCTGTCGCTGCCGGTGCTGCCGTTGATGATCCTCGTCGCGGCGCTCGCCGGGCCGAGCACGCTGACGATCATCTTCGTGATCGCGGCGTTCTCCTGGCCCGAGGTGACCCGCGTCGTCCGGTCCCAGGCGCTCGCGATCGTCCGGTTGCCGTACGTGGACGCGGCCCGGCTGATGACCAGTTCACCGTTCTGGATCATCCGCCGGCACGTGATCCCGGCCGTCGTGCCGTTGATCCTGGTGTCGGTGGTCCTGACCTCGTCCCGCGCGGTCCTGTCCGCGGCCGGGCTCGCCTTCCTCGGCCTCGGCGATCCGAACACCTGGTCCTGGGGCCGGATCCTGTACGAGGCGCAGCAGGCCGGCGCGATGTCGACCGCGTGGTGGCTGCCACTGTTCCCGTCGCTGGCGATCTTCCTGCTCGTCCTCGCGTCGACGCTGCTGTCAACCGCGTACAACGACGCCCGCAACCCCCGGAGGAACGGATGACCTTCCCGCAGCGTCTCGATCGCTCGTTCTACCTCGGCCTGCAAGAGCGGGTGCGTACGCGCGTCGCCGCCGTCGGTTTCGATTCGATCCTCACGGACGATCCGGAGGATGTTGCGTACCTGACCGGCTTCTTCCATCACCCGTGCGAGCGGCCGGTCGCGGTCTGGCTGGACACCGACGGCCGGTGCGTACTGCTGCTGCCGGAGCTGGAGCGCGAGCACGCCGAATCGCAGGACGCGGCGGCGGAGCTCGTCGACTACCCGGAGTACCCTGGCACGACACCGCCCTTCGAACTGCTCTCACGGGCGATCGGCCCGGCGCATCGCCGGACTGGACACACCACCTCGATCTCGTACGCCCGCCTGAGCGCCGCATCGGCCGCACTGTCCAGTACAGATTTCGTACCGACGGATCTCGTCACGGTCGCCCGGTACATCAAGGAACCGGAAGAGATCGCGCTGCATCAAGAGGCCGCGCGGATCACCGATCTGATGCTGACCCGGGGTGTTGAACTGGTCGCGGACGCGGTGCGCGACGGCGGTGAGTTGCCCAGCGAGGCCGAGCTCGCCGCGTACGTCACCCGCGTCGGCACCGGCACGATGTACGCCGAGCACTCCGGGGTGGTCGTGGTCTCGCCACTCGCGGGCGGACTCGTGTACGCGGGCGCGAACTCGTCGTACCCGCATGGTCTGCCGTCGGGGTATCGGCTGCAGCCGGGTGACACGTTCATGCTCTCGCTCGGCTGTGCGGTCGGCGGCCGGTTCGTCGAGGGGGAGCGGACTTTCGTGCTCGGCGAACCCACCGACGAGCAGCGCCGGTATCACGAGACCATCCGGCTGGCCCAGGAGCTTGGCGGCCAGGCGATCAAACCGGGCGTGGAGTGCCGGGACGCCAACGACGCGTGTCTCGCGGTCATCCGGGAGGCCGGGCTTGGTCAGTACCTGCGCCACCGGCAAGGTCATGGGATCGGGCTGGGCATGCACGAGCCGCCGTGGCTGGAGTCCGGGGATTCGACCGTGCTGGAGCCCGGAATGATCGTTTCGAACGAGCCGGGCATCTACGTCCCGGAGCATGCCGGGTACCGGATCTCGGATTCGATGCTCGTCACGGAGGACGGCGCGCGACCGCTCACCTCGTACCCCCGAAGTCTCGACGACTGCATCATTTAGGAGCCTTTTGATGAACGACGTGTCACCCGAGTTCGCCGCCGCCACCTCCACGGCGACGATGGTTGAGATCAACGGGAACCGGCTGGCGGTGGAGGTGCTCGGTCCCGCGGGCGCGCCGGTGCTGATCGCGCATCACGGCGCGCCGGGTCTCGGGTCGCGGGCGGAGCCGCGGGCGAGCTTCGGGCGGCTGGCCGATACGTACCGGGTGATCGTCTTCGATGCGCGGGGCTCCGGCCAGAGCGAGGGGAACGGGACGTTCAGCCACGAGCAGTGGGCCGCCGACATCGACGGTCTGCGCGAGTGGGCCGGCGCCGAGCGGATCATCATGGCAGGCGGATCGTACGGCGGGTTCATGGCGATGGAGTACGCGATCCGCTATCCCGATCGCGTCCGCGCGCTCGTACTGCGCGACACCTCACCGGACAACTCGAACGAGGAAATGGCCCTGGCCAACGCGCTCGCGAATGCCCGGGTGGAGATCGACCGGGAGAAGCTGGACCGGATCTTCGCCGGCACGGTCCACGACGACGCTGACCTGCGGGACTGCTGGCGCGAGATCCTGCCGCTGTACGACTATGCGTACGACCCGGCCGCGGTCGAGGCGCGGGTCGAGGCCACGCCGTACCGGTACGAAGCGCACAATTACGCCTTCTCGGTGAACATGCCGAGCTTCGACCTCAAGCCGCAGCTGCCCGGGGTGACGGCGCCGACGCTGATCACCGTCGGGCGCACCGACTGGATCACCCCGGTGGCGTGCAGTGAGCAGATCGCTAGTCTGATCCCCGACTCCCGGCTGGTGGTGTTCGAGAAGTCCGGGCACTCGCCGCAGATCGAGGAGGCAGAGGCATGGACGGAAGCGGTACGGCGATTCCTGACGGAGGTTTGTCCCGTTCGATGAGGACCCTTGACGATCTCGACCGGCGGATCATCCTCGAGTTGCAGGCCGACGGCCGGGCCAGCTGGACTTCTATCGCCGCGGTCTGCGGCACGTCCGTGCCCACGGTGGCGCGCCGGGCGCAGCAGCTGATCGCCGACAACCTGCTCAAGGTCGCGGTGCTGTCCAGTCTCGGCAGCACCGGCCCGGTCGAGACCTTCTTCACCCGGATCGGCTGCCGGCCGGGTACGCAGCTGGACGTCGCCGCCGAGCTGGTGGCCAGGCCGGATGTCCGGTGGGCGTCGATGATCACCGGGACGTACGACATCGGCATCGAACTGGTGGTGAACTCGGGGCCGACGCGCTACCCGCGGACGATGCTGGAGCTGCAGCAGATCAACGGCGTCGAACGGTGGTACAGCGATCTGCTCTTGCACGTCTACAAGGTCTCGCACGACTGGTACAAGCAGGTGCTCGACGGCAAGGACTTGGAGCCGCCCGAGGTACCGCTGTGCTCGCCGGACCACTTCGACAAGGTCGACCTGGCGATCCTCGAACGACTCCGCGAGGACGGGCGGGCCAGCTTCCAGACGATCGCGGACCAGCTGGAGCTGAACGAAAGTACGGTCCGGCGGCGGTTCGAACGGATGATCAACGACGGCTGCGTGGCCATCTTCACGATCGTGCCCGCGCCGGCGCTCGGCCTGGAGGCAGAGACGCTGATGTGGATCACGGTCGAGCCGGCCAAGCTCAGTACGGTCGCCGACGCGCTGACCCGGCACCGCTCGGTCCGGTACCTCGGCGCCACGCTCGACGGCAACGCGCTGCTCTGCGAGGTGATCGCCGAGTCGACCGGGAGCCTGTTCGAGTTCACCACCGAGACGCTGGCCCGGATGGACGGCGTGATCGGCTGGAACGCGTCGGTCGAGCTGCTGTCCCTCAAACGCGGATTCGTCGAAACGCCGTGGTGGCGCGATCAGCTCGCCGAGCACCGGCCGGCGCGATGAAGGCGATCGTCATCCGGCGAAAGCTGGAGCTCGCCGAGATCGAGGTTCCGACGCCGCGCCCGTTGCCCGGACAAGTGCGGGTGCGGATGGCGTACGGCGGGATTTGTGGGTCGGACCTGCATTACTACCAGGACGGTGCGATCGGCGCGTTCGTACTTCGGGAGCCGTTGGTTCCGGGGCATGAGCTGTCCGGCACGGTCGATCTCGATCCGGCGGGGGAGTTGGCGCCGGGTACGCCCGTGACCATTCATCCGGCCACGTTCGGTACGCCCGAGGCGGGGATCGAGGATCGGCCGCATCTGTGGCCGAACGGTGCGTACCTGGGCAGCGCGTCGACCTGGCCGCATACGCAGGGCGGGATGAGCGAGTACCTGATCGTGGCGAAGGGCATGGTGCGTACGCTGCCCGAATCGTTGCCGCTGCGCCGCGCCGCGCTGGCCGAACCGCTCGCGGTCGGGCTGCATGCGATCGAGATCGCCGGGGGAGTGCGCGGGAAGCGCGTGCTGGTGTCCGGCTCGGGTGCGATCGGGTTGCTGACCGCCGCGGCGGCGCTGGCCGCGGGCGCGGCAGTCGTGGTCACGACAGACGTGCTCGCCGGGCCGTTGCGGCGCGCGCGGGAGCTCGGGGTCCATCGGACGATCCAGGTCGGCAAGGACGAGCTGCCGTCGATGGCGTACGACGTCGTCCTCGAATGCACCGCGGTCCCGGCGGCGATCAGTGCGGCGCTGGAGGCCGCCCGGCGCGGTGGGATCGTCGTCCAGGTCGGCATCCCGCCGAACGAGCCGCGCGCGGTGAATCTCGCGCCGCTGATCGCCCGCGAACTGCAACTCCGCGGCACGCTGCGCTTCAACCACGAGCTCGACCACGCGATCCGGTTGCTTGACCAGGACCCCGGGCTCGAAGCCGTCATCACCCATGAGTACCCGCCCGCGCGGTCCGTCGAGGCGTTCCGTACCGCCGCCGACTCCGATGCCTCCGGCAAGGTTCTGCTCGCGTTGTGGCACTGAATTCACTGAATGTACGCGATTGATGTCGTACTGTGATGTGGTGTCTGTACTTCACGGGGCACATCGACAAAGGAGGCGGTCGTGGACTCATCCACTCCTGCGGCTCGGATCGGTGCGGAGTTCCTGGGTACTTTTTGGCTCGTTTTCGGCGGCTGTGGTGCCGCTGTGCTGGCCGGCGTCGTGCTCACGCCGGACAAGGTTCCGGTCGGCGTCGGCTATCTCGGCGTGGCGCTGGCCTTCGGTCTGACCGTGCTGGTGATGGCGTTCGCGGTCGGGCATGTGTCCGGCGGTCACTTCAACCCGGCGGTCACGATCGGGCTCGCGGTGGCGAAGCGGATCGAATGGAAATGGGTGCCGACGTACATCGTCACCCAGGTCGTCGCCGCCACCGCGGCCGGCGCGGTGCTGCTGGCGATTGCCAGCGGCAAGGATGGCTTCAGCGCGTCAGCCAGCGGGTTCGCCACCAACGGGTACGGCGATCGGTCGCCCGGCGGGTACTCGCTGCTGGCGTGCGCGATCGTCGAGGTGGTCCTGACCGCGTTCTTCCTGTACGTGATCCTTGGTGCGACCGACGATCGGGCACCGAAGGGGTTCGCGCCGATCGCGATCGGTCTCGCGCTGACCGGCATCCACCTGGTCGGGATCCCGGTCACGAACACGTCGGTGAACCCGGCTCGGTCGCTGGGTGTCGCGTGGTTCGCCGGCAGCAGCGCGCTCGGCCAGGTGTGGCTGTTCATCGTCGCGCCGATCGTCGGCGCGGCCATCGCGGGCATCAGTTACGCGGTCATCACCAACGCCCGCGGCGTCGAGGTCGACGAAGGCGTCGCCAACAACGTGTAACCCGGCGGTCCGGTGGGGCGGTGCTTCGAGGTGGTGCTGATCAGGCCCGATCAGCACCACCCGGCTTTGCGCTCATGAGGCGCAAGACTACCGTCGGCCCTCGATCCAGTACTGCTGGTCGGGGAGGAGCTCGTCGAGCCGGGTGATGAGCTCCGGCGGTAGCTCGGTCTGGAGCGCCGTGATCAGCTGGTCGACCCGGGTCGGCTTGCTGATTCCGGCGACGGTCGCGGTGATTTGTAGATTGTTGACAGAGTGCAGGAGCGCCGCGGTGGCCAGGTCGATCCCGTACTCGCCGCACGCTTTGTCCATCGCCGCGACAGCCTCGAGTACGGCGGGCGGCGCTTCGCGGTAGCCGTACTTCGTGGCGCCTTGCGGATTCGCGAGAATGCCTCCGCCGTAGACGGCCGCGTTGACCACCGCGATGCCTTCGCCGGTGGCGCGCTGGATGAGGGCCTCGGCCGAGTGGTCGACCAGGCTCCAGCGGTTGTGGACGAGCAGCACCTCGAATCCGCCGAGATCCAGGTACCGCCCGAGCTCGGCGGTGTCTCCACCGGCCAGTCCGACATGCCCGATCTCGCCGTCCGCCCGCAACTGCATCAGTGTGTCGACGGCGTCCCGCATCGTGTCGAAGTCGTGGAACTCCGGGTCGTGCAGGTAGACCAGGGGCAGATCGTCCAGCCCAAGGCGTTCCTTGCTTTCGGCAACACTCGCGCGGACCCGTACGCCGGAGTAGTCGCCGTCGCGGGCGTCGACCTTCGTCGCGATCAGGAAGTCGTCGGGCAGTCCGCCGTACTCGCTGATCGCCAGCCCGATCCGGCGCTCGCTTTCGCCGTCGCTGTAGCCGTTGGAGGTGTCGATCCAGCGGATCGGGCTCTCGAAGAGGCGGAGCACGACGTCGATCGCCTGGCGGGTGGGCACGTCGTATCCGAAGACCGCCGGCATGCTGCCGATCCCACTGCCGCCGGCGCAGACCGAGGTGACGGTCAGCCCGGTGGAGCCGAGCGTACGGCCGTTCATCGTGCGTCCATCGGGTACGCGACGAAGGCGAACCGGGTGCTGTCCGGGGACCAGCTGTTCACGTTGAGCGTGCCTTGGCCGCCGAACACCTGGTATCGCTGCAGGGGGACTGACCAGTCCGTGGTGGACACCACTCGCACCTCCACGTCGAGATCTGCCGGGTGACCGAGCGTGCCGGGCGGGAAGGTGATGTACGTGGCGTACTGCCCATCGGGCGAGAGATGCGGAAACCAGTCAACGGTCTCGCTGACCACAACCTGCTCCACCGTCGCGCCGCCACCCGAGCCGCCGCTGTCCGCGCCGCCGTCGGCCGGGGTGCGGGCGAGCTGCGCGTGCCCGGGGACGTCGGTGAAGCCTTCGGTGTTGAAGTAGATCCACTTCCCGTCCGGCGACCACTCCGGCCCGTCGATGTGTGCTGTGCCGGTGTCGACGATGACCGGTTCGGCTGATTGCGTGAGCACCGCGAGCCGCCCCGGCTCGGGGAAGTTGCCGATCTCGACGTACGCGAGTTGGCTCCCGTCCGGCGAAACCCCATGCAAGAAGTGCCACTTCCCGTCATCCGGCGTCACCCGCTGTACGGCGCCACCGTCGAGACTCCCGCGATAGATGTGCCGATCCATCGCCGACAGATAGATATGCTGCCCGTCCGGATCAAGCACATGATCATTGTTGATCCCCGGCAGCCCATCAAACGGCACCCGCGCCAACGCCGGCTGCGGCCCGGCGTCGCCAGGCGCCGGCTTGGTCAGCGTGGTGTCGTCGAGGGTGAGGCGCCAGAGTTCGCCGTCGCCGTTGACGAGCAGCGCGGCACCGTCCAGCGACCAGTTCGGCGCCTCGACCAGGAGCTCGCCGGACTCGAACACCAGCTCCGGTTCGGCCAGCTCAGGCCCACCAACCCAAACCTGCGACCGCTGCCCCGGCGTCAGCCCACGAAAGTTCGTCACCGGCTCACTTTATCGGTCCGGTCTGAGGTCGCGGCCCAGCTGGCGAGGAGTTTGAGCGCCTCCTCGGACGGCGAATCCGGCTCCGGACTGTACGCGGTCAGCGTGAGCCCGGAGTCGGCCGACAACTCCATGGCTTCGAAGCCGAACGTCAGCAGACCGACGACCGGGTGCCGGAAGCGCTTGGTTCCGGTGCGGTGCACGCGGACGTCGTGCGCGGCCCAGCGGGTACGGAAGTCCTCGCTGCGAGTGCACAGTTCGCCGATGAGATCCGTGAGGTCGCGGTCGTGCGGGTTGCGGCCGGCCGCCGCCCGCAGCAGCTGAGTCGTGGTGTCGGCCGACGCGTCGAAGTCGGCGAAGAAGTCAGCGGCGGCGGGGTCGAGGAACTTGAACCGGGCGATGTTGGGCGGCGACACAGCGCTGGTCCTGGTCGGGCTGTCGAAGATAGGGGAGTAGAGGGCACGCCCGAGCGCGTTCGTTCCGACGATGTCGAGCCGCTCGGTACGCACGAACGCCGGAATGCCACCCATGCTGTCAAGAATCCGCTGCACAGTCGGCCGAACCTCACGTACGCGCCGCCGCCGCGACCCGCCGGAGTTGCCCGACCCGCCGGGTTTGCCCGACCCGCCGGGTTTGCCCGGGCGGCCGGATGCGTTCGCGGTGCGGGCGAGGTCGTACAGATAAATCCGTTCCGCCTCGTCGAGCTGGAGAGCGGTCGCGACCGAGTCGAGAACGCTGTCGGAAACCCCGGCGAGATTTCCCTTCTCCAACCGCGTGTAATAGTCGACCGAGACCCCGGCAAGCAGAGCCGCCTCTTCACGCCTCAGCCCAGGTACGCGGCGATTGCCGCCGTAATGACTCAGCCCGGCCTGTTCAGGCGTGATCTTCGCCCGGCGCGTCGCCAGGAACTCACGGACCTCATCGCTTTTCGCGGGCACATCTCCCACGGTCCGACGCCGTACGCCCGCGAGGGGGGTCCTGGTATTACCTGGACCACCACGGTCTGGTACCGCACTAAAGACACCGATTGCCTTGAGAGCGTGACAACTCGAGAACCCCTGACCATCGGCACCCGAGCGTCCGGTCTGACCCTACTGACCGCGCTCCTGGGGTTCTTCCTCGTCACCTTGGACGCGGTGATCGTGAACGTCGCGCTGCCGCGCATCCGCACCGACCTCGGCGGCGGAATCCAAGGCCTGCAATGGGTCGTCGACGGTTACACCTTGATGTTCGCCGCTTTCCTGCTGTCGGCCGGTTCGCTGGTCGATCGAATCGGCGCCAAACGTGCATTCGGAATCGGCACGGCCGTCTTCGTACTGGCTTCCGCCGCCTGTGGACTTGCCCCCGGCCTGACGGCACTGGTGATCTTCCGCTTCGCCCAAGGCGCCGGCGCGGCGGTCATCATGCCCGCCTCGATGGCCTTGATCGCGCAGGCGTACCCGGACCCAGCGTGCCGCGCTCGTGCGGTCGCGTGGTGGGCGATGGGCGGCGCTGTCGCGTCGTCGGCCGGCCCGTTGCTCGGCGGCGCGCTGACCGTACTCAGCTGGCGGCTGATCTTCCTGGTGAACATCCCCGTCGGTATCGCGACCTTGGCGCTGCTCACCCGCTCGGCCCGCTCCAGCCGGCACCGCGTGCCGTTCGACTGGACCGGGCAGGTGCTCGCCGTGACCGCGATGGCCGCGCTCACCTTCGCCGCGATCGAGGCCGGCGCCGCCGGGCTGACCGACCCGCGCGTCTTGATCGCCGCCGGGCTGGCAGCGGTCGCGATCGTGGCCTTCGTCGCCGTCCAACGCAGAGCCGATCATCCGATGACGCCGCCCGATCTGTTCACGTCGCCGACTGTGCTCTCCGCGATCGCGATCGGCTTCGCGTTCATGGTCGGGTACTACGGGCTGCCCTTCGTGATGAGCCTGTACCTGCAACAGCAAGCCGGCTTGTCGGCGCTGAGCACCGGCATCGTGTTCATGCCGATGATGCTCGTCGGGCTCGTGCTGACACCGTTCGGTCCGCGCGTTGTGGAGCGGTTGGGCGCGCGTCCGGTCGTACTGCTCGGCCTCACGTCGATGACGCTCGGACTCACGGGCATCGCGCTCCTGCCGCGTACGGCGCCCGTGAGCGTACTTGCGGTGCTGATGGTGCTTGTCGGATTCGCCGGGCCGACCGTGATCCCGCCGGTGATCGCACTGCTGCTGCGCGCGGTGCCTGTGCATCGCGCCGGAACTGCCAGTGGCATCTTCAACACCAGCCGGCAACTCGGCGGCGCGCTCGCCGTCGCGGTCTTCGGGGCCTTTCTGAATACGCCGTCCGGCCTGCCCGCGGGCGTTCGCCTGAGCCTGCTGACCGCTGCCGTCGTTTCCGTTCTCGCCGCCGTCACCGCGCTCGCCGGGTTGCGGGAGAAGTGATGATACGTTGAATTACCGGTCAGTTTTCAGTGATGGAATATTGCAACCGGACTGATCGAATTCTGTGATTGATCTGGTGGCATCATCGGGCGGTGCTGAAGGGTGGGAGTGGTCGTCAGTGGGCGGTGGCGGCCTTGGTTCTGGTCGCGCTCGGAGTGTTGTTGCCGTTCGGGTGGGATCACACCGGTGCGGACCTGAAGGTTTACCGGGTCGGTGGTTTGGCGCTGCTGCGAGATCCGTTGCACCTCTACGACGTACACCCGATCGGGATTTCGTTGCCGTTCACCTACCCGGTTTTCGCCGCGGTAGTCATGATTCCGGCCGCTCTCTTACCGTGGGCGCTCACCTACGGAGCGTCGATCGCGGTGTCCCTGATCGCGTTGGGGCTGATTTGGGCGATCGGTTTGCGTTCGTTCACGGTGCGGCCGCGATTCGCCGTACTGCTCGCGCTTTTCGCCGCGTCCGTTCTGCTCGAACCGGTGCGCGAAACCTTGTCGTACGGGCAAATCAATCTGATCCTGTGCGCGCTGATTTTGTACGACACGCTGGATCTCAAGCATCGCGGCCGGGGGATCGGGATCGGAATCGCCGCCGGTATCAAACTGACGCCGCTGGTATTCCTCGGTTTTCTGCTGGTCACCAAGCAGTACAAGATGCTCGCCCGGGCCTCGGCCGCGTTCGCCGGAACGGTCGCGCTGGGATTCCTGATCACGCCGGACACGTCCTGGCGGTATTGGACCACTCTGATCAGGGACACGGGCCGGATCGGCGCGCTCGCGTACACCGGAAATCAATCCTGGAACGGATTCCTGGTCCGGCTCACCGGTGACCCGGCCGGCGGCGGCCCGATCTGGCTCGCCGTCGCCGTCGTCACCGGCCTCGCGGGGCTGTACTTGTCGCGCGCGCTCTGGCTGGCCGGCCAACGGCTGGCGGCGGTCTCCGTGACCGGGCTGATCAGCCTGCTCTGCTCGCCGGTGTCGTGGAGCCACCACTGGGTCTGGATGCTGCCGATGGGCATCGCGCTCGTCTCCGCCGTGCACGGCCGCCGGCGGGTCGTCGTCGGGGTCTTCTGGTACGCCATGTTCGCGCTCGCCCCGATCTGGTGGCCGCCGTACAGCGGCGATCACGAGTACGACTGGAACTTCTGGCAGCAGATCCCGGGCAACAGCTACATCTGGCTCGGTCTCGCCGCGTCGGTCTTCTTCTGGGTCGAGCTCCGCCGCGACCGGCTCACGAACGCCAAGGTGGCGCAGACCATTTCCGGCACCGGACGTGGTGACGGCAGGCGCGCGTCAGGTCACAGCTTGTACACCGAGTAACCTTGCTCCTTGGCATCCGGACCTGCGGATTGCCGGCAGATTGCCATGGGTACGGGGGATGGATGCTGATTGCACGGCGGTACCGGTTGGGCGTGTCCTTGGGGCGCGGCGGGATGGGAGAGGTCTATCGCGCCACGGACGAACTGCTCGGCCGTGAGGTCGCGGTCAAACTCATGCTCAAGTCCGGCGCGGACAAGGCCGCGGCCGAACGATTCCAGCGCGAGGCCCGCGCCGCCGCCCGGCTGAGCGACCCGCACATCGTCGCCGTGTACGACTTCGGCCAGGAGAACGACAAGTTCTACCTGGTGATGGAACTGGTCGAAGGCCGCTCGGTCGCCGCCGAACTGGCCGAGGACGGGCCGCTGCCGTGGGCGCGCGCGATCCAGATCGTCGAACAGGCTGCCGCGGGCCTGGCCGCCGCGCATGCGGAGAACGTCGTCCATCGCGACATCAAGCCCAGCAACCTGATGGCCGGCGCGGACGGCCGCGTCAAGGTCGCCGACTTCGGCATCGCGCACGTACAAGGCAGCGAAACCAACGACCTGACTGTCACCGGCCAGATCCTCGGCACCCCGCACTACCTGTCGCCGGAGCGCGCCAGGGGTCTGCAGGCCGGTCCGGAGTCAGACGTGTACGCGCTGGGCTGCGTGCTCTACCAGCTGGTCACCGGCCGCCCCCCGTTCACCGGCGACCACCCGACCGCGGTCCTCTACCAGCACGTCGACACCCCTCCCGTCCCACCCAGCCAGCTCCGCCCCGAACTGGCCGGCCCGCTCGAGAGCATCCTCCTCCAGATGCTGGCCAAGACCCCCGAGTCCCGCCCCACCGCCGCCCAACTCACCACCCTGCCAACCTCCGGCGACTGGTTCCCCACCCAACCCGTCCCCACCAACCTCCCCACCCGCCCCTTCGCCCCCACCCCACC